>DASTBA010000173.1:0-3021 GCA_035712285.1 Gemmatimonadales bacterium | reverse complement strand
CTGCGAAAAACGCTCATCTCCCGTCAGCTGCCAGGCCTGCGCCAGTGTCACCAGATGCTGCTGGCGGCTGAGCTCCCAGGTGACCTTGTGGTCACCGACCGCCGTGGCGTCGAGATAGGGAATGCGGCTCCAGTGGATCAGTGGTGCCCGGCGGCCGGACACCGGGTCGCGCTGCCAGTCCGGTGCGAGCCCGATGTCGAGATCGCGATAGCCGAGCAGCTCGAACCGGCCGGTGAGGATGCGGCGTGCCCGCTCCAGCAGGCGGTCGGCGTCGTCGGGCCACAGCGTGGCCGCAGCCCGGGCGCTGGCGGCAGGATCGGCAAGGCCGGGCAGGATGGCGCGGCAGCAACGCACGATGTCGGCGGCCAGGCCGTGGGCACCGGCTTCGATCCCCGGCTCGAGCAGGCGCACAAGCTGCTCCGGCGACGGCTCCCGCGATGCGCGGCGGAGCCCGAGTCGCTCGGCGGTGACCACGAGGCGCTCGCGCCCGCGGTCGCGAAGTTCCGTCAGCGAGCGGTGGTGCACCGGGCTCATGCGTTGCTCCGCGCGAGCGATTCGTAGAGCGCGCGCCATTCGGCCGCGATGGACGTTCCGGAATACCGGAAGACGCATTCGTCATGCGCCGCCTGCGCGATCCGTCCGGCAAGATCTCCGTCATTCAGCAACCGGAGCACTGCCTGGCCCAGGGCCTGCCAGTCATGGACCGGCACCATCAACGCGGTCCGTTCCGCCGTGGCGATGAAGGGAATGCCGCCGGCATCGGTGGTCACCACCGGCGTGCCCGCCGCGTACGCCTCGAGGATGGACTGCGGCATGTTGTCGATCCGCGAGGCATTCACGTAGATGTCTGCCGCGTCGAATCGTGCCGGCATCTCTCCGGGTGGAATCTGCCCCGCAAAGTCCACGTGGCGCAGGCCAAGTCGCGCCGTCAGTTCGCGCAACTCCCCGTCCCGGCTTCCTCCCCCCACGAGCACGAGGTGCGCATCGGGCCAGGCCGACTGCACCAGGCCGAACGCCCGGATGACGTCATCCACACCGTACAGCTCCTCGAAATTCCGGTTGGCGAGCAGCGCCGGCCGGGGGCGGCCCCGAGGACGGAACCGGAACCGGTCCAGCTCGATGAAGTTCAGGATGACCGTCGCGGTCAGGCCGTGCCGTGCGAAGATCCCGACCAGGTATCCGGACGGCACCACGATCACCGTCGCCAGCCGGAGGATCGGAATCGCGACGCGGCCATGACGGGCGAGGTGATCGTCCGCCTCGCCGCTGCGGTAGTTCAGGACGACCGGCTTGCCGAAGAGGCGCCCGATGAGAATCGCCGGTGTCGGCGCCAGCAGGAACGACCAGTACGAGGCCGAGAAGACGTGCAGCACGTCGTAGCGCCAGGTACGCCATAGCAGCGCACTGATGTACGCGATGCTGGTCACGACCGTACGAACATACTTGACCCGCTGCAGGAGCCGCAGCGGTCCCGGAAGCCGGGGGTTGACCGGCAGAAACGAGACCTCCAGTCCGGGCACTGTTCGGAGCCGCTCGAGCAGGCGCTGGGCGGCGATCGCCTGGCCACCCAGGATGTCGAGCGACGGCCCGACCAGGCATACCCGCACCGGCCGGCGCGGCGTCACCGATGCTTCCACACGTCCCAGCGTCCGGTGAGCCCATTGAGCGTGGCGACGGCGACGGCGGCCTGCATGGCGAAGAACCAGCGGGCGTAGGCCACGAGGCGATGCCACAGCCCCAGGAGCTGGGCCAGCAGCAGCACCAGAAGCGCCGCGCCGCCCAGCGCCGCGAGACTGGCCCAGCCCCAGCGTACGAACAGGGCACCGACACCACTCGCGATCATCACCACGAACAGCCAGGGCGTGAACAGGCGCATCAGCTTGTGCAGAACGAACTGGACCCACGCCCGGTTGCGGAACGGCACGAGCACCGCCGGCAGCCACGCGCAGAGCTGGAAGTTGCCGGTGAGGGTCCGCACCTTCCGGCGGAACTCCTGCTCCGGCTCGGTCCGGCGGGCATCGTGCGCCTTGGCCGCGGAGGTGAAGCCTATGCGATGACCGGCGAGGATGGCCCGCATCGGCACGTAGAGATCATCGAGAATGAGGCCAGCCGGCAGCGGCTCCCAGAGGCCGCGGCGCATGGCGTAGATCGAGCCGCTCACGCCAACAGCCGAGAAGATGCGCGCCTCATCGCGCCGCAAGCGGCGTTCGAGACGCCAGTACCAGTCGAGCAGCGAGCGCTGCTTCCCCTCCGGCAGCTCCAGCTGGCCGGAGACGATCCCGAACGGTCCTCCCGTGACCTCCTGTACCAGTACCCGGATGGCATCGGGCGCGAAGCGCTGGTGGGTGTCGGTGAAGACCAGCACCTCGCCTGCGGCGGCGCGGACGGCTGTGTTGAGTGCCGCCGCCTTTCCGCCCGGCGGCTCCCGCTGGACGACCGTCACCCGCGAATCGGCCAGCCCGTACTCGGCGACCGATGCCAGGTGCGCCGAGTCCACTCCGATCACGACGGAGAGACGGTCGGGCGGGTAGTCACCGGCCAGCAGGTCAGCCACGCGCGCGGCCACGGCAGCCGGCGTGTCGCGGGAGGCCACGATCACGCTCACACTCGGCCAAACCTCCGGTTCGGTCACCGGGCAAACCGGAATGCGGGCGGCCATCCAGCGCACCACCGCCGGATACCCGACCCACGTGATCAGCAGCAGGACCCCCGATATGACGGCCAGCACGATCATGACACGGGCCCCGATTCGTCATCGCCGGTGGCATGCAATTGGCGCAACCCTCCCTGGTGCAGTCCGACCATTGCTTATCTTGCGCACCGCCGGGGGCAAGTTGCAAGCCAGTCCCGATCGAGGCCGCATGCCGAGTGTAAGTGTCGTCATTCCCTGCTACAACGCCTCGGCGTTTCTGGCGGAGGCCATCGCCTCGGCCCGGGCGCAAACCCTGGCCCCGGCGGAAGTGCTGGTGGTGGACGACCAGTCAACCGACGGATCGCCGGGCATCGCCCGGCAGGCCGGGG
>DASTBA010000172.1:0-2355 GCA_035712285.1 Gemmatimonadales bacterium | reverse complement strand
ATTCGCTCGCACGCGTCGCCGCGCTCTCGATGCCCGCCGCCCACTCGGTCTCGGTGGCACCGCGCACGCACCTCGTCTACTTCCCGCTGAAGAACGTGAATGGCCGCCCCGTGCTGCGGATCATGGCGGATCAGAGCCGCTGACGCCGCAGCAGTTGCGCGTTGACCGCCACGATCACGGTGCTGAGCGACATCAGCACCGCGCCGACGGCGGGCGAGAGCACGATCCCGATCGGCGCGAGCACGCCGGCCGCCAGCGGAATCGCCACGATGTTGTAGCCCGCCGCCCACCAGAGGTTCTGCACCATCTTGCGGTAGGTTGCCCGCGAGAGCGCGACGATGCGCGGCACGTCGCGCGGGTCGCTCCGCACCAGCACCACGTCGCCCGCCTCGACCGCCACGTCGGTTCCGGCACCGATGGCGATGCCGACATCGGCGGTCACGAGCGCGGGCGCGTCGTTGACGCCATCCCCCACCATGGCGACGCGCTTCCCTTGACGCTGCAGTGCCTCGATGCGCGCAGCCTTGTCCTCCGGAAGGACCTGCGCAAGCACCGTCTCGATGCCAAGCTCGCGAGCGACCGCGTCGGCCACCGCCTGCGAGTCGCCGGTCATCATCACGACTTCGATGCCCAGCTCGTGCAGGCGGTCCACCGCCGCCTTCGACTCGGGACGCACGGCATCGGCCACCGCGAACCCGGCCAGGACCTGTCCGCCCTCGACAACGTACACGACCCCCTGCCCGCGACCCGCCGCCGTCGCACTGGACGCCCGGAGCTCCCGCGAGGGCACGACCTCCATGCGCTGCAGCAGGTTCGGCCCGCCAACGGCCACCTGGCGCCCCTCGACCACCGCCTCGACTCCGTAGCCGGGAATCGTCCGGAACTCGCCGGCCCGGGGGATCTCGATGCCCCGCTCGCGCGCGCTCGTGACGATCGCCTGCCCCACCGGGTGCTCCGCATCCTGCTCGACCGCCGCCGCCAGCCGCAGCACCGCCTCCTCCTGTACTCCGGCCGCGACCTTCACTTCGACGACCCGGTGCGACCCGAGCGTGAGGGTGCCGGTCTTGTCGAAGACCACCGCGTTCAGTCCGCGCGCCTCCTCGAGCCCGCGGCGGTCGCGCACGAGCAGTCCGCTCTGGGCGCCGAGGGTGGTGGAGATCGCGATGACGAGCGGCACCGCAAGACCCAGCGCGTGCGGGCAGGCGATCACGAGGACGGTCACCATCCGTTCGACCGCGTATGATCCCGCCGCCCCCGCGAGGAGCCAGGCCACCAGCGTCACCGCCCCGGCACCCAGCGCCGCATACGTGAGCCAGCGCGCCGCCCGGTCCGCCAGCGCCTGGGCCCTGCTGCGGGAGGTCTGGGCCTGCTCCACCAGGCGCATGATGCCGGCGAGCATCGTGCGATCGCCGGTCCCTGTCACCTCGACGCGGAGCGAGCCGCCCCCGTTCACCGTGCCCGCGATGACGCCGTCGCCGGCCGCCTTGTCCACCAGCCGGCTCTCGCCGGTGATCATGGATTCGTTGACGCTGCTCTTCCCGTCCCGCACGGTACCGTCGGCGGGCACGTTCGCGCCCGGGCGCACGAGCAGGAGATCGCCGACCGCCAGGCTGGTGAGCGGAACTTCCTCGGTCCGCTCGCCGGCGCCGTCGGCGACGATCCGCACGGCCATGTTCGGCAGGAGCCTGGCCAGCTGCTTGAGCGCCCCCTCGGCCTGGTTGATCGAGCGCATCTCGATCCAGTGCCCGAGCAGCATGATGGTGACGAGAGTGGCGAGCTCCTCCCAGAGTGGCATCCCGGGGGCGCCGAGCGTCACGGCAGCGCTCCAGAGAAACGCCACCGAGATCGCCAGTGCGATGAGCGTCATCATGCCGGGCCGCCGCGCCCACAGCTCGCGCACGGCGCCCTGGATGAACGGGGCACCGCCGTACAGGAAGACGATGGTACCGAAGACCGGCGCGATCCATCGCGAACCCGGGAACGCCGGCGGAACATATCCGAACAGCCGCGGGAGCATGTGCCCCCAGATCAGTGTCGGGATCGTCAGCGCAAGCGCCAGCCAGAACCGGTCACGGAACATCGCGATCGAGTGACCGGCATGCTTGTCGTGCCCCTCATGGGCCGCGAGCCCGTCGTGATCGTGATGACCTTTGGTGTGCTGGCTGTGATCGGACATGATCAGCTCCCATGTGAGGCGGCATGATCCATCCCCGGCATGGCGTCATTCGCCTGCATGAGCGCCGGCCGCAGCCGCAGGTAGACCGCAAAGCCGGCCGGCGTCCGCGTTCCATAGGCGGGCTCGAGACCCGACGGCACGATGTCCACAGCACCGCGGATTCCAGCACCCAGGTTCAC
>DASTBA010000171.1:0-4067 GCA_035712285.1 Gemmatimonadales bacterium | reverse complement strand
CGAGCCCCGCACACAAACAGGCCGCAGGCGACGACCGGGACCTCGAGCTGCTGGACCAGCTTGCGGCCGCGCGCACCGCGCTCGTCGAGCAGATCGGCCGCCGCATCATCGGGCAGCAGGACATCGTCGATAATCTCGTGGCCGCGCTGCTGAGCGGCGGCCACGCGCTCCTCGTTGGCGTCCCCGGCCTCGCGAAGACGCTCCTCGTCAAGACGGTGGCCGAAGCGATGGACCTCTCCTTCTCACGCATCCAGTTCACGCCCGACCTGATGCCGAGCGACATCACGGGCACCGAGCTGCTCGAGGAAGACCACGCGACGGGACGCAGAGTCTTCAAGTACGTGAAGGGCCCGATCTTCGCCAACGCCGTCCTCGCCGACGAGATCAACCGCGCGCCACCGAAGACGCAGGCCGCGCTCCTCCAGGCGATGCAGGAGCACGCGGTCACCGCCGCGGGCCAGACGCACGCGCTCCCCGCTCCCTTCTTCGTCCTCGCGACACAGAACCCGATCGAGCAGGAGGGGACCTACCCCCTGCCCGAGGCGCAGCTCGACCGCTTCATGCTGGAGCTGCGGGTGCGGTACCCGTCGCGGGAGGAAGAGGAGAGCATCGTGGAGCGGACCACCGGCGAGCCGGACGCGCCGATCGAGCCGGCGCTCGACGCCGAGGCGGTGCGGGCGATGCAGGCGCTGGTGCGGCGGATTCCGGTGTCGAAGGGACTGGTGAGCGCCGCCGTGAAACTCGCTCGGCTCACGCGGCCCGGGGAGCCGGATGCCCCGCCGGTGGTGCGGGAGTATGTGGAGTGGGGGGCGGGGCCGCGGGCGTCGCAGTACCTGGTGCTGGCCGCCAAGGCTCGTGCGGCCATGGATGGCCGGCCGATGGCGGATCTCGAAGATGTGAGAAACGTCGCCCCGTCGGTGCTGCGGCACCGGATTGTCACCAACTTCTCGGCGGAAGCGGCGGGGCGGACGAGCGAGGACCTGGTGCGGGAGCTGCTGGCCTCCTTCGATTGACATTTTCCGTCAATATTGTGCTTTGTGACGTTAATCGTCACACGGGACGATCATGTGAGACTTGGACAACCACGGTTTCGCCGAGTACTGAAAGACAAAGGGCTGAAGGCGAACCCGCCTCCAGCCCCAAGTGCTGCGCCCTGCCTCCTATACCCGCTTCAGAACGGCAGCGCCGGAAATCCCCCCAGCAGCACGGCCACGGGGAAGATCATCCCCACCGGCAAAAGCACCCCGACCTTCGCCAGCACCCCCGCGAGCTTGAGCACCTGCTGATCCTCGGCAGTGAGGGTGTGCCCGTCCGCCGGCGTGAGCGTGCTGCCGGTCAGGGTGGCCCAGGTCTCGCCATTCACCTTGATGGTGAGGGTGATGTCCGCCCCAGCGTCCCCTTCCCCGCTCACATCCAGGCGCCCGTTGGGCGACTTGATCGTCTCCGACAGGGCATAGTGGACGGCGCTGGTCACGCTGTTGGACGTGCCATGCATCCCGAAGTCGAATGACGCATTCCGGCTCGGCAGGTCCAGCGCCGAGGCGAGCGTGAAGGTCGTGGTGCTGTCGGCCCCGGTGGCGCCGGTGAGGTCGAAGTTCACGTTGAGGCGGCCGGCGGCGGAGACCAGGTATCCGTCGAGCTTGATCTCGCCCTGCGTCTCGTCACCGGTCACCGTCACGGTGTAGTCCAGGATCGTGCTCCCACCCACCACGGCGGCAAGGCGCCCCTTCCGCGTGCTGCCGCTGGAGAGGTCGGTGAAGTCCACGTAGCCGGTCTCGACCAGGGGCGTCACGATGGTGCCGGTATTGTCCTCGGCATAGAGGATCACCCGCACACCGCTGGCCGGCGCGCCGGTGCGGTCCGAGGCGACGTAGCTCGCGCTGGCGCTGTCCCAGACGAAGGTCTTGCCGGCGGCCGCGGGCGGCACCGCCATGGAGGCGCTGATCGCCGGCCGCGCGGTGGCGGTGCGGAGCAGCGTGGCCACGGTCCGGGAGTCCTCGGCCGAGAGGCGCTGGCCGGCCAGGGAGGCGATGTTCAGGGAGATGGTGTCGCTGCCCAGGACCTGTTCCATCCCGTCGAAGGCCTGGGAGATGTTGTCGTCCTCGACATTGGTGACCGCCTGCAGGTCGCCATTCATGCCGGTGGAGTTGAAGGTGCTGGGGCCGGAGTCGCCGCAGGCGGCGAGCAGGGTGAGGGAGAGGGTGGCGAGGCTGAGCTGCAGCTTGCAGAACGCCATGCAATGGCCTCCATCGAGGTGGTGACGTTGTCGCGCCGGGATGGAACCCGGCGGCGCAACGCCTTGGGGAAATGGCACTTGCCGAGCGCGTGCGAACGGCTGCACCCGCCCGGGCGCGGGACGGGACGCCCACGGGGCAACGCCCGTGCCCGCGTGGCCTCAGGCATCAGCTCGCGTCTCGCGTGCCGAGACCCGGGTCCATTTGATTCCCATTTTACCCATCCGCTGCAAATTGATTCCCATATGACGATGCCCTTCCATCTGCGGTGCCTGGGGGAGCCGGCGCTGATCCGCGCCGACGGGCAGCCCATGCGGGTCAAGGTCCGGAAGCACATGGCGCTGCTGGTCTTCCTGGCGGTGGAGTCGGAGAACCGCCACACCCGGGAGATGCTGGCGGAACTGCTCTGGCCAGGGATGCCGGAGGGGGAGGGGCGGCACTCGCTGGCCACCGCGCTCACCGCCCTCCGTGCGGCCTTCGGCCGCGAGGTGGTCGAGAGCAGCCCGACCGGTGTCCGCTGGATCTGCAGCGGGGTCACGCTGGACCTCGAGCGGCTGGCCCGCGGGGATGTGCTGGGCGATGACGTCACCCCGCCGCTCGACGTCGGCTCCTTCCTGGACCGTTTCGAGGTGCCGGGGGCGGCGGAGTTCATGCTCTGGCGCGAGCGCCAGCGGGCCAGGTGGCTGCCGTCCATCCGGGATGCGCTGGTGGTCCTCATGGACCGGTGCCGCCGCACCGGCGACAGCCGGCAGATGGAGCAGCTGGCGGACCGGATGCTGGCGCTGGACGAGCTGAGCGAGGAGGCCATCCGCGCCAAGATGGAGTCCCGCGCCTTTGCCGGAGACCGGCTCACCGCGCTCAAGATCTTCGAGGCCTGGAAGGAGCGGCTAGATGAGGAGCTCGGCGCCGTGCCGTCCCAGCTCCTCGAGACCATGGCGATCCGGCTCCGGAAGCGAGGCTGGGAGCGGACCGCCCACAGCGCCATCGCCGCGGTGCGGACGGACCAGTGGAAGGACCGCCCCTTCATCGGCCGGGGGCGGGAGCACCGGGCGCTCTACGAGTGCTGGGAGCGGATCCAGCAGGGGGAGCAGGGCCACGCGCATGTCCTGGGTGAATCCGGCATCGGCAAGACGACCCTGGTGGAGCGCGTGACCACGGCGGCCGGCCTGGAGGGGGCCACCGTGTCCCGGGTCCAGTGCTACGACATGGAGCGGGAAATCCCCTACGCCGCCATCGGTGGCCTGGTGCGGAGCCTCCTCTCCCGCCCGGGGGCGACCGCGACGAGCCCGGCGGCGCTCTCGGACCTCTCGCTGGCGGTGCCGGACGTCCGCAAGCGTTTCCCCAACATTCCCCCGATCGTGGAGACCGTCGGCGAGACCGCCCGGCTCCGGATCGCGGAGGGGCTGCATGAGCTGGTGACGGCGGTGGCGGATGAGCATCCGCTGATCCTGGTGGTGGACGATCACCACCTGGCGGACGATGCGAGCATCGCGCTGCTGCACATGCTGCTGCGCCGGGTGGAGGGGCAGAAGGTGATGCTCGTCTTCATCGCGCGGCCGAGCGAGCTGGGGCAGTCGCCGCACGCGGTGCGGCTGCGGGACAACCTGGAGAAGTTCGGAACCGTGGCGGTCGAACTTGCGCCGATGCCGCCCGAGGACTGCGAGGAGATGGTGACGGCGCTCTGTCCGGCGGGGCAGGAGCAGCCCAACGCCGCCACCCGCCGGGCGCTCATCCGGTCGGCGCGGGGCTACCCGATGGTGCTGGAGCTGCTCTGCCAGGACTGGAAGGATCGGGGGGAGCGTTCCCTTGCGCTGGCGCTCGATGCCATGACCA
>DASTBA010000170.1:0-2002 GCA_035712285.1 Gemmatimonadales bacterium | reverse complement strand
CAGCCGGTGCCACCAGTGATCCCGTCCCTCGGTCATGCTGGCCCAGGCTTCGTCGCCCTCGCCGCCGGCGCGGCGGCGGACCACCAGCACATGCCGGATGCTCGGACAGCCCGCCAGGGCTTCATCGGCGAAACGCTTGAGGGGCACCACCTGGCCACGCCGGTAGCCGCCATCGGCAGTGATGAGCGCCACCGCCTGTGCGTCGTTGATCCGGTCGCGGAGCGATTCGGCGCTGAAACCGCCGAACACCACCGAATGCACCGCGCCGATCCGGGCGCAGGCCAGCATCGCGATCACCGCTTCCGGAATCAGGGGAAGGTAGATTGCGACCCGATCGCCGCGCCGGACGCCGAGGGAGCGGAGCGCGTTGGCCGCGCGGCCGACCTCGCGCGCCAGGTCCCAGTAGGTCAGCACGCGGCGGTCGCCCGGTTCACCTTCCCAGATGATGGCGGCCTTGTTCCGCCTGGGCCCGCGGAGGTGGCGGTCCAGGCAGTTGACGGCGGCGTTAAGCTTGCCGCCCACGAACCATTGCGCGTGCGGCTCCTGCCAGTCCAGCACCCGGGTCCAGGGTGTGCTCCAGTCGAGGGTGCGCGCCTGTTCGGCCCAGAACTGTTCGGCATTCCGCCCGGCGTCGTAGATGGAGGGCTGCGCGCTGGCGGCGCGGGCAAAATCGGGCGGGGGCGGGAAGCGCCGCTGCTCGGAGAGAAGGGTGTCGAGTTGGTCGCTCATGGCCGGGACGAAGTGAGGGAGAAGGGAAAGTAGTGCGAATCTCCAATTCCTGCCGCACGGTGCCACGGGCCGCCCTGCAAGTGTTCGCATGGCGGTTTCCTAATGCATTGCCACCCAAGGTCTTGCCGGGCTGGCACCGGACTCGCCCTTCCGGTGGGTGCGTCCGCACCTGCGGGCGCAGACAATTTGATCTGCCCGATAAGAGCACACCCGGAGTAATCCGGGGCCGCAAAACTGGAGGTCCTGCCGCGCGGAGTTTCCGGCGACAGGATAGCTCGGTGCCGAACGCAGACCGGCCGCGCATGCCGTACGCGCGACGCTTTCATCGGGCCTGGGAGGATTTGTGAGGGCCATGCAGATGGAAGCGCGCGCGCTCATCGCCCCGGGCAACCTGGGGCTCGATACCCGCGTCGAATTCCGCCGCGCCGCCGTCGAGGCGCTGAACGACATTCCGGAAGGGGCTGGACCGCTCGTCATTGAGCTGGCCGGCACCCGCACCGTGGACTCCGCCGGCCTGGGTGTCCTGATGCTGATCCAGCGCCACGCCGCCGAGCGGCGGGTCGCCGTGGTGCTCCGGAATGCCAACGACGAACTCCGCTTTCTCCTGGCGCTGACGAAACTCATGGATCTTTTCCAGCTGGAGTCCGCATGACGGGACGCGAGACACGAGACTCGCGTCCCGCGTCCCGAGTCCACCTAGCCAATGCCCCTCCTCTCCATTAGTGTTGCACGTTGGCTGGCGCCGGCCCTCAGGGACCGGCGTCCTCATCACGGCTTGAATGCCCGGCCCCGGGTTGCGGAAATGGCTGATCGGCGGGACAGGCGGCACGTCCTCATCGTGGAGGATGAACCGGCCTTGCGCAGTCACTACGAACGGTACTTCGCCAAGCGCTATGCGCTGACCTTCGCCTCCTCGGGCGCCGAGGCGCTCGAGTGCCTCGCCGAGGAGCGTCCGGATGTCGCCGTGCTGGACATGCGCCTGCCGGATACCGACGGGGTGCAGCTGCTGCGGGAAATCCACGAGTCACAACCCGAGCTGCCGGTGATCATCGCCACGGCCTACCTCAGTCTCGAGCCTCAGTTGCAGCTCCTCGACGTGCCCTACGCGGACTACATCGTCAAGCCGTTCCGCCTTGACGAGCTCGGCGCCCGCATTGATGCGGCGCTCTGACGGACCGCTTCTCTCCGCCATAGCTCTTGAGCGCGCCTTCGGGGCACGCCGCGCGCTCCGGGGTGTGTCGCTCGATGTCCACGCCGGAGACACGATGCTCAT
>DASTBA010000169.1:0-49348 GCA_035712285.1 Gemmatimonadales bacterium | reverse complement strand
CCGTAGGGGTGGGTCTGAGACCCACCCTACTAACCCGCCCCTACGGTTGCCTCACCGCAGCAGCAGATTGACCAGGAACGCCATCACCCCCACGATCGCGCCGAGGACGTAACCCAGCTGCACGATGAGGGTGAGCTCCTTCTGGGTCACGCTGCGCACGATCTCTTCCATCCGCTGGGTCGAGAAGCTCCGCACCTTCTGCTCCACCATCTCCTGCACGTCGAGCTGCTGCACGATGCGCGGAATCTCTCCCTGCACCCATCCCCATGCCGCGCGGGCGATCCCCTCGCGGAGTTTCTCCGTGGTCCCGTCGGCGAGCCAGCGGGCCGGCCGGCCCAGCGGGCGTGAGAGCAGCTTGTCCGCCGCCTGGGTGGTGGCATCGGCCACCCAGCGGCGGCCCTGATCGCCGGTCACGATGCCCCGTACCAGCGTCACCAGCCGCTCACGCGGCACCATGCCGATGGCTTCGCCCCAGGTACGGCGCTCCACCACGCCGAGCAGGCGGTCCGCCGCCCGGGCCACCGCATCACGGGTTCCGTCGTCCCGTACCACCCGGAGCAGCCAGTCGCCCAGCGTGGCCTCCAGCGCTTCCCGCTTGCCGGGCGTGAGGCGCTGAAGCCGCTCCGAGAGCGGCGTCCGGAGGAAGTTCACCACCGCATCGTTCACCGCGTGCGTCACCTGCGCCTTCATCTCCGGCTCGGCCAGCGCGCCGGCAAAGCGGTCGAACCCTTCCGCCTCGAACCCGTCCACCAGCCGCTCGATCGTCTTGTCGGTCACCACCAGCTTGGCCAGGATGCGCTCGTGCAGGAGAAGTTCCCGCACCGAGTGATCGAAGGCGTCGCGCAGCGCCTGCTCCACCCGCTCGCGTGCGGCCGGGTCCGCCAGCACGGCGCTCAGTCGCTCCAGCGCCATCGGCAGGTAGTCGGTGATGGCGGTCTCGACCGTTCCGACCAGCCCCGAGGGCAGGCGGTCGAGCAGGGGGGCATGGTCATGCGCCATCTTCTCGAGCCGCTCGTGGACCCACCCGCGCAGGGTGGACTCGAGCTCGTCGTGCTCGGCGAGACTGGTGACCCACTCCCGGACCTTGGCCGCGATCCGGTCCCGGTGTTCGCCCGCCAGCGCGCCACCGATCGGCCGGTCGCCCACCTCGGCCACCAGCCGGTCGAGAAATCCGTCCAGGATCCGCTCGAAATCCTCCCCGTCGGCCCAGTTCGCGACTCGCTCGGCAACAGTCGAGCCGAGGCCCGACACCAGGTTCTCCACCGCCGCCAGCACATCCGGCCCCAGCTCCTCGCGGAGGGGCCCGCGCTCCTTCTCGAGCAGGCCGTCCAGCACGCTGCCGATCGCCTTCGCGAAGGCCTCCTGCACCTGCGGCGCGCCGAGGCGGGAGGAGAGATCCTCGGGGGTGAGGAGACGCTGGCCCACCGTCTTGCCGATGCTCCTGGCGAGCCGGTCCTTGTTCTTGGGAATGGCGCCGTGGAGCCCGAAGCGCCGCTCGTAGGGGTGGAAAAGCATCCAGATGGCGACGGCGTTGGTGATGCCGCCGGAGATGGCGCCGACGCCGATCGTGACGGCGCCGGAGATGAGGGTCTGGTGGTCCATGGGGCTGGAGGATGGGCGGGATGGGCGAGAACGGCAAGACGGACAGGGCGGGCAAGGCGGACAGGGCGGGCAGGTGCTCGTGGGCCGTCATTCCCGCGCAAGCGGGAATCCATTGTTGTCGTGCTCTTCGCCCTACTCAAGTCCTTTCCGGAATCGCACCGTCGCCGCGGCGACCAGCACCACGGTGAAGCCCACCAGGATTGCCGCGTCCCGCCACAGCGCGCCCAGGCCGACCCCTTTCAGCAGGATGCCGCGCAGCACGTCGAGGAAATAGGTCAGCGGCAGCGCGGCCGCGATCCACTGCGCCACCTGGGGCATGGCACCACGGGGAAACATGAACCCCGACATCAGGATGTTGGGCAGCATGTAGAAGAAGCCGAGCTGGATTGCCTGGGCCTGGGTCCGGACCAGGGTGGACATCAGCATGCCCACGCCGAGACTGGCGAGAATGAACGGGAAGCTGAGCAGCAGGAAGAGGGTCACCGAGCCGCGAAAAGGGATCCCGAAGAGCAGGCTGCCGAGGCCCAGGATCACGAAGATCTGCACGTAGCCCAGGATGAGATACGGCAACATCTTGCCCAGCATGATGCTGGTCTTGCCGATCGGCGTGACGACCAGCTGCTCCAGCGTGCCGCGCTCCCGCTCCCGCACCACCGCCATGCTGGCCACCAGCACCATGGTGAGGGAGAGCAGCACGCCGATGATGCCGGGCACGATGAACACCGCCGTCCGCACCGCCGGGTTGTAGAGCGGGCGGATGGCGATGCTGATCGGCGCGGTGATGCCGCGCGCCCGCACCAGCGCCTGACTTCGCACGAGGCCGGCCTGGCCCGCCGCCGCGATGGCGCCGTTGGCCGCCAGCGGGTCCGAGGCATCCACCACGAACTGCGCCGAGGCGCCGTTGCCGCGAAGCAGGTCCCGGGTGTAGCGGCGCGGGATGACGATGCCGGCGCGCGCGTCTCCGCGGGCGATCCGCTGCTCCAGGTCGTGCCGGCTGGAGACTTCACCCTGGAAGTCAAAGGTGCCGGTATTGACCAGGGTGTGTACCAGCAGCCGGCTTTCTTCGGTTCGTGCCTGGTCCAGCACCAGCAGTTTCTGGTGGCGGACGTCCATCTGGATGGCGTAGCCGAAGAGCACCAGCTGGATGGCGGGGATGCCGATCATCATGGCGAGGGTGAAGCGGTCGCGCCGGAGCTGCGCCACCTCCTTCCAGAGCATCGGCCAGAGCGTCCAGCGCCGAATGCGGTCCCCGGCGGTCACGTGAGCGCTCCCTCGTCCTTCTGCTGCAGGGCGATGAACACGTCCTCGATGGAATCCATGCCGAAGTGCGCGCGGATCTCTGCCGGTGTCCCCACCGCGATGAGCTCGCCGCGCGAGAGCAGCGCCAGCCGGTCGCAGCGCTCCGCCTCGTCCATGTAATGAGTGGTGACGAGGACCGTGAGCCCGGCATGTGCCCGTTCGCTGATGATCCGCCAGAAGTGACGGCGCGCCGCCGGGTCCACGCCGGCGGTGGGTTCGTCGAGGAAAACGAGATCGGGGCGATGGGCCGTGGCACAGGCGAGCGCCAGCCGCTGTTTCCAGCCGCCGGACAGCGCGCCGGCCAGCTGTGCGGCGCGCGGCTCCAGGCCGAACTCGCGCAGCACTTCGGCGCGTCGCTGGCGGCCTTCGGTGCCGACTACGCCATAGAGCTCGCTGTAGAACTGGAGGTTCTCCCGCACCGTCAGGTCCTCGTACAACCCGAAGCGCTGGGACATGTAGCCGATGCGCTGCCGCACCGCCTCCGGGTTGGCCACCACGTCGATGCCGGCGACCTGCGCGCTGCCCGACGTCGGGGCGATGAGCCCGGTGAGCATCCGGATCGTGGTGGTCTTGCCGGAACCGTTCGGGCCCAGCAGGCCGAACACCTCCCCGCGCGGAATGACGAGGTCGAGCCCCGCGACGGCCACGAGCGATCCGTACACCTTGCGGAGCCGCTCGGTGCGGACGGCTGCGCCGGCAGCGAGTGCGGCGGTCATCGCGCCGAGCCTGCGGCGGTGCCGAAGTGCACGACGGTCCAGAGCCCGGCCGGCAGCGGTGATTGCAGCTTGAGCCGCACGCCGAAGAGCAGGTCGGCCCGCTCGTCCTCGGTGAGTGCCACTCTCGGCGTGAACTCCGCCGCCGGCTGGATGCTCGCGACGGTGGCGGGGACTCCACGGGTCCATCCGTCGGGCGTGACCATGGCGGGCGTTCCGGCTTTCACCGACTGCAGTGCGCGCTGCGTGGCGTATGCGCGGACGTAGAGCCGCCCCGTGTCTCCCACGACCGCTGCCGGTATCCCGGCGGAGAGGACGTCGCCGGGTTCCGCTGCCCGCACCAGCACGGTCCCGGCCACAGGGCTGACCAGGACCAGGTCTCCCAGCCGCGATCCGGTCCCGGCGAGATCGGCCCTGGCCTGGCGGAGTTCCGCCTGGGCTGCGCTGATCTGGGCGGGCCGGCTCCCTTGCTGGAGCAGCCGCAGTGTCTGCCGCGCGGCATCGCGCCGCTCCGTCGCCACCCGTGCGGCGGCAGCCGCCGCGTCGTAGTCCCGCTGGCTGATCACGGTGTCTCGCACCAACGACCGCGCGCGCTCCAGCTCGGTGGCTGTACGGGCTGCCTCAGCATCGGCGGCCTGGAGATCGGCCTGGGCCTTCCGTATCTCCGGCACGCGCGCTCCGGCCTGCAAGTCCCGGAGTGCGGCCTCCGCGGCGGCCACCCGCGCCTCCCTCGCCGCCATCTGGGCACCGGCGTCGGCCACGCCGAGGATCGCGATGGTATCACCCGGTGCGACATGGTCGCCCTCGTTCACGCGCATCGCCAGCACGCGGGCTGCCATCTGCGGGGCCACGTTCACCTGGTCGATCTCCACCGTCCCGCGCACCGTGAGGGTGCGCTCGCCGGCGCAGGCGGAGATACCAAGCAGCAGGAGCGTGAAGAGTCGTCTGGTCATCGTCTGGCTCCGGAGGAGCGATCGCGTTCGAGCGCCGAGAGGGCAAATGCCGCCGCGTGCGCGGCGAATTGCTGGCGGTGGGCCTTGAGTGGTCGCTTCGCCGATCCGGTCACCCCGGCGGACGCCGGGGCGAGCAACGGGCCGACCACCGGTGAGGCGACGGCAAACCACGCCACCTGGGCGATGGTGCTGACCGCGGCGTAGGCAGGGTCGAGATCGGGGCGGAAGCGCCCGGTGCGCTGTCCCAGGGCGATCAGGTCGCGGAGCCGGGCAAAGAGGTGGGCGAGGGAGTCGCGCATCGCGCTCCGGGCGGTGGCACCGCCTTCGTTCACCAGCTCGCGGGCCATCAGGCGGGCGAGATGCGGGTGCTCCAGCATGTAGCCGGCCTGGACCTCCACGATGGCGCGGACCCCGTCGGCGGGATCGGTGCTCGCGCCCAGCCGCGCGAGGCCGCGCTCGGCGAGGGTATGGACGATGCGGCTAATGACCGCCCGGTAGAGCCCGGCCTTGTCGTGGTAGTAGTAGTAGATGAGGGCGGGGGAGAGCCCCGACGCCTTGCCCAGCTCCTGGATGGTGGCGGCGCGGAACCCCCGCTCGGCGAAGAGCCGCTCGGCGGCGTCGAGGATGGTGGTGGGCGCAGGGTCGACGGCGCGGGTGCGTGGCATGCCTTAATTGAACATTCAATCAGTCCATGGGCAAGTGCGAGCCGATCTGATCCCGGTCCGGCTGCCCGATTGCTTCGCACGCTCGCCTGCTCGCAATGACAGCGAACGGCAGCCCCCATGTCGCGCGTCCCGCGTCCATGCCTTGAACCAACCCCGCCTCGGAGCTACGTTTAACGGCTATATGTTTGACGAGCTTTCCCAGAAACTGACCGCCACGCTGCAGAAGCTCACGGGCCGCGGGGCGCTCACGGAAGATGCGGTCCGGGAAGGACTTCGCGAGATCCGGCGGGTCCTGCTCGAAGCCGACGTGAGCTTCGACCTGACCCGCGAGTTCCTGGAGCGGGTGCAGGAGAAGGCGGTCGGCGAGAAGATCCTGCAGGGGGTCCGCCCCGGGCAGCAGCTGGTCAAGATCGTCTACGACGAGCTGGTGGCGCTGCTGGGCGAGAAACAGGCCCCGCTCGCCTTTGCCACGGTGCCGCCCTCGGTCTTCCTGATCGTGGGGCTCCAGGGCAGCGGCAAGACCACCACCGCCGGCAAGCTGGCCCGCCGGCTCAAGGCGGAGCAGAAGGCCCCGTACCTGGTGGCCGCGGACGTCTATCGCCCCGCGGCAGCGGACCAGCTGGCCACGCTGGCCAACCAGGTGGGCGTCGGTGTCTACACCGATCCGGGACAGAAGGACGTCGTCGCCCTGGTGAAGCGGGGCATCGAGGAGGCCGGCAAGGCCCGGGCGCGCACCGTCATCGTGGACACCGCCGGCCGCCTGCAGATCGACGACGAGATGATGGACGAGCTCCGCCGGCTCAAGGCCGCGGTCAGGCCGGTCGAGATTCTCCTCGTGGCCGACGGCATGACCGGCCAGGACGCGGTGCGGATCGCCCAGGGCTTCCACGACGCGCTCGACATCACCGGCGTGGTGCTTACCAAGATGGACGGCGATGCCCGCGGCGGCGCGGCGCTCTCGATCTACGGGGTCACCCGTGCGCCGATCAAGTTCGTGGGTGTGGGCGAGAAGATGGACGGGCTGGAGCCCTTCCATCCCGACCGGATGGCCGGCCGGATTCTCCAGCAGGGCGACGTGCTGTCGCTGGTGGAGAAGGCGCAGCAGACCATTGACGAGCGCGAGGCCGAGCGGCTCGCGAAGAAGGCCGGCTCGAAGAAGGGCCTCGATCTCGAGGACTTCCTCGCCGCCATGCGGCAGATGCAGAAGCTCGGGCCGCTCAAGAACGTCCTGGGAATGCTGCCGGGGGTAAACCCGGCGATACTCTCGGCCGCGAAGGTGGATGACCGGAAGCTCAAGCACGTGGAGGCGATCGTCCTCGCCATGACGCCGGGCGAGCGGAAGGATCCCGACGTGCTCAACGGCTCGCGCCGGCTCCGGATTGCCAGGGGTGCCGGCCGCCCGGTGCAGGAAGTGAATCAGCTGGTGACGCAGTTCAAGCAGATGCAGAAGGTCATGAAGATCGCGGGGAAGCCGGGGGGACTGGGCGCCATGCCCTTCCGCCGCGGCGGATTCCCCGGGTAACCCGCACAGGACAAGGGCAGGAAGATGGCAACTCGCATTCGTCTCCGTCGCGTCGGCCGCAAGAAGGTGCCGCTCTACCGCATCGTGGTGGCGGACAAGACCTCCCCGCGTGATGGCCGTTTCGTCGAGGTGATCGGCACCTACGATCCCAAGGCGGAGGACAGCAAGCAGGTGACCGTGGACGCCGAGAAGGCGCGCGCCTGGCTGGCCAAGGGCGCCACGCCGTCGGACACGGTGCAGTCGCTGCTCAAGCGCGCCGGCGTCGCCCAGGCCTGACGTGACCGCCGACGCCCGCCACCTGGTGGTGGGTCGGCTCCGGCGGCCGCACGGGCTGAAGGGCGAGATGACGCTCTTCCCGATCACCGACCAGCCCGAGCAGGTCTTCCGGGCGGGTGAGCCGCTCTGGATCCTGGATCTGGCCGGCGCGGTGGTGGCGGGGCCGCTCACGGTGGAGCGGAGCCGGGCATACCACCGCGAATGGCTCCTCAAGGTCGAGGGGCTGGATCAGCGGGATGCCTGGGACAGCTGGCGGGGACTCTTCCTCGGCGTGCCCGAGGATCGGCTGGCGGGACCCCAGGGCGACGAGGTCTACCTCCATGAGCTGGCCGGGTTCGCCGTGGAGAACCAGGATGGCGAGCCGCTCGGCCTGGTGTCCGACGTGTACGAGATGCCGGCCGGACTGATGATCGAGGTGCAGGGGCCCAAACGCGAGTTCCTGCTGCCGTACCGCCGGGAGTTCGTGACCGGCGTGGATCGCGCGGCACGCCGCCTGACGGTGGCGCCGCCCGATGGGCTGCTGGATGAGTGAGGCGGGGAAGTCGCCGCTCCGGATCAACGTGGTGACGCTGTTTCCGGAAACGCTGGCGCCGTATCTTGGGGCCAGCATCCCCGGGCGCGCGGCGGCGACGGGGCTGGTGGAGTTCCGGCTGGTGCAGCTCCGGGACTTCACCCATGACCGCCACCATACGGTGGACGATTACGCCTACGGCGGCGGCGCCGGCATGGTGCTCAAGCCGGAGCCGTTCTTCGAGGCGGTGGCGTCGCTGGGCGAGCGGACCGGACCGGTGGTCCTGCTCTCGGCCCGGGGCAAGCGGTTCGGCCACGACGACGCGGTGCGGTATGCGGTGGGGCGGGATCTCACGCTGCTCTGCGGGCACTACAAGGACGTGGACCAGCGGGTGGTGGAGGGGCTGGGTGCGGAGGAGCGCTCGATCGGGGATTTTGTCCTTTCGGGCGGCGAGCCGGCGGCGCTCTGCATCGCGGATGCGGTGACGCGCCTCCTGCCGGGCGCGATGAGCGACCACGAATCGGCGAGTTCCGATTCGCACTATGACGGCCTCCTCAGTGCGCCGAGCTACACCCGGCCGCCGGAGTACCGGGGGATGAAGGTGCCGGAGGTGCTGCTCTCCGGCAATCACGCCGAGATCGAGGCGTGGCGCAGGGCGGAATCGGAGCGGTTGACGCGGGAACGCCGGCCGGATCTGTGGGCCGGGCATGACATGCCATGATCGTACGGGCGCACGGCCGTGCGCCCCCACGGCGGGGATCGAATCATTTCGGGGGTTACGATGGAACGGTTGGCGGCGGTGGCCCGGGAGGGCCTGCGCACGGATATTCCGGCATTCGAAGCGGGCGACACGGTGCGTGTCATGGTTCGGGTGACCGAGGGCGAGAAGGAGCGCCTGCAGGCTTTCGAGGGCGTGGTCATCGCCAGGCGGGGCGGCGGGATCAGCGAGAACTTCACCGTCCGCAAGGTCTCGGCGGGCGTGGGGGTCGAGCGGATCTTCCCGCTGCACAGCCCGAACATCGCGTCGGTGGAGGTCGTGCGCCGCGGCCATGTGCGCCGCGCCAAGCTCTACTACCTCCGCCGCCTGAGCGGGAAGGCCTCGCGCATCCGGGAGAAGCGCGAGGGCTGAGCGGTGCCGGTCGAGCCCACCCTGGACCGCGAGTCCCGCGCGTGGGCCGACGCCTGTCTCCTGATCGGCGTGGATGAAGTCGGCCGCGGGCCACTGGCAGGACCGGTGGTTGCCGCGGCCGTTGTCTTTCCCCGAAACTTCGAGCCCATTCCCGGCGTCCGGGACAGCAAGACGCTGCCACCCCGCCGGCGCGAGACCATGGCCGGTGCCATTCGGGCCACCGCGCTCCGGATCGCGCTCGGCGCCGCCTCGGTGCGCGAGATTGACGCCCTGAACATCCGGGTCGCCACCGCCCTCGCGATGCGTCGGGCCATCCGGCGGGTCTCCACGGGCCTCGGTCCGCACCGCATCCTGGTGGATGGCCTGCCGTTCCGGGAACTGGGCGTGCCCCACGACGCGCTGGTGGACGGCGACGCCCACTGCTTTTCCGTTGCCGCGGCGGGCATCGTGGCGAAATCGGTGCGCGACCGCCTGATGCGGCAACTGGCCGCGCGGCACCCCGGCTACGGCTGGGAAACCAACGCCGGCTACGGCACGCCCGAACACCAGCGGGGGCTCTCCCGCCTGGGGCCCTGCGTTCATCACCGGACCTCGTTTGCGCCGGTGGCCCAGCTCATGATTCTCTGACGCTGCCGCGTCCCTGCGGCGGCCTGCTCTCACCCGAGGCTTCGATGCGTTCGCTCTGCACGCTGGTCCTGTCTGCCTTCGTCCTTTGCTCCCCGCTTGCCGCCCAGACCAATCTCGAGCGCATGACCAACGACTGGTACACCCGGTCGCATGACTACGACCTGGTGCACCAGCGGATCGAGCTCGCCAACATCAGCTGGGATTCACTGAGCTTCGACGGGAAGGTGACGACCACGCTGGTGGCGCTCCGCCAGGGCATGGATTCGGTGGTGCTCGACGCCGGTCACCTGCTGGACATCGGCGCGGCCACGGCAGGCAGCACCACCCTCCGCACCGGCCGTCACGGCGACACGCTGGTGGTGCACCTCGCGTCTCCTGCCGCCTTCGGGGACACGGTGCGCTTCGCCGTTGCGTACAAGGCACACATCGAGAACGGGCAGGGCCTCACCTTCAAGCACGCCGAGCCGGGGCACAAGCACTACCCGCAGCAGATCTGGAGCCAGGGCGAGGACGACAACAACCACGACTGGTTCCCGACCTACGATTTCCCGAACGACAAGATGAGCTGGGAACTCGCCGCCACGGTGCCGGAGGAGTACACCGTGGTGTCGAACGGCAAGCTGGTGTCGGACGTGAAGGCGGCGGGTGGCCACACGGTGACCTGGTCCCAGGAGGATCCATCGGCCACCTACCTCGTGTCGCTCATCGTGGCGCCGCTGGTGAAGGTGAGCGATACCTGGCGCGGCAAGCCGGTGGACTACTACGTCTACCGCGAGGACAGTGCGCTGGCGATGCCGCTCTTCAAGGTCACGCCGGACATGATCGAGGTCTATTCCCGGCTCACTGGCGTGGATTATCCCTGGGCCAAGTACGCGCAGACGACGGTCGCCGATTTCTTCGGCGGCATGGAGAACGTGAGCGCCACCACGCTGGTGGACTGGCTGCCGGACGCGCGCGCCTACCAGGACCGGCCCTGGTACCAGTACATCCTGATCCCGCACGAGCTGGCCCACCAGTGGTTCGGCGACGACGTCACCACCGAGAACTGGGCCAACATGTGGCTGAACGAGGGCTTCGCCGAGTTCATGCCGGGCCAGTACTGGGGCACGAAGCTCGGCCGCCACGCGGAGGATGACTACTACCTGGACGAGTACCGCCAGTTCATGGGGATCGATGCCCGGCGGCGGATGCCGGTGGCGGCCCTCGGCTCCAACAACATCTACCCGCGCGGCGCCCTGATCCTGGAGATGCTGAAGAAGAAGCTCGGCGCCGAGCGCTTCTGGGCCGGGGTCCACCGGTATCTCACCGACCACAGGTTCGAGAACGCCACCACCGACGACCTGCGCCAGGCGTTCCTCGATGCCACCGGCCAGAACCTCGATGACTTCTGGGCCCAGTGGGTCTACCAGGCGGGCTACCCGGAATTCACCGTGACGCAGGCGTATGATGCCACGGCGCACCGGCTGACACTGACCGTCAAGCAGACCCAGGTGGACTCGTCGAAGGCCGACAGCACCGGGCTCCGCTACACCACGCCGGACGTCTTCCGCATGCCGGTCACGGTGCGCGTGGGGACGGCGCAGGGTGACCGCACCGTGTGGGCCATGCTGGATGCGCGGGAACAGACGATCACGGTGGACAGCGTGATGTCGGCGCCGACGATGGTGATCTTCGACGACGGCAACACGATTCTCAAGACGCTCACCTTCGACCAGCCGACGGCGCAGCTCGCGACGCAGCTGCAGAAGGACCCCGATCTCTGGAATCGGCAGTGGGTGACCGAGCAGCTGGCGGATCGCCCGGCTGACAAGGCGGCTGCGGCAGCGCTGGTATGGGCGGCCCGCAGCTCCGACTACTATCTCACGCGTGCGGGCGCTGCGGAAGCGCTGGGAGTGTTCCCGTCAGCCCTGGCACTTCCCGGGCTCAAGGCGGCGCTCAGGGATACGTCGGCTGCGGTGCGGTCTTCCGCGGTGTCGGCGCTGGCGGCGCTCAAGGACGGCGGCAAGGCGGCCACGGCGCTGGCGCGGACGGCGTGGCGGAAGGACGGCAGCTACGAGGTGCGCGCCGCCGCGGTGGCCGCGCTGGCGAAGATGGATTCTGCCGGACGTGCAGCGCTGATCCGGAGTGCCATCGGTATTCCTTCCTATCAGGATGCGATCCGGAATGCCGCGCTGGGCGTCATCGCCCGGTATCCGGGCTCCGTCCCGGTGAGCACCGTCGAGCCGCTGCTGGGCGACGCACAGGCACCGGCCTACGTGCTCGCATCGCTGGCGCGTCGCGGCGACCAGGAAGCCCTCGACCTGCTCGTGAAGCACCTGGATGACAATCGCGGCTGGGTGCGCGAGTGGATATTCAACGCGTTCAGGAATGCGATGCCGCGCGCGGTGGCCGCGAAGGCGCTGACGCCGGTGGCAGCTGCACTGAAGCACGCCGACACGCGTGATGCCGTGCAGAAGTACCTCGCGGCCGGATCTTCCCGCGGCGATCAGTGACCTGCGAGGAGCCGCCGAGCCGTCTCGAGCAGTGAGGCCGCCGCCATGGCCGGATCGTCGGTGCGAGGCACCGAGGTGACCTGTTGCGCGCCGGACAGGCGGCGGATGGCAGCGGCATTGGTGCCGGCAGTCTCGTCCGGCGTGGCGGGTGGGGTGAGCACCACCTCCACCACCGGCACGGCGGCGAGTTCCAGCGCGCCGAGGGTGAGGAGCGCCGGGCTCAGCGTGCCGAGCCGGTCGCTGGCCACGACGATGGCGCGGGCGTCCAGCGCCTGCGCCACGTCCACCACGCACCACTCCCAGGTGATGGGCGCCAGCAGGCCGCCGGAGCCCTCCAGCAGGAGCAGGTCGCACTTCTCGGCGTAGCGTTCCACCGCCATGAGCAGCTCGTCGAAATCCACGGGCGTGCCGGCGCGCTCGGCGGCGAGCGCCGGCGACACGTCATCAGGGAATCGGTAGAGTGCCTCGACCGGGGCATCCTGCCCCGTGGCGCGCGCGAGCACCACGCCGTCCTCGCGATCGCGCGATGTGCGGGCACATCCCGTTTCCACGAGCTTGACCGCACGGACCGTGGCGCCGAGCCCGGCCAGTGCGTTCGCCAGCGCGGCAGTCACCCAGGTCTTGCCCACCGCGGTGTCGGTGCCGGTGACGACGATGATGTTGGAGCGACGGGTTTCACTCATGGCGGACTCGCGTCAGGGTCCGTGATGCTACTCTCCGGCGGGCGCGCCAGCAAGCGTGGTCTTGTGTCGCGCCGGATCCGGTGCCACCTTCCGCGCCCGGGGGGTGTAGCTCAGGTGGTAGAGCATGCGGCTTTTAACCGCCAGGTCGTGGGTTCGAGTCCCACCGCCCCCATCCAGGCACCGCGATTGTGCCTGCCCCGCGAACACCAACTATCCTGGACCCGATGACCGCTACATTACCTGCCATGACCACCATCTGGCTTGACGGCGCCTGGCTCGACCGGGAACACGCCACCATTTCCGTGTTCGATCACGGCCTCCTCTACGGCGACGGCGTGTTCGAAGGCATGCGCGCGTACGGCGGGAAGATTTTCCGCCTGGAGCAGCACCTGGATCGCCTCTACGATTCGGCGCACGCCGTGTGGCTCGAGATCCCGATGTCCAAGGCGGACATGAAGGCGATGACGCTGGAGGCGGTGGAGCGCTCCGGCCTCGAGGACTCCTATCTGCGCCACATCGTCACGCGCGGCCGCGGTGACCTGGGGCTCGACCCGCGGAAGTGCCCCAGGCCCACCGTGCTCCTGATCGTGGACACGATCCGGATGTGGCCGGAGGAGACGTACCAGCGCGGCCTCCGGGTGGTCACCGCCGGCACGCCCATGCCCCAGCGCGAGGCGCTGTCGCCTCGCGTGAAGTCGCTCAACTACCTTCCGCACATTCTCGCCAAGATCGAGGCGATCCAGGCCGGGGCCGACGAAGCCCTCATGTTGGATTCCGGCGGCTATGTGACCGAGGGTACCGGCGAGAACATCTTCATCATCAAGCATGGCGTCCTGCGCACGCCGCCCGCCTGGGCGGGGATTCTTCGCGGTGTGACGCGAGACGCGGTGATGGAGCTGGCCCGCGAGGCGGGCCTGACCGTTCAGGAGGAGCCGTTCAACCGCTACGACGTCTACACCGCGGACGAGGCGTTCTTCAGCGGCACCGCCGCCGAGATTGCGCCGATCGGGGAAGTGGATGGACGGAAGATCGGCAGCGGACACATGGGGCCGATCACCGCGGACATCCGCACCCGCTTCCGCCAGCTGGTGCGCCGCTGACGCCGTGAAGCCCGTCCTCGCGCTGCTTGCCGACGCGCCGAATGCCGGCGCGGTCCTGCCCCAGGTCGCGTCGGAAGTGGGCACCGCGCAGGCGGTGCGGCTCTACCGGGTGCTGCTGGCGCGGGCCATCGCGGCGGCCCGGGGCGCCGGACTGACCTCCACCGTCTGGTTCCGCCCGGCGGACGCCGGCGCCGAATTCCGCCGATGGCTGGGGGAGAGCGCCGATCTGCGGCCGCAGGCTTCCGGCGATCTCGGCGCGCGCGCCGCCGCCGCCGTGGCTGGCGTGAACCTTCCCGATGGCTGGCTGGTGCTGCTCCGCCCGGTGGCGGGGATGGATGCGCAGCTGCTCCGGCGGGCGCACGACCTGCTGATGGATCATCCGATCGTGCTCGGCGCCGCGTCCGATGGCGGGCTGTATCTGGTCGGCGGGCGGGTGGCGCCGCTGGCCGCGATCCGTGCGCTGGAGCACGCCGGTCCCGGTACGCTCGCGGGCCTGCGCGGCCAGCTCGAAGAGGAGGGCATCAGCCATGCGGAGCTGCCGGTGCGGCGTACGATCGAGAGCGCCGCGGACGCCCGGGCGGCGCGGCTGCTGAACTGATGCCCTGGCGTGTGATCACGGTTGGCGGCCGGCGCTGGCATGTCGCGATGGCGGCCGAGCAGCGGGACAGTTCCCCCGTCTGGTCGCTGGTACTTGCCTTCCGCGCTGTGGGGGAGGGGCAGCCCGCCCTCTGGGTGCCCTATCCGATCGAGTCCGTTTCCAAGGCCTCGCTCTTCTCGCGCGCCGAACGACTCTCGGACGAGGAATTGACATCCGTGCTGGCGGAGCAGCTCGCGGCCGGCCGGCCGGTACCATGACATGACCCAGCACTTCTCGATCCTGCAGCTGCGCCAGATGGCAGACACGCTCGCGCAGCTGCGTGGCAGCGAGGTACGCGATGCGGTGATGCGCTCGGACCTTCGCCAGCTCAAGCTGGAGCTGGCCGACGGGGCCGTGGTGCTCATTGCCGTCACCGCCGGCCAGGGTGGCCAGCCCCTGCTCGAGGTGGATGTGGTGGAGAAGACCCGCTCCCAAGGCCCCCAGCTCGAGGTCCGGTTTGACTCGGCCTGAACATTGCTTTCCGGATCTGACATGACCGCACTCCCGCCACGCGAGGACCGGCTCCGGTTCGCCGAGTTCGCCCTGGATCGCCTCCCCAACGGCCGCTGCCGGGCCCGGGTTGCGCTGACCTGGAAGGACACCGAGCGCTACGAGGGGCTGAGCGAGGGCCTGGCCTCCCAGAACGGCGAACTGCGCTGCGCCGCGGAGGCCACCGTCCAGGCGCTCGAAGGCGCCGTGCATCGCACGCTCACGTTCGAACTGCTGGGCGTCAAAGCAGTTCGGGCATTTGACGCCACCGTCGTCATTGTCTCCCTGAGCGTCAACGGCGACGGCCGGACCCAGCGGGTGGTGGGCTCGTACCTGACCGACGATGACTTTGCCCGGGGCTCGGCGCTCGCCGTCCTGCATGCGACCAACCGCATTCTGGGCAACCGGTTCCAGACCCGCTGACGCGCAACCAATCGGCGGGGCGGGGCATCAAACGGGGCGACTGCCCGACCGCCTGATGCCGCTCGTTGCGCCGCGAAATGCAAGGTTTCGAGCTACGCCAGGAGCCGAATAGAGACCGAAGACTCGGATGTCCGAGTCCTTCCTGACCTGATCATCCGCGGCCGCCCGACGGGCGCGTCGTGGAGGAGCCGGCTATGAACCGACTTCCCCTCGCCACGATCCTCGTTGCCCTCGGCGCCTGTGCGCCGTCGGTGCATCACCCGGCCGCGACTCAGCCCGAGCCCGCGGCCCAGCCGGTGGCCAGCGCCGCGCCGGGAAGCGGCACTGCTCGCCAGACGGCCGAGATTCCGGCCGCGCCACCGAAGGTTCGTGTCCGGGCCTCTTCCGACAGCAACAAGATCGACGCCGAAGTGACGGCGGACGTGGATGTCGCGGCCGATTCGGCGGCCGATGCGGAAGCGCTGGAGCAGCTCGCTGCCGCACGCCCGGCGACCCGGGATGACGAGAACTCCGGGGGCACCGCTTCCGTCACGTGGGACATTGACGTCACGTCATTCAACAATCATGACCGGGTGCAGTACTACCTGGATTTCTTTACCGGGCCCGGGCGCGCGCGGATGGCCATCTGGCTGCGGCGCCTGCCGAAGTACGAGGGAATGATCCGCACCCGCCTGGCGGAGCAGGGGCTGCCGGAGGATCTCGTCTACCTGGCCCTGATCGAGAGCGGGTTCTCCAACCTGGCGGTGAGCCGCGCGAGCGCGGTGGGGATGTGGCAGTTCATGGCGCCCACCGGGCGCGGGTACGGTCTCCGGATCGACAAGTGGGTGGACGACCGGCGGGATCCGGTGAAGGCGACCAATGCGGCCGCGCGCCATCTCAAGGACCTGCGCGACCGGTTCGGCTCGCCGTACCTGGCCGCGGCGGCGTACAATGCCGGCGCCGGCCGGGTGGGCCGGGGGCTCGCGCGGCTGGACGACGGCGAGGATGATGACTCGCTGTATTCCGATGCGACGTTCTTCAAGCTCTACAACACCAGCCTGCTGCGGCGCGAGACCAAGGACTATGTCCCCAAGCTGATCGCCGCGGCGCTCATCGCCAAGGAGCCGGCCAAGTACGGCTTCACGGTGGACAGCGCGTCGGAGCCGTTCCGCGCCGACTCGGTCAAGGTGCCGGACATGACCGGGCTGGATGTGATCGCGGGCCTGGCGGATACCACCATGGCGGCCATCCGCGACCTGAATCCGGAGTACCTCCGGCTGGTGACGCCTCCCGATGCGAAGGCGATCGTGCTGGTCCCGGCGGGACGGGGAGCGGAGACCCAGGTGTCGTACGACTCGCTTGCCGACTCGGAGCGGGTGTCGTTCCGCGAGCATGTCATCGGGAAGCAGGAGAGCGTGGCGTCCATCGCCCGGAAGTACGGCGTCACGACGGAGGAGATCTACGAAGCGAATCCCGGAACGAAGGGCCGGGTCCGCGCCGGACACAAGCTGGTGATTCCGGTGGGTGGCGCGATGTCGGTCGTCGTGGCGCGGAGCTTTGCCGAGCCGGTGGCGTCACCGGTGCGGGTACACCGGGTACGATCGGGGGAGACCCTGTCGGGGATCGCCAAGCGCTATCACGTGAGCGTCTCGAGCCTCAAGCACTGGAACCGGCTCAAGTCGAGCCGCATCCGGTCCGGCCAGCGGCTGCGCATCGGGGAAACGGCGGTGGAGCGGGCGGTGCGGGTGGCGCCGGCGCATCGCGCGGCGAGCGCCGGGGGCACGCATGTGGTGAAGCGTGGGGAAACACTGAGCGGCATTGCGCGCCGGTATCACACGTCGCTCGGCGCGCTGGCCCGGGCCAACGGTCTCAAGACCACGACCAAAGTGCGGGCCGGCCAGCGGCTCCGCATTCCCCGCTAGTTCGGGATGCCTCGCACGGAAACCGCGGACGCTTTCGGGCGGCGGAGCACCGCTCCGGCGTAGCCGTTGCCCGGGTCGCCACCCTCGGCCAGGATCTGTTCGACGCGGCCGGGGCCGCGGTTGTAGGCCAGCAGGGCCAGGTGCATGTCGCCGTCGAACTGCTCCAGCAAGTCCTTCAGGTACCGGAATCCCATCCGCAGATTGGTATCGCGGTCGAACAGGTCCGCCTCGGTGGCCTGGCGATCATACGCCCGCGCGGTTGCGAGCTGAACCTGGGTCAGGCCCAGCGCATCGGCCGAGCTCCGCGCCTGGCGCTTGAAGTTGCTCTCCACCTGGACCAGCCGGAACGCCAGCATCGAGGGAATGCCTTCCTTCGCGGCGGCATCGTAGATGGCGCGTGCAAGCTCCGGCGTGATGCCGTAGCGCCGGGCGTATCCGCTCACCGAGACGGCGCGGTCCAGCTCCGCCCGCACGAGGCGCAATTCATCGTGGGCCCGGTCCAGCTTGGTGTCGAAGTCGCCGGCAATGTGCGCGGTCACCGCATCGCGGGCCGCGGCGGTGGAATCGGCCACCGCGCGTGCGCGCACCTCGCTCCAGCCGCCGAGGGCGCTCAGCAGCAATCCGGCGGACAGCACGAGCCCGGCGCGCACGACGAGGCGCTCGATGAGCACCCTGGCGCGCTGCCAGCGGCCACTCCACTCGGCAGTGGTCATTGTCGGTCGTGCCTCCCCAGGGGTTGAGCCGGCGGTCACTCCTGCCGGCGCCAGGTTCCCGATTTCCCGCCGGCCTTCTCGACCAGCCGGACCTGTTCGATCACCACGCCGCGATCGGCGGCCTTGATCATGTCGTACACCGTGAGGCATGCCACCGAGACCGCGGTAAGCGCCTCCATCTCCACGCCGGTCTGGGCATGGACACGGGCGGTGGCCCGGATCCGCACCCCGGGAAGCGACGGGTCCAGCGCCGCCTCCACCTGAATCACCTCCAGCCCCACCGGATGACAGAGCGGGATGAGTTCCGCCGTCCGCTTGGCCGCCATGATGCCGGCCAGCTCCGCTACCGCGAGCACATCGCCCTTCTTCACGGCGTGCGCCTCGACCTGCGCGAACGCCTCGCTGGACATTCGCACCAGACCCTCGGCTACCGCGGTGCGGTCCGTCACGTCCTTGCCGCCCACGTCCACCATCCGGGCCCGGCCCGATTCGTCCAGGTGCGAGAGCGTCACAGCGTCTCCGCCAGCTGCCCGGCCAGCACCGCGAGCAGGAGCTGCGGGTTCACATTGTCCTGCGCCGCCTCGCGTGCCGACGCCACGTGGCGCGCTGCTTCCAGCAAGGCCGCCGGATCCTTCCCGGCGAGCGGCCCGGCCCCCGATCCGCGGCGCGGCGCGTTGACCGCCACGCGGGCGGCGCTCAGCAACTGGTCGGCGAGGGCGTCCAGCATCGCCGTGAACTCGCCGCGGGCGGCCCACGGCCCCTGGCGGAGCGCCCGCTCCAGCCGGGCTCCGGGGCCCTTCGTCACGTCTTCCAGCAATCCCGCCGCGGCATCCCGCGCCGCGCTCAGCGAATCATCCAGCCAGAGTGCCGCGCCGATCGAACCCTGGGCGGCCTCCACCCGGCGCTCCAGTTCCCGCGCCGGCACATTCCCGTGCAGCTCGAGGAAGCCTCGTACGTCGGCCGCGGCGAGCGGATGCAGTCGGAGCGGCACCGTCCGCGAGCGGATCGTCGGCAGCAGCCGCTTCGGATCGGCGGCGGTCAGGATGATGACCGCGTCCACCGGGGGCTCCTCCAGCAGCTTGAGCAGCGCGTTCGCCGCCTCCGGCGACGCTTCCTGCGAAACCAGGCGCTCGGCGTCGCCGATGATGAAGATCCGGCGCCGGGCCTCCACGGAGGAGAGTGCCGCTTCGCGAAGAACCAACCGCACACTGGCGATTCCGTGGATCGCCATGCCGTCGAGCGCCTGGTACAACGGCGACTCACGCCGCTCGTTCATCACCGCGGCAATGGATTCCGCCGCCTCTTCCACCTGCCTGGCCGGTTCCGCCGCCTTGGGCCGCGGGATCGGCACGATCCAGTGCACGTCCGGGTGCGCGAGGTCCAGCACCTTCCGGCACGGCCCGCAGACACCGCACGGCTCGTCGGCCGGCTTCTCGCAGAGCAGCAGCTGCGCAAGCCAGAGTGCCAGTCGCTGCCGGCCGACCCCGGCCGGCCCGGTGAAGAGCAGGGCCTGAGGCAGCTGCCCCTGAGCGGCGGCGCGAGCCAGCCGAAGCCGGGCGTCGCGGTGGCCGGAGAGGGGTGCCAGAGCCATGCCACCAAGGTACCGTGCGGGCCGCCGGTTGGGAACCGACGGCTGTGTAACATCTTTTTCCACAAGCACTTGTGATATGGTATCGGGGTGATCAACGGCACAAATTCAGGCTGGATTCAGCTCCATTTGCCATGTGAGTGTGCGCTCACTTATGACGGAATGTGAGCGGATACTCACTGGCCTGCCGCGATGCGGCAACAGTGAGGCGTTTGCCTGCCGGATCTCTCCGGTGCAGACAGGTAGATCCTTCGCTGTGCTCAGGATGAGGAGTGCGGTCCCATTTCCCGTCTTCCCGCCCTCCCGTCTTCCCGCCTTTCTGATTACCATACTGCCCGCACGATCCCGAGTAGCTCAGTTGGTTAGAGCAGCTGACTGTTAATCAGCGGGTCGGGGGTTCGAGTCCCTCCTCGGGAGTTTCCCCACCAGACATGTCGCAATCCGGTCCCCTTCTGCTCTTTGATGGTGACTGCGCGTTCTGCCACGCCGCCGTGCGCTTCATCCTGGCGCACGAGCGGCGGCACGACCTCCGCTTCGCACCGCTGGGTGGGACGACGGCGGGTGAGGTAGAGCGGGCGCATCAGGTCCGCCTCCCGCTCGATAGCATGGTGTGGGTGACTTCGGAGGGGCTGCACTTCCGCTCAGCCGCCGCACTCGCGGTGGCGGACTACCTCGGCGGGCCCTGGCGGCTGCTCGCGATGCTGCGCGTCATTCCTGCGCTGCTCCGCGATCCCTTCTACCGGGTCGTGGCGCGCCACCGGCACCGTGTGGACTGCGCCCTCACCCCTCCCGGATCCCTGGGCGAGCGATTGCTCCCGTAAGAAGTGTGCGGTGCCCGGCCCGTGTCGCCTGGGGCGACACCTTCCGTGCCGGGATCCCGGCGAACGCCGGGATCCAGTGCTGCGATCGGGCCTCTCACTGGGCCCCGGCTTTCGCCGGGGCGACGACGTTGCAACTATCCCTGTCCGTCCTGTCAGTCCAGTGCCCGCCACATGTACCAGCTCGCCATGCTGCGGTACGGCCGCCAGCGCTCGCCGTGGGCGTACAGTTCCTTCGCGGTGGGCAGATCCTTCATGCCGTAGGTCAGCGCGAACCCCTTCCGCACGCCGAGGTCGGCGCACGGCAGCACGTCAGGCCGGCCGAGACGGAAGAGGAGCAGCATCTCGACGGTCCACTGGCCGATGCCGCGCACCGACGTGAGCCGTTCGATCAGTTCCTTGTCCGGCAGCCGCCGCACCACCGGCATCCGCGGCACCGTGCCGTCCAGGGTCTTGGCGGCGAGATCCCGGATGGCCAGCACCTTGGCGCGCGAGAGCCCGGCGCCGCGCAGCGACTCCTCGCTGCTGTCCAGCACCGCCTGCGGGGTGGGGAAGCGCCGCGGGCGGTAGAGCTTCACGAACCGCCCGAAGATGGTTGCCGCCGCCTTGCCCGAGAGCTGCTGGTACACGATGGACTCGGTGAGCGAGTGGAAGAGGCTCTGGGTCGCCGGCGGCTCGAGGCAGAAGCGGACGCAGCGCCGCATGAGCGCCGCCAGCTGCGGATCCTGCTTCACGAGGTGCCGCCGGGCCACGGCGGGATCATACTCGAGGGAACCGCCGCCCTTCCGGGTGCTGCGGGGAGTGTAGGCTGCCTTGGGCATGGGCCATTCGTGACCGGTTGAGGGTGCAACTACATTCTCGCCATGACACCCGACGAGTTCCGCGCGCACGCGCACGAGCTGGTGGACTGGATGGCGGATTACTTCGCCACCGTGGGACAGCGTCCCGTGACCCCGGCCACGCGGCCGGGGCAGGTCCGCGCGGCGCTGCCGTCCGAAGCGCCCGAGGCCGGGGAGCCGTTCGCCGCCATCTTCCGCGATTTCGAGCAGCTCATCCTGCCGGCCATGACGCACTGGAATCACCCCGGCTGGTTCGCCTACTTCCCGGCGAACAACAGCCCGCCCAGCGTCCTCGCCGAGATGCTCACCGCCACCCTTGGCGCCCAGTGCATGTCCTGGAGCACGTCACCCGCCGCGACCGAGCTGGAGCAGGTGACCATGGACTGGCTGCGGCAACTCTGCGGCCTGCCCGGCAGCTTCACCGGCGTCATCCAGGACACGGCATCCACCGCCACGCTGGTCGCCATCATTGCGGCGCGGGAACGCGCCCGCGGCACGAGCGACGGGCCGCTCACCGTCTATGCCACGGGCGAGGCCCATTCCTCGGTGGCCAAGGCGGTGCGCCTCGCGGGGCTCGGGCCCAGGGCCCTTCGCCTCGTTCCGGACGACGATGCCTACGCCATGCGGCCCGGCGCGCTCCGGCAGCAGGTGGAGGCCGACCGTTCGGCCGGACTGGTGCCGGCCTGCGTGGTCGCCACCGTGGGTACCACGTCCTCCACGGCGGTGGATCCGCTCGCGGCGATCGGTGCCGTTGCACGGGAGCACGATCTCTGGTTCCACGTGGACGCCGCCTACGCCGGCAGTGCCGCCCTGCTGCCCGAATGCCGCCACCACTTTGCGGGCGTGGAACTGGCCGACAGCTACGTCTTCAATCCGCACAAGTGGCTGCTCACCAATTTCGACTGCACCGCCTTTTACGTGCGCGATGTGCCGGCGCTGCTCGGGGCGTGCAGCATCCTGCCCGAATACCTCCGCACCGCCGAGGTCGGCACGGTCGTCAACTTCCGCGACTGGGGCATCCAGCTCGGCCGACGGTTCCGCGCGCTCAAGCTCTGGTTCGTGCTCCGGAGCTATGGCGCCGAGGGGCTCCGCACGATGCTGCGCCGGCACCTCGCGCTCGCCCGGCAGTTCCGCGCGTGGGTGGAAGATGAGCCCGGCTTCGAGGCCATGGCCCCGTCGCCCTTCGGCCTGGTCTGCTTCCGTCATCATCCCGCCGGGATGGACGATGCCGCCCTCGACCGCCACAACGAGGCACTGCTCGGCCGCATCAACGCCAGCCGCGAGATCTATCTCACGCACACCCGGCTGGACGGCCGCTACACCATCCGCATGGCCATCGGCCAGTGGCAGACCGGCGCGGAGCAGGTGCAGCGGGCATGGGACCTGATCCGCGCCGCTGCCCGCGGCTGACTCACGCGACCGCCGCCGCCTCCAGCAGCGGCGCCAGGAACGCGCCGGTAGGCGAGCCCGGTGTCGCGGCGATCTCTTCCGGCGGCCCCTGCGCCACGACCTGGCCTCCGTGCTCCCCCGCCTCCGGCCCCATCTCGATCACCCAGTCGGCGCGCTTGATCACGTCGAGGTGATGCTCGATCACCACCACCGTGTGCCCGGCATCCACCAGGCGGTCGAGCACCTGGAGCAGCACGCGCACGTCGTCGAGGTGCAGGCCGGTGGTGGGCTCGTCCATGAGGTAGAGCTTCCGCCCCGCCTTCTTCCCCGCGCTGATGAGCTCCCGTGCGATCTTGAGCCGCTGCGCCTCGCCACCGGACAAGGTGGTGGCCGGCTGGCCCAGGCGCAGGTATCCGAGGCCCACCTGCTGCAGCTGCCAGAGCGCCGCGCCCAGCCTCGGCTGGTGGCGGAACCGGGCGATCGCCTCGGTCACGCTCCACTGCAGGGCGTCGTGGATGGAGAATCCCTGGATCTTCACGTCCAGGATCTCCCGCTTGAAGCGGGTGCCGCCGCACACCTCGCATGGCACGAAGACGTCGGCCAGGAAGACCATCTCCACCTGCACGTGGCCGGCGCCTTCGCACGCCTCGCAGCGGCCGCCGTCCAGGTTGAAGGAGAAGGTGGAGGCGGTGTACTTGCGCTGGCGCGCCAGCGGCTGGGCGGCAAAGAGCTCGCGGATCTCGTCGAACGCCTTGACGTAGGTGACCGGGTTGGACCTCGGCGTCCGCCCGATAGGTGACTGATCAATCAGCAGCACGTCGCTCAGCAGTTCGGCGCCGGTGAGCGATTGCACCGAGCCGATCTCCTCGCCCAGATGCTGCTTGGCGGAACTGCCGCCGTGCAGCGTCCGCTCCAGCTGCCGGTAGAGGATGTCGTGCACCAGCGTGCTCTTGCCGGAGCCGGAGACGCCGGTGACGGCGGTGAGGGTGCCCAGCGGGATATCGGCGTCCACATCGTGCAGGGTGTGGAGCGATGCACCGCGCAATCGCAGCCATGCCGGGCCCGGTACCCGCCGCGCGCTCGGCACCGCGATCCGCTTCCGGCCGCGGAGGTACTGGCCGGTGAGTGAATCGCTTGCGGAGCCGGTGGGGCCGGCGTGGACCACCCGTCCGCCATGCTCGCCCGCGCCGGGCCCCAGTTCCAGCATGAAGTCCGCTTCGGCGATGGCGGCCGGATCGTGCTCCACCACCAGCACCGTGTTGCCGAGGTCCCGGAGACGCCGCAGGATGGCGAGGAGCCGCGCCGTGTCCCGCGGATGCAGGCCGATGCTCGGTTCGTCCAGCACGTAGAGCGTGTCCACCAGCCGTGCGCCGAGGGCGTTGGCGAGGGCGATGCGCTGAGCCTCGCCTCCCGACAGCGTCCGTGCCTGCCGGTCGAGCGTGAGGTAGCCGAGTCCCACATCCTGCAGGAAAGAGATGCGAGCTCCGGCCTGTTCCAGCACCAGGGCTGCGACCGCCCGATCCTGCTCCCCCAGCTCAAGCGTGCTCACCCATCCCGCCAGCTCCTCGATGGGCAGGGCGGAAATTTCGGCGATATGGCGGCCCGCGATCCGCACCGAGCGGGCGTCGTCGTTGAGCCGGGTGCCGCCGCAGGCGGTGCAGGTCTCCGCGAGCTGGTACTGCCGGAGAAAGACCCGGATGTACTGCTTGTATCGCTTCTCTTCCAGCCCCTCGAGAAACGGAAAGATCCCGATGTACTTGCCCTTCTTTCCGCGGAGCAGCTCGTGCCGCACACCGGCCTTGAGCCGCCGCCAGGGGATGTCGGGATCGGCGCCGAGGGCCTTGGCGCGGTCCAGCAGCAGACGGCGGCGCGTTTCGTAGCGGGGCTTGGTCCACGGGTCGAGGGCGCCTTCCCGCAGGCTCCGTTCGGGGTCGGGCACGATCAGCGACTCGTGATACTCGAGCGTGGCGCCGAAGCCGTTGCAGGTGGCGCAGGCACCGCGGGGGTTGTTGAACGAGAAGAGCGCGGGCGTGATGGACGGGGCCGGCGTGTCGCACCGGCTGCACGCGGGGAACTCCGTGAAGCGGAGCTGACGCCCGTCATCCAGCACGGCGACGGCAATGCCCTCTCCCTCGCCGAACGCGGTGGCGATGGCCTCCCGGAGGCGGGCGGCACCGCCCTCGCGGGTCGTGAGGCGGTCCACGATCACCAGCAGGCCGGGGTCGGCCGCGAGATCGGTTTCGGGCGCGAGGTCGTCGAGGTGCAGCTGGCCGCCCCGGTGCAGCACCCGCACGAAGCCCATGGCGCGGAGATTCTCCACGATGGCGGCATGACTGTGGCGCGCCGACGCGGGGATGGGGAAGGTGACCAGCAGCCGCGCCGCGCCCGACGCCTGGATCTCCGCGAGCGCACCGTCCGGTGTCTCCCGCCGCACCGGGGCGCCGCACTTCCGGCAGAAGGGCTTGCCGACCCGGGCCCAGAGCAGCCGCAGGAAATCGTGGATCTCGGTGGCGGTGCCCACGGTCGAGCGGCTGGAGACGGCGGGGTTGTGCTGCTCGATGGCCACCGCCGGTGCCAGTCCCTCGATGCGGTCCACTTCCGGCTTCGGCATCCGGTCGAGGAACTGCTTGGCATAGGTGGAAAGCGACTCGATGTACCGCCGCTGTCCCTCGGCATAGATGGTGTCGAACGCCAGCGACGACTTGCCCGAACCGGACGGACCCGTGATCACCACGAGCGCCCGGTGGGGCAAGTCGACCGAGATCCCCTTCAGGTTGTGCTGGCGTGCGTTGACGATGCGGATGGCGGACACGCGGGAATCATAGTCCGGGGGCCGGTTTCGGGAAAGCTTCGGGGTGCCGGACTCCTGTCCGACCGCCGAATCCGCCGTTAGAATTCCCGGCTTCATGGCCAAACTTCTGACTCCGAAGATCCTGGTCCGGGGCTTCGAGATTTTCGTGCTGGCATCGGTGGTCGGCTTCGCGCTGACCCTGATCTACGGCAACAATCTCGGCGCGTTCGTCACCGGGCTCCGGAACGTCCACTGGATCTGGCTGCTGGCGGGCATGGGGCTCGCCTCGATGGACTGGATCGGCGGCGGGCTCCGGCTCTGGGTCGTGGCCCGGCAGCTGATGCCGAAGCCCTCCCTCAAGGGGATGATCCTGGCCGGGGGCATGAGCGCCTGGGCGGCGTACATCACCCCGCTCCAGTCCGGCGCGTTTCCCATGATGATGTACACCATGCGCCGCTACGGCATTCCCCTGCCGGTGGCGGCCACCTGCGCGCTCATGGGATTCGTGGGCACCGTGGGGTTCTTTGCCATTGCCGGGCCGCTCGCCATCCTGGCCGGTGCCGGACATTCGCTGGGCACCCGCGGCAACGTGCTCGGCCTCTCGCTCTACGACCTCTTCCTCGGGAGCCTCACCGTCTTTGCCGGCCTTGGCGCCCTGCTCGTCGCCCTCATGATCTTCCCCAACCTGGTGCGGAAGCTCCTGCACCGGCTGGCGGCGTGGGTGGGCCGCCGGAGCACCCGGTTCGCCCGGCGGGTGGAGGGCGTACAGGCGGGACTCGACGAGTCGCACGCGCACCTGGTCAGGCTCAACAGTCCCCGCGGCTGGCTGTCGGTGCTCGCCTGCATCATCCTCTCCGGGCCGTCGCACGCGAACAAGCTCCTGGCCGGCTACGTGACGCTTCGCGCGGTGGGCATCCACGTGAACTTCGTGGACGTGCTGCTCCTGCAGACACTGATCGCCTTTCTCCTCTACTTCGCGCCCACGCCGGGCGCGTCGGGCATCGCCGAGCTGATGTCCGCCGCGGTGATGTCGGTCTATGTCCCGAAGGCGATCACCCCGCTGTACACCCTGCTCTGGCGCCTGATCCTGAGCTGGTACACCGTCGGGGCGGGGTTCATCGTCTTCACGCAATGGGTCCGCAAGGGACTCAAGTCCATCGGCGCCACCGACAAGAGCGACCAGCAGGGCGGCGTGCCGGAGCCGGTGCCGTCATGACCGCCACCGAAGAACCGCTGGGCAAGGCCTATGACGGCCGGCTGTTCCGCCGGCTCCTGGCCTTCGTCCGGCCGCACGTCACCCTGGTGGCCGGCGCCCTGGTGCTGCTGCTCCTGAGCGCGGCCATGGCGCTGGTCGGGCCGCGCCTCACCCAGGACGCCCTCGACGTGGCCATCCCGCGGCACGACCTGCGCCTGCTCGGGACGCTGGCCCTGATCTATCTGGGCGCCCTGCTGGTGGACTTCCTGGCCGACTACGGCCAGACGCTCCTCACCACGCTGCTGGGGCAGCGGGTGATGCTGGATCTCCGCACCCGCCTCTTCGGCCACCTGCAGCGGCTGCCGGTGCGCTTCTTCGACCGGAATCCGGTGGGCCGCCTGATGACGCGGGTGACCAGCGACGTGGAGACGCTGAACGAGCTGTTCTCGTCGGGCCTGGTCACCGTCTTCGGGGACGTCTTCACGCTGGCCGCCATCATGGGCATGATGCTGCTCATGAACTGGCGCCTGGCGCTGGTGGCATTCTGCGTGATTCCGCTGGTGTGGCTCACCGCGACGGTGTTCCGGCGCCACGTGCGGGAGGCGTTCCGCGACATCCGCGTGCGGCTGGCCCGGCTCAACGCCTACCTGCAGGAACAGCTCTCCGGCATGCGGATCGTGCAGCTGTTCCGCCGGGAGGAGGCAGGGGCCGCGGAGTTCGACCGCCTCAACCGCTCGCATCTCGACGCCCACCTCCGCTCCATCACGGTGTACGCGGTGTTCTTTCCGGTGGTCGAGTTTCTCTCGTCCCTGGCGCTGGCCCTGCTGCTCTGGTACGGGGGGCTCCGGGCGCTGGGCGGGTCGCTGACGGTGGGCGTGCTTGCCGCGTTCATCCAGCTCACGCGCCGTTTCTTCCAGCCGCTGCAGGACATCTCGGAAAAGGTCAATCTCCTGCAGAGCGCCATGGCGTCGAGCGAGCGGATCTTCCAGCTGCTGGACGAGCCGCCCGCCATTGCCGGGACCACCGGGTCGCGCTCCCTGGGCGCGGCGCCACGGGGCGCGGTGCGGTTCGAGCAGGTCTGGTTCCGGTACTCGGAGCAGGGGCCCTGGGTGCTGAAGGATGTCTCCTTCACGGCCGAGCCGGGACAGACGGTGGCAATCGTGGGGCATACCGGGGCGGGCAAGACCACGATCATCAGCCTCCTGCTCCGCTTCTACGAGCCGGTGCGCGGGCGGATCACGGTGGACGGCGTGGACATCCGGGATCTTTCGGTGCACGAACTGCGCGGGCTCATCGGGTACGTGCAGCAGGATCTCTTTCTCTTCACCGGCGACATCCGGCACAACCTGGTGCTGGATGCCCCGGCCACCGCGGCCGACGCGGAGCAGGCGGCCCGTCGCGTGGGTGCGGAGCGCTTCATCCGCCGCCTCCCCGGCGGCTTCGGCCACCAGCTGGCGGAGCGGGGGCGGAACCTCAGCATGGGCGAGCGGCAGCTCCTGAGCTTCGCGCGGGCGCTGGCCCGCGATCCGCGGATCCTGGTGCTGGACGAGGCCACCAGTTCGGTGGACGCCGAGGCCGAGGCGCAGATCCAGCAGGCCATTGCCGAGCTCATGACCGGCCGCACCGCGATCGTCGTGGCACATCGCCTGAGCACCGTGCTGGACGCGGACCGGATCCTGGTGTTCCATCATGGGGAGATCCGCGAGCAGGGCACCCACCGGGAGCTCCTGGCGCAGCGCGGCCTCTACGAGCGTCTCTACCTGCTGCAGTCGGGCGGCGAACTCCGGCGGAGCGCATGAGCCGTGCTTGCGCCCGCAAATTGCTGGCAAGTACGTTTGGGAAGGCCATGAACCATACGCGGATGGCAGTCGCATGATTCAGCTCGACGTCGGGGGACGGCGATACACCGTCGTGCCCGGCGAAATGATCATCGGATCCGATGACGGCGTGGCCATCCCGGTGTTTTCGGACGAGGTGGCGCCCCGGCATGCCGTGGTGCAAGGGTGGCCCGACGGCTCGGCGGCAGTGCGCCCGCTGGGCGAGGCGGCGGTGAGCGTGAACGGCGTGCGGCTGGCCGCCGAGCCCTCGCCGCTGCTGCATGGGGACAAGGTGGTGGTGGGCGGACAGGAGATCCTGGTGGTGGACGAGGCCCGGGCGGGGCGCACCCGTATTGCCCGGGGCGCCCAGGTGATGCCCCCGCCGGACGGGGCGCGCGTCGTCTGCCTCACCGACGGCCGGGAATACGCCCTCACCGCCAGCCCGCTGGTGTTCGGACGGGAGGCGGGTGCCGACGTCGTGGTACCCGGGGGTGAGGTGTCCCGCCGCCATGCGGAACTCCATCGGGATGCCACCGGCTACCTCCTGCTGGACGCCAGCGTGAACGGCACCACGGTGAACGGCGAGCGGGTATCGGGTGAGCGGCGCCTGGCTCCCGGCGACGTGATACGCATCGGCGACGAGGACTTCCGCTTTCATGCGCCGCCGGCCCCGCCGATAGCGGCGCCGACGGGAGCGGCTGCCCGGCTGAGCGACACGATGTTCGGGATGCAGGCCTTCCAGTCGCTGCCTCCGGCCCCTGAGGCGCCGGCCACCGTCCCGCTGGCCTCGGTGCTCTTCCGCTCCGGCGCCAGGAAGGGCGAGCGCGTGACGCTCACCGTGCCGGTGATCAACGTGGGCCGTGCCGATTACAACGACCTGGTCCTGGCCGATCCGAGCGTGAGCACCATGCACGCCAAGCTGCAGCGGCGGGACGGGGTCTGGATTCTCTCGGACCTTGGCTCGACCAACGGCACGTTCATGGAAGGGGAGCCGGTGGTCTCGGAGACCGCCCTCGCTCCGGGTGCCACGGTGCGCTTCGGCGAAGTATCGGTGCTGTTCGAGCCGCTGGATGCGCCGGAGTCGCCGGCGGCACCGGCCGAGACCAGGGTGATGCCGCGGCTGGTGGAGCCGACACCCTACCCGGTGCCGCCGGCCCCGCCGGTGGTCACCGAGCGGCCGGCCCGGAGTCCGGCGCCGCGCCGGCCGGTGCCCCCGCCACCGCCCAGGCGTCGCGTCTCCTGGGTCACGGTGACGCTGCTCATGGCACTGGCGGCCGCCGCGGCCGCATACCTGCTGACGATGCGTTAACGGAGGCCTGTGCACTTCTCCTGCGCCGCCCGGACCGACGTCGGGATTGTCCGCTCGGGCAACGAAGACAGCTATCTCATGCTGGCCGACCGTGGAATCTTCATGGTGGCGGACGGCATGGGGGGGCATGCCGCCGGCGAAGTGGCGAGCGAGATGGCCGTCAACATCGTCGCCGAGGAACTCGGCAACTACCGCGGGCTGACCGACGAGCAGGTAGCCGGCCGGCTGTCGGCTGCCATCCACAAGGCCAACGAGGCGATCTTCTCCCGCACCCTCTCCGAGCATGACAAGCGGGGGATGGGCACGACCCTCACCGCGCTGATCCTGCTGCCCAACCGGTACCTGATCGGCCAGGTGGGCGACAGCCGTGCGTACCTGCTGCGCGCCGCGGACCTCCAGCAGGTCACCAAGGACCACAGCTACGTGCAGGAGCAGGTGGACGCCGGCCTGCTCACGCCGGAGCAGGCGCGGGTGCATCCCTACAGCAACGTCATCACCCGGTGCGTCGGCGCCAGCATGGACGTGGCGCCCGACATCTACTTCGGCAAGCTGGAAACGTCGGATCTCATCCTGCTGGCGTCGGACGGGCTCACCGGCATGCTGGAGGACGAGCACCTGCGGCGGATCCTGCAGTCGGACGGTGGTCCCCAGCGCTGGGTGGACCAGATGATCACGGAAGCGAACCGCCGGGGCGGACTGGACAACATCACCGCCATCGTGGTGCAGATCGAGAAAGCCGCCACCCCGTCCGGCGAACACCCCGTCGTCACCGCGAACTGAGTTCGCCGGTCAGCTGACCCGCGCCAGGACCTCCGCGCGCGGGAGGCGGAGCCACGCCAGCACCTCGGCGAGCGGCAGGGAGGCGGCGCGGGCGGTGAAGACACGGAGCCGGCGCGCACTCTGGTAGAGCTCCTCCGCCACGCGTGGCAGTCCCAGATGGCCGGCGCGGCCTTCATCGGTGAGCTGTTCCACCTCGCCGCCACGGAGCCGGAGCGGCAGGCTCACCGACAGCATGCTGGGCCGGGCCGGGAAGTCGAGGAGCAGCTCGCCAGCCTGGAGCCCGGCCCGGCCCGCCAAGGCGTCCTCCACGGCGCCAAGCACCACCGCATCGCCGTCCACCCAGTCGGCGACGTCGCCACCCACGTCGCTGGCCGGCACGTCCCAGATCCGCTTGAAGAGGCGCCGCTCGCGCACCGCGCGCGCGAGCCCCTGCGGGTCCCGGGTGAGCAGGATCTCCATGAACGCGTCGTCGGTGGTGCCGGCCACGCGGCTCATGTCCAGCACGCCGGCCTCCACCGCATGGCGCGCGGCGCGCTTGAACATGCAGGTGGCGGAGCGCACCGCATGGTGCCAGTACACGTTGCGGTACATCTGGTACTTCGCGAAAAGCAATGACTCCAGCGCGCTCACGCCCTTCTCGTGGACGCCCATCGCCGGGCGGCCGCCGGCCTCGACGACCGTGAGTGACGCCAGCAGCCGGTCCACATCCACCGCCCCGTAGGGCACGCCGCACATCCGGGCGTCGCGGCTCAGGTAGTCGATCTTGTCGAGGTCGAGGGTGCCGCTGATGAGGCCCTGCAGGGCGCTGCCGCTCCGGCCGCGGATCAGCGCCCCGATGCCGTCCACCAGCGCCGTGCCGCCCAGGGCGCGCAGGGTGTCGCCCAGCTCGCCCAGCGGCAGCAGGGCCACGCCCTGCGCCTCGTGCGAGGGGAAGCCCGCTTCCTCAAGCGCATGGGAGAAGGGATAGTGCCCGATGTCATGGAGCAGGCCTGCCAGGCGCACCGCGATGCGCTCGCCTTCAGGTACTGCCTCCAGCTCGCCGCGCTCCGCCAGCGAGGCGAGCGCGCGGCCGGTCAGGTGATAGGCGCCGAGGGCGTGCTCGAACCGGGTATGGGTGGCGCCGGGATAGACGAGGAAGGCGTGACCCAGCTGGCGGATGTACCGGAGCCGCTGCACCGGCGGGGTGTCCAGCACCGACAGCGCGACCCGATCCAGGCGGATGTTGTCCCAGAGCGGGTCGCGGATGACATCGGGGTCCGGCCGGCTCATGCCGGATGCCGGTGTGCGGTCAGGCGGATGGTCCGGCGGCCTTCACCGCCTCCGGTACGCTGGCCTCGAACTGCCGGAAATTGTCGCGGAACATCCCGGCAAGTTTCTTCGCCTGCGCGTCGTAGGCGGCGCCGTCGGCCCAGGTCTGCCGCGGGGTGAGCACCTGGCTCGGCACGTCGGGCACCGCAGTGGGGACCTCGACCCCGAACACCGGGTCGCGAGTGTTGCTCACGGCATCCAGCTTGCCCGCCAGCGCGGCGCGCACCATGGCCCGGGTCTGGGCCAGCTTCATCCGGCTGCCGGTGCCGTAGGGGCCGCCGGTCCAGCCGGTGTTCACCAGCCAGACCCGCACCTTGTGGCGGGCGATGCGCTCGCCCAGCATCGTGGCGTACCGCACCGCGGGCAGCGGCAGGAACGGCGCGCCGAAGCAGCTCGAGAAGGTGGCGGTGGGTTCCGTCACTCCCCGCTCGGTGCCGGCCACCTTGGCGGTGTACCCCGAGAGGAAATGGTACATCGCCTGCTCCGGCGTGAGCCGGGCGATCGGCGGCAGCACGCCGTACGCGTCCGCCGTGAGGAACACGACGTTCCGCGGAATGCCGCCCGCGCCGCTCGGCACATGGTTGGCGATGTAGTCGATCGGATAGCAGGCGCGGGTGTTCTCGGTGATGGTGTCGGTGTCGTACTCCACCGCGCGGGTGTCGGGGTCCAGCACCACGTTCTCCAGCACGGTGCCGAAGCGGCGCGTCGCGGCGAAGATCTCGGGTTCGGTGGCGGCCCGGAGCCGGATCACCTTGGCGTAGCAGCCGCCCTCGAAGTTGAAGACGCCGCGGTCACTCCAGCCATGTTCGTCATCCCCGATGAGCTGGCGGTCGGCGTCGGCGGAGAGGGTGGTCTTGCCGGTGCCCGAGAGGCCGAAGAACACCGCGGCATCGCCGTCCCGCCCGATATTGGCGGAGCAGTGCATCGGGAGGATGCCCTGGCGCGGCAGCAGGAAGTTGAGCGCGGTGAAGATGGACTTCTTCATCTCGCCGGCGTAGCGGGTGCCCGCGATGATGACGAGCTTCTGGGCAAAATTGAGGGCGATGACGGTGCTGGTGCGGCAGCCGTGCTTCTCCGGGCTCGCCTGGAACTCCGGCGCATGCAGCACGGTGAAGCCAGGCTCGAACGCGGGCAGGTCGGCCCGGTCGGGGCGGATGAACATGTTCCGGACGAAGAGCGCGTGCCACGCGCCGGTGGTGAAGAAGCGCACCGGGAGCCGCGCCGCCGGGTCCGCGCCGCCGTACAGGTCCTGCACGAAGAGTTCGCTGTCGCTCAGGTAGGCCCGGACATCGGCGTGCAGGCGGTCGAACGCCTCGGGCGTCATCTTCGCGTTCTTGTCCCACCAGATCTCCGCGGTGGACGACGGCTCATCCACCAGGAACTTGTCCCTGGCCGACCGGCCCGTGTGGGGTGCCGTCACCGCGGTGAAGGCACCGCAGTCGCTGAGCTGCCCTTCGCCCCGCCGGAGTGCGCGCTCCACGAGGTCCGGTGCGATGAGGTTGGCGTGGACGGTCTGGGCGGAAATCCCATGCCGGGCGTACGGGGCGGACTCCGGACGGACGGCGGTGCGTTCGGTGGACATAAGCTCCTTCAAGGTCGAGTGTGCGGGGCCGGCCGGCCGCGCTGGCGGCTGCGCTCGAGCGCGTCCACCGCGGCGATGACCCCCATGTTCACGATATCGTCCACGCCCGAATCCCGCTCGAGCACGTGGATCGGCGCCGCCAGGCCGACCAGAATCGGGCCGATGGCGTGCGCCCCCCCGAGGCGGCCCATGAGCTTGTAGCTGATGTTGGCCGCGTCGAGATCAGGAAAAATCAGCACGTTGGCCGGTCCCTGCAACCGGCTGAACGGGTAGCGCTGCTGCAGCACGCTTTCCAGCACCGCCGTGTCGGCCTGCATCTCGCCGTCCGCCTTGAGGTTGGGCCGGAGCCCCTGGAGGCGCCGGACGGCGTCCGCCACCTTCTCCTGGCTGGGATGCCGGACCGAGCCGAAGTTGCTGAACGAGAGCATCGCCACCCGGGGTTCGATGCCCAGCGATTCGACGAAGCCGGCGGCGGCGATGGCGATCTGCGTGAGCCGGGCCGCGTCCGGGTCAATGTTCACGGTACAGTCGGCAAAGAACAGCAGATCGTTCTGCGTCACCATCATGTAGATGCCCGCGAGGGCCGCGTCCGTCTCGGCGCCGACCGCCTCGATGGCGGGCCGGATGGCGCGGGGGTAGTGCTGATTCTCGCCCACCACCACCGCGTCGGCATCGCCACCGGCCACCATCATGGCCCCGAAGTACTCCGGCTGGAGCAGCCGCCGGTCCGCCTCGGACCGGGTGACGCCGCGCCGGCGCCGACGGTGCCAGAACTCCTCGGCATACGCATCCCGCCGCCCGGCGTGCGCCGGATCCACGACGGCGAGCCCGTCGAGTGACACGCCGGCCCCACCCGCCACCCGCTCGATGGCGACCTGCTCCCCGATCAGGATCGGCTCGGCGATTCCCTCATCGGCCAGGATCCGGGCGGCACGGAGGACGCGCGCGTCATCCGCGTCGGTGAGGGCCAGTCGCTGGGGATTGGCCGCTGCGCGGTTCATGAGGCCACGCATCACCTCCCGTCCCCGGCCGAGGCGCGACTCCAGCCGGGAGCGATACTCGTCCACGTCCAGGAGTTCGGTGGCGACCCCCGAGTGGATGGCGGCCCAGGCCACGGCCGGCGCCACCCAGAGCAGGACGCGCGGGTCGAACGGCTTGGGAATGAGGTAGTCCCGGCCGAAGCGCAGGGAGGGCAGGTTGTAGGCCCGGAGCACCACCTCGGGCACGTCGTCCCGCGCGAGTGCCGCGAGGGCGCGGGTCGCCGCCATCTTCATCTCCTCGTTGATGGCGCGGGCCCGGACGTCGAGCGCGCCGCGGAAGATGAACGGGAAGCCCAGGACGTTGTTCACCTGGTTGGGATAGTCGGTGCGCCCGGTGGCGATCACCGCATCCGGCCGCACCGCCCGCACCTCGTCCGGCATGATCTCCGGCGTGGGATTGGCCAGCGCGAACACGATCGGATCCGGCGCCATGCGGCGGATGAGGTCCGCGGTCACCGCCCCTGCCGCCGAGAGGCCCACGAACACGTCGGCGCCGTCGAACGCCTCCTCCACCGTCGCCGGCGCGCCGGCATGCGCGAAGCGCCGCTTGTAGGGATCGAGCCGCTCCCGATCGGGCCGGATCACGCCGTGCTGGTCGCACATCACCACGTGCTCCCGCCGCACGCCGAGCCGCACGTAGTGCTCCGCGGTCGCGATCGCGGCGGCGCCGGCGCCGACGAAGACCACGCGAGCGTCCGCGATGTCCCGCCCGGTGACGTCCAGCGCGTTGAGCAGCGCCGCACCCGAGATGATGGCCGTGCCGTGCTGATCGTCGTGAAAGACGGGAATGGACAGCGTCTCCCGCAGCCGCTCCTCGATGACGAAACAGTCGGGTGACTTGATGTCCTCGAGATTGATGCCGCCCACCGCCGGTTCCAGCATCTGGCAGAAGCGGATCACCTCCTCCGCGGTCGGCGCGCTGATCTCGAGATCGAAGACATCGAGGTCGGCGAAGGTCTTGAAGAGCACTCCCTTGCCCTCCATGACCGGCTTGCCGGCCAGCGGCCCGATGTTGCCGAGGCCCAGCACCGCCGTCCCGTTGGAGACCACGGCCACCAGATTGCCCTTGGCGGTGTAGCGGTAGGCGTCCTCGGGCCGCTCCTTGATGGCGAGGCACGGCTCCGCGACACCGGGGGTATAGGCCAGCGCGAGGTCCCGCTGGTTCTGGGTGGGCTTGGTGGCAACGACCTGGATCTTGCCCGGACGCCCTTCCTCGTGGTAGCGAAGGGCGTCGGCTCGGCGGTCCGGCACCGGAGGCGGATTCAGGGTGCGCCTCCGCCGGTGAGTGTGACGTTGACCGGCCAGTGATACATGACCTGCACGGTGTTCCGGTCGCGGGTGGTGGGCTCGGCCGCCGTGGGGTTGCCGTACATGATGTCCAGCGGATCGTTCGAGTGGCGCAGGATGCCCAGCACGTGTCCCAGTTCGTGAATCATCACGATGCGGAAGCAGTCCTGGGTGCCGGGGTCATCGGGCAGGAAGCGGGCCGCGATGTACACGTGCATCGGCAGCGCCAGCGTGCGTGTCACGGCATCGAGGCGCATGTCGGTCGCCGCCTGGCAGGCGTCCACCAGCGCGGGAATCAGCACGGCGTCGTTGGGCGGCGGGCCGTAGCGGATGATGACGTCCGCGGTCGCCGAGTCGGCGACACGGCTGCCGGTGAACTCGTGATACAGGAACTGCCGCTGCCAGACGGCGATGGCGCTGTCGGCGTGTTCCGGGAGGCCGACCGTGTCCTCTGCCCAGAAGGTGATCGGCATGGCGCTCTCGGGCCAATGGAAGGAGAGGGTGTCGCCCACGGCCACCACCTGGCGGAACTCGTAGCTCTGGTTGCCGCTGCGGAGCGGAGAACCGATGTCGGCGCAGGATGCCAGGGCGGCACCGGCCAGCAGCAGTGCGCTCCCCCGGATGCAATGACGGATCATCGGGCAGCCCTCGCAAGGCCGACGGAGACGGAGAGCCGCCGCACGCCCTGCTGCAGGGTGAAGCCCTGATGGCGCAGCTCGTCGGTGGAAAAGCGGTGATAATCGAACCGGGCCGAAATCATGGCGTCCCAGCGGCGGCCGGCCGGCTGTCGGAAATCCAGTCCGGCACCGAACAGCGCCCGGGTCGTCCCGCCCTGGGCGAAGATGCCCGACTGCTCGGACGGATTGTACCGCAGGAGGCCGATGCCGCCTCGCCACTGCAGGTGGGGCGCCACCGGTCCGGCGAGATTGAGCATCGCGCCGATGGTGGTGATCCGTCCCTGGTCGAGGTCGGAGTCCGGAATGGCCGGCGTGCGCGTGGTGAGTGACGCGGTGGCGGCGGACAGCTCCAGCCCCATCCGGTAGCGGGGCCCGATCGGCAGCTCGCCGCCCAGGAACAACGTGGGTGCGATGCCCGGCCTGGTCTCAACGGGCGTGAGAATCACGTCACGCACGATTTTCGAGGATCCGGTGAGGCCGACCTGGGCGTAGTAGGTGGCCTGGGCGTGGGCCGGGGCCGTGAAGCAGGCCGCGGCCAGCAGGGCCGGCAGGATGGTTCGTCGCATCGGGGGAAGATGGGGCAGCCGGGCGAGTGCGGTCAACGTGACGTACTCCGGGCATAGCGCCGCAGCTGCTGGAGGGTCCGGCGGTCATTGGTGACCATGTCGTCTCCCTTGGGGGTTTCCAGGATCCTGGGCACCGTGCGGAATCGCGGATCCTGCATGAGGCGGCGGAACGGGGCCGGGCCGAGCGATCCCTTCCCGATCAGTTCGTGGCGGTCCCGGTGCGAGCCGAACGGAGTTTTCGAGTCATTGAGGTGCAGGCAGGCGAGGCGCTCCAGGCCGAGGACCCGGTCCCAGGTATCCCAGACGGCGTCGAACTGGTTCACCAGGTCGTAACCGGCGGCGTAGAGATGGCAGGTGTCGGCGCAGAAGGCGATCCGGTGCCGGAGCGACGCCGGGACCCGTTCCCGGAGCTCGGCCAGTTCCTCGAAGGTCCGGCCCAGCGCGGTGCCGGTTCCGGCGGTGGTCTCGAGATAGACCGCCACCTCGCCGGGCACCCGCTCCAGGCATTGCCGGATACCCTGGGCGTTGCGCTCCAGGCCGGCTTCCCGGTCATCAATGTAGTTTCCGGGGTGGCTCACCACGCCGGGAATGCCGAGCAGCCGGCAGCGCTCGAGTTCGGCGGTGAAGGCGGCGATGGAACGGTCGCGCAGCACCGGGTCGGGTGACGCCAGGTTGATCAGGTAGGAGTCGTGGGAGACGACCGACGTCATCCCGTGTTCCTCTTGCGCCCGGAGGAAGGCGTCGCGAACATCCGTCCCGAGGGACGGTTCCTTCCACTGGTTGGGAGTCTTGGTGAACACCTGGATCGCGGTCGCGCCGATATCCTTGCCCCGGCCCGGGGTGGTATGCACACCACCCTGGGCGGAGACATGGGCGCCGAGCAGGTCCTGCTTGCCGGTGGAAGCCATGGCCGCGTGAGTGACTCCGTGACGCAGGAAACGGCGATGCCTGTCCTGCTGGTTGGTGATGCCCGTGCCCGGCCGGCGGGCCTCGAGGTGGCGCTGGCGCGCGAGGGGTTCCGCGTCACCGAGGCGAATGATATCCGGGACGCGGCATCCGCGGCGCCGGAGGTCGTGCTCGCCACCCTGGCGCAGCCGGACGATGTGGCCGGCCTCGCCGAGGCGGCAGGGTACGCGTTCGGGCCGGCCACACCGCTGGTGGTTACGCTGGATACCGGCCCGGGTGACGCGGCACTGCGCGCACTCCGGGCCGGTGCGGCCGATGTGATGACGGCCCCGGTGAACCTGGCGGAGCTCTGTCACCGCCTGCGCCTCCGGCGCCGGCCGGTCGCCTCGGCGCCGCGGATCAGCCCGGCGCTGGATGACGCCCTCGGCCTCGCCGATGAGCTCATGGCGGCGGACCGGAGCGACGAATTGCTGCACCGCCTCTGCCGCCGCGTGGCCCGGGCCCTGGAGCTCGAGCGCTGCGCCTTCATCCTCACGCCGCCCGGCACCGATGCGGGCCGCGTCGTGGCGGACGAGACCCGTGCCGGCCTGGCCGACCTGGACCTGGATCTCGCGCGCTATCCCGAGATCGCCGAGGCGCGCCGCACCGGCGAGCCGGTGTTCGTGCGCGACGCCTCGCGCGACCCGCTGTTCGACGTCGTACGCCACGGCACCGGGGCGGCCGCGGGCATCGCGCTGCCCCGGGCCGTGATCGCGGTCCCGGTGCGCATGGACGGCGATGTCGCCGGGGTGTTCCTCCTGCGGCCCGGTTCCGCCACCGCGGCCCTGCCTGATGACCGCGCAGGCCTGGTGCAGACACTGGGGCGAGTCGGCGCCTCCGTGCTGCGTCCCCACCGGAACGGCCATGACAGCCCGCGCGGCGGCATCGCGTCAGCTACCCTGCTGGAAGGCCGGGTGCGCGAGGAAGTCGAGCGCGCCCGCCGCTATGCGCTGGGCTTCAGCATCGTTCTGCTGGCGGTAGATGATTTCGCCGCCTTCTGCGGCACCCATGGGCGGCTGGCCGGTGAGCGGGTACTGGCGCAGGTCGCCGGCCTCCTGCGGGAGTCCTTCCGGGTACCGGACCTGGTCGCGGCCCATGGTGGGGAGGAGTTCGCCCTGCTCCTGCCGGAGACGGCGGCACCGCACGCGGTAGGTGCCGTCCGCCGGTTCCGGAGCCGTATCGCGACCGAATTCTTCGATGGATATGAAGTCGGCCAGGGCCCGGCGCTGGCGGCGGGCATCGCGGCCTTTCCGCACCCGTCCGTCACCGAGCCGGCCGATCTGCTCGCCCTGGCGGCTGCGGCGCTGCTCCGCGCCCGCACGCAGGAAGGGGAGCGGATCGCGGTCACCGCCGCCTGAGCCAGTCCTCCGGGTCCATCGCCATCTGGTTCTCGCCCCGGATCTCGAAGTGGAGGTGGGGGCCGTAATCGGAGTTCTCGCCGCCAACCGCGCCCAGCACCTGCCCCTTGCGCACGTCATCGCCCGCCTTCACCGCCGCGCCCTGCAGGTGCGAGTAGATCGAGTAATAGCCATTGCCGTGCTCCAGGATGACGGTGAGTCCGTAGGTGCCCATCACGTCCACCAGCCGGACCCGTCCGGCCTCGACCGCATGCACCGGCGTACCGGGCGCCGCCGCGATCCCGACGCCGTTCCAGCGGATCACGCCGCCCCCGGGCAGGGTGTCCCGCCCGAAGCGGTACACGATGCGGCCATCCACCGGCCAGTCGAGGCGGCCGATGCTCGCGGTGGTGAGCGCCCCGGGCACCGGCGTGGCCGGCGCCGAGGTGGCGCGCCGGTTCCGGGCCGCCTCGTCGCGCGCCGCCTTCTCCAGGGCGGCCAGCACGTTGTTGAGCCGCGACGCATCCTTCTCCAGCTGTACCAGGCGCTGTTCGTTGGCCCGGGATGACCGCTGGAGAGTGGAGAGGCGGCGCTCCCGCTGATCCGCGAGGCTGCCGTACCGGCGGAGCTCCTGCTCACGATCCTGCCGCGTGGCGTCGAGTTCCTCCCGTACCGAGACGATCTGCGTGCGCTGGCGGCCCACCCGGTCGCGGAGACGCTGGACGTCGGCCACCAGGGCGCGGTCCTGCTCGCTGGAGAGATAGAGATACTTGTACCGCCGGAGGAGATCGCCGAACGACTCGGCGGTCAGCAGGACCTTCCAGGTGTAGAGCGGGCCCCGCTTGTAGATGTCCACCAGGCGGCGCTCCAGCACCGCCTTCCGCTCGGCGAGGTTGTCCTGGGCGAGCACCAGTTCCGTCGAGGCCTGGTCCACCTGCGAGGTCAGGCCGTCGATCTGGCGCTCGATTTCCATCACGATGCGGCTGGTGGACTGTTTCTGGCGCTCGATGTTGTCGAGTTCGTCCTCGACGTCGTGCACCTGCCCCTGCAGCATCTGCTGCTGGCGCTGCAGCCGGTCCCGCTCCGCCCGGATGTCCTGCAGGCGCTGGCGGCTCTCCTGCAGGTCGCGGGCGGTCTGCTGGGCCGGGAGCGCGGTGGTGGCACCGAGCATCGCCAGCAGCGCGGCCAGGAGCCCCGCCCGCATGCTCACGCCGTGCGGCGGTCCATGCGCCCGTCCAGGAGCCGCAGGTGGCGGCCGACGCTGAAGAGGCTCGCGACGAGGCCGAGCAGCACGCCGAAGGCGACGATGAGCAGGATCTGCCCCGGCCGGAAGAACTCCAGCCCCGAGAAGGCCGGCGCGCTCCGCGCGAAGATCGCGAACCCGCCGTAGCAGAGCAGGATGGCGAGCACCCCGCCGAAGAGGCCCTTCAGCGCGCCTTCCAGCAGGAACGGCCCGCGGATGAACCAGTTGGTGGCGCCGACCAGCCGCATGATGCGGATCTCCCGGGCCCGCTGCAGCATGGTCATGCGGATGGTGACGCCGATGATCACCATGGCGACGGCGGCAAAGACGGCGCCGATGATGAGGCCGAGCACGCCGGCGATATTGCGGAGGTGGTCCAGCCGCTGCACCCACTCCCGCCCGAAGCGCACGTCCTCCACGAACGGGAAGCTCCGGAGGCGGTCGGCCACCACTTCCGCATGGGCGGCGTCCCGGTAGCCCTCCTTGAGCCGGATCTCGAGCGAGGCCGGCAGCGGATTGGTCTGGATGTCCCGGTAGGCGTCGCGGAACTCCACCAGATCGCGGCGGGCCCGCTCCAGCGCCTGGTCCTCGCTCACGTAGTCCACCGACTGCACCTCGGGGAATGTCGCCACATCCTGTGCCGCCACCGTGATCGTCTCGGGCGGGGTGCCGCGCAGCACGAAGGCCACGATCTCGACCCGCGCCTCGAGCCCCCGGAGCGCCGCGCGGAGATTCACCGCCACCAGGCCGAAGAGGCCCACCGTGAAGAGCGAGAACGCGATCGTGGTGATGGAAAGCACCGACAGGAGGGCCAGCCGGCGGAAGGGGAGCAGCGCCTCGCGGAAGAGCAGTCTCATGTCGGCGCGCTTCCGGCTGACGGCGCGCTGTCATGCACCACGGCCCCATCCCGCATCTCGATGGTGCGGTAGGGCGCGTGACGCACCAGCATCATGTCGTGCGTGGCCATCACGACCACGGTTCCGCCCGCATTGATGTCCTGGAGCAGCTGGAAGACGCCGTGGGTGGCACGCTCGTCGAGATTGCCGGTGGGTTCGTCCGCCAGGATGATGGCCGGGTCGTTGACCAGCGCCCGGGCGATGGCCACCCGCTGCTGCTCGCCCCCGGACAGCTCGCGCGGGTACGCCCGCGCCTTGCCCGCGAGCCCGACCTGCGTGAGCACCCGCGTCACCCGCGCGGGAATGGTGTCGCGCGGCGCCCCCGTCACCTCCAGCGCGAACGCCACGTTCTCGAAGGCGGTGCGGTCCTCCAGCAGGCGGAAATCCTGGAAGATGATGCCGATGCGCCGCCGGAGACGGGGGATCTCCCCGGCCTTGAGCGTGTGGAGCAGGTGGCCGCCCACTCGCACCTCGCCCGATGTCGGCCGCAGCTCGGCATAGAGCATCTTGAGCAGGGTGGACTTGCCGGCCCCGGAGTGGCCGGTGAGAAAGACGAATTCGCCCTTGGGAACGTGGAACGACACGTCCTTGAGGGCCAGCGCACCGTTCGGGAAGGTCTTGATGACGTGCTGAAGGCGGATCACGATGGATGATAACTGGTCGTGGGTCGCGGGTTGCGAGTCGTGAGACCCGTGACTCGCGACTCGTGTCTATTTCCCAAGAGCCTGCTCCAGATCCCCGATGATGTCCTCGACATCCTCGATGCCGCAGGAGAGCCGCACGAAGCCGTCCGGAATGCCCATCTCCGCCCGTACGGCGGCCGGTACGCTCTTGTGCGAAGTCAGCCGCGGCTCGGAGATGAGGCTTTCGACGCCGGCGAGACTGGGCGCGTGTGCCACGAGGCGGAGACGCCGGAGGAAACGTTCGGTGGCCCGGACGCCGCCCCGGATTTCGAGCCCCACCATGCCGCCGAAGCCGCCGAGCGTTGCCCGGGCGATGGCGTGATCGGGATGCGACTCGAGTCCCGGGTAGTGCACGGCGGCGATGCGCGGGTGCTCCTCGGCCCACTGCGCCACCGCCAGGCCGTTCTCGTTGTGCCGCTGCATCCGGACTGCCAGGGTGCGGAGGCCGCGGTCCAGCAGCCAGGCCGCATGGGGATCGATCGCCTGGCCCCAGAGCCGCATGAGGCGGGTCACTTCCTCGATGAAGGAACCGGTGCCCGCCACCGCACCGGCGATCACGTCGCTGTGGCCGTTCAGGTACTTGGTGGCGCTGGTGATCACCACGTCCGCGCCGTGCTCCAGCGGGCGGAAATTGACCGGGCTGGCGAAGGTGGCATCCACCAGCAGCGCGAGCCCCGCCTCCCGGGCCGCCTGCGCGACGGCGTCCACATCCACCACGCGGAGCGTGGGGTTGGTGGGGGTCTCGATGAAGATGGCCCGGGTGTGCTTGCGGATGGATCGCCGCCAGTTGCGCGGCTGGTCCGGCTCCACGTACGTCACGTCGATGCCGAGGCGGCCGAGCTCGTCGTCGAAGAGACGGCGCGTACCGCCGTAGATCCACGAACTCGACACCAGGTGGTCGCCGGGCCGGAGCACGGCAAGATGGGCGAGCGCCGTGGCGCCCATCCCGCTCGCCACGAAGAGCGCATCCTCGGCGCCTTCCAGCAGGGCGTATTTCCGCGCCAGCTCCACCTGGTTGGGATTGTTGCCGTACCGGGTGTACAGCACATCCTCGTCGCTGCCGACCGGCGCCATGAAGGTGGTGCTCTGGGTGATCGCCGGCACCACCGGCGACCAGTCGGGGCGGCGGGCGGGCGCCCCGTGGACGGCGGTGGTCGAGAGTCCGTGGCGGCGCGCGCTCATGCGAGGGGCAGCGGAAGGAAGGCGTCCTGGTCCACCAGCATGAGCCGTCGCGCGGCGAGCGTTCCCAGCGCCTGCCCGGCGCGGGCGGGCGTCCAGCCGAGCTCGCGGGCCACCGTCTCGACAGTCCCGCCGCCGCAGCGGAGCATGTACCCGAACACCTGCCGCGCATCCTCATCCACCCAGCCCAGCACGTCCGGTTCGGCGTCGGCGGAGGGCTTGGCCGCGACCGCCAGCCGATGGTGGCGCAGCACGTGATCCACCGCCTCGAGCTGATCCTCGCGGAGATTGCACAGCACCAGGTGGCAGAGGGCGCCGGAATCGCCGAGGAGCAGCTTGGCCACGACCTCGTCGGCACAGCTCAGGTCCATGAGCTCCACCTCGGTGAAGTCGAGGAGGACAGTGGCGCCGTCCGAGTCGCGGAGCGCGCGCTCGATCCCGTCCCGCACGGCGGCCCCGGTCGGGCGGGTCACCAGGTGCCTCGAGCCGTTGGAACCGGACTCGCGAAGCAGGTGATGCAGGCGAATGGTCTGGATCATGAGCCGGCTGCTCCGGGCGCCGGAATGGTGACCTGGACCTGGGCGCCGGGAAACCAGGGCAGCCGCTCGGCCAGGGGGACATCGTCGTCCCAGTCGGGGATGATGGACAAACGGGCTGTGCCGCTCCGGATGGACACCTTGCCGTTCCATTGCTGCACGAACCGCCGGATGAACGCGAGACCCTGGCCACGACCGGGGTCGCGGAACCGGCTGACATTCTGGATGAGCGCCGCCTCGATCGCGGCCCCGTCCCCCCAGCGTTCGCCGAAGCGGCGCGCGTGCGCCGCCTCCAGGGAGCGCCGGAACCCGATGCCGGCATCACTGACCGCGATCACCACCACACGGCGCTCCAGCCGCCGTTTCCAGTTGTAGCTCTGCACCGCCACCCAGCCCGCGGTGCCGGCATGCTCCACAATATTCTGACATGCCTCCGAAAGCGCCATGCTGAACTTGTAGGTCTCCTGCGGGCGGATGCCCAGCTGCTCCACCAGGATGCGGCTCGCGTTGCTGGAGATCTCCCCCACGGCGCGGTGGACGTCGTCAATCGCCCTGATGGCGGTGATATCGAGCAGGGCATCGGTGGGGCCGCTCGCGGCCTTCGGGACCCGGCCATGAATCTCGAACAACCCCTCGGCCTGGGCAAAGAACCCGGCGCGGGCCCAGTAACGGCAGACGTCCTCGTTCTGCGGAACGGTGAAGAGAGGCTGCGGGCACTTCGCATCCGCCAGCGCCTGGCCCGCCGTGAGCAGGCCGACCAGCCCGTAGGGGGAGGTCCACTGGGTCTGGCGGGCGTCGAACAGCAGCCGCACGTCCGGCGGCCACTCGCCGCAGGCTGCCGCAAACTGGTCGAACGTCCGGTCGTCGAAGCTCGCCGGGAGCTGGACCACCCGCGTCATGCCGTCACCAGGGCGCCGCGGAGGAGCGGAGCGAGGGAACTCGCGCCCCGGAGCGTGGCATTCCGGGCGGCGAGACGGTTGCCGTGAGTCAGCGCATCCTCCAGACTATCGCCGGCCAGCAGCCGCCCCATGGTCGCGGCGCCCAGCACGTCGCCGCAGCCGGTCGGGTCCACCGCCTCCACGGCCGGCGGCGCCAGGCGCGCGGTCCGCACCGCTCCGCCGGGGGCGGGGCGCCCGAACCCGTCGAACGATGGATCGGCCACATACGCCACGCCCCTCGGCCCCAGCGTCACGACCAGCAGCCGCGTGCCCATGCCCAGGGCGCTGGCCGCGACGCCGAGCGGTTCGTCCGACAGCTGGCGCATCTCGTCCTCGTTCAGCTGGACCGCGTCGAAGCAATGGAACCAGGCCGATGCGTCGGGCAGCGGCTGGATGCGCCGGATGCCGTCGTGCTGCATCGCCAGGAAGAGGCTGTGCAGGTCGGCGTAGATCGGGCCCTGGAAGCCCTGCCGGAGCGCCTGGGCGGTGCCCAGGCACATCTCGAACCCGGAAATGAAATTCACGTAGAGCGCGTCGAGATCCCGGACCAGCGGCCCCAGTTCCGGCCAGGTCCAGCCCGGCACGCCGCCGGCCATCCGCTCGCAGCGGCGTTCGCGCGCCTCATAGCGGAGGACGACGCGATTGTTGGGCGCGTCCACCTCGATCGGCCGGGCGCCGGGCACCAGGTGCGACAGCGTGCCGAAGAATTCCATCGCGCGGGGCGCCAGGTCGCGTCCCACCTTGATGAGGGGGACGATCTCCCAGTCGTCAGAAAGGCTCGCGTCGAGTCCCGCCAGGGCGTAGGCGATGCCGCCCCACTCCTCCACCGGGGGCGCCGCCGGATCGCGGTCGTGGATCACGTCCCAGACCAGCGAGCCGATCACGCCGACCTTTCGTGTCATGCCGCCGCTGCCCGGTCGAGGAAGACCCGCGCGGCGCCGTAGACGCCGGGCGCATCGAGCTCCTGCGCCACGATCCGCACCGCCTGCACGGCGGGCTTGAAGGCGCGCCGCGCGACTTCACGCCGGAGCGGCGTGAAGAGCAAGTCGCCCGCCCGGGTCACGCCGCCGCACACCACCACCACTTCCGGGTTGAAGACATTCAGCAGGTTGGCGATGCCGGCGCCGAGAAACTGCGCCGTCTCGTGCACCAGGTCGCGGGCCAGCTCGTCGCCCGCATGGGCGGCATCGTAGACGGTGCGCGCGGTGATCTGGCTGCGGTCCCCGCCGGCCCGCTCGACCAGCGACGTGGCCTCGCCGGCCTCGACGGCCTCGATCGCCCGGCGGGCGATCGCGGAACCGGAGGCGTACGCCTCGAGGCAGCCGTAGTTGCCGCAGGCGCAGCGGCGGCCGTTCGCCTCGATCGTCGTATGACCGATCTCGCCGGCCACGCCCGACGCGCCGTGGTACAGCTCGCCGTTCACGATGATGCCGCCGCCGATGCCGGTGCCGATCGTGAACCCGATCACGTGCCGGCTGCCGCGCGCCGCCCCGCGCCACCACTCGCCCAGCACCGCGCAGTTGGCGTCGTTGTCGATGACGGTGGGGAGGTCCAGCGCCGCGTGCAGCCGGTCCCGGAGGGGATAATCCACCCAGCCGAGGTTGGGGGTCAGCAGCACGACGCCGGTCGCGGCATCGAGCGGGCCCGGCGCCCCGGCACCGAGGCCGAGCCAGGCGGCACCCGGCATCATGCGGGTGGTCTCGTCCATGACGGCGCGGGCCGCGGCCGCGATGCGCTCGAGCACCGCATCCGCGCCGTCGCCGGCCCGGGTGGGCTCCTCCCGCAGGGCGACGATCCGGCTCCCGTCTTCGGCCACGCTGCCGACGGTGAACGTGGTCCCGCCGATGTCAATCCCGAGCACCAGGCGCACGGTGGTCTCCGCTCAGTTGTCCACCTGCAGGACGGCCAGGAACGCCTCCTGCGGGATCTCGATGGCGCCGATCTGCTTCATGCGCTTCTTCCCTTCCTTCTGCTTCTCGAGGAGCTTGCGCTTGCGGGTGATGTCGCCGCCGTAGCACTTGGCCAGCACGTCCTTCCGGAAGGCGCTGATCGTCTCGCGGGCGATCACCTTGTTCCCGATGGTCGCCTGGATCGCCACCGCGAAGAGCTGGCGCGGGATCAGCTCCTTGAGCTTCTCCGCCACCTTGCGGCCCCACTCGTACGCCTTGTCCCGGTGGATGATGACGCTGAAGGCGTCGATCTGGTCGCCGTTGATGAGCATGTCGAGCTTGACCAGCTCGCTGGCCCGGTATCCGCTCATCTCGTAGTCGAGGGAGGCGTAGCCCTTGCTCAGCGACTTCAGGCGGTCGTAGAAATCGAGCACGATCTCGCCCAGCGGGAATTCGAAGTCGAATTCCACCCGCGACGTGTCAATGTAGTGCATCCCGTTGTACACGCCGCGCCGCTCCTGTCCCAGCTTCATGATGCCGCCGATGAACTCGGCCGGCGCCATGATGCGGGCCTTCACGTACGGCTCCTCGATCCGCCCGATCTCGGATGGATCGGGCAGGGCGGTGGGGTTCTCGATCACGTCCAGGGTCCCGTCGGTGCGGTAGACGTGGTACTCCACCGTGGGCACCGTGGTGATGAGGCTGAGCCCGAACTCCCGCTCCAGCCGCTCCTGCACGATGTCCAGGTGCAGCAGGCCCAGAAACCCGCAGCGAAACCCGAACCCCAGCGCGGTCGAGGACTCCGGCTGGTACTGGAGCGACGCGTCGTTCAGGCGGAGCTTCTCGAGGGCGTCGCGCAGCGCCTCGTACTGGTCGCTGTCGGTGGGATACATCCCGGCGAAGACCATGGACTTCACGTCGCGATAGCCGGGGAGGAGCGTGTCCGCCGGCCGGTCGGCGTCCAGCACCGTGTCGCCCACCCGGGCGTCCCGCACCTCGCGCAGGCTGGCGCTCAGGAAGCCGACCTCGCCGGCCTCGAGCTGGTCGGTGGTGCGCTGGACGATCTGCATGTAGCCCACCGCATCCACCACGTGCCGGTCCTCGGGGTGGGACCCGAACGCGATGATCATGCCCGGCCGCACGGTCCCATCCACCACTCGGATGCTGGGGATCGCTCCCCGGTAGCGGTCGAAGTAGGAATCGAAGACCAGGGCGCGCAGGGGGGCCGAGGGATCCCCCGAGGGTGCCGGCACCCGCCGGACGATCTCCTCCAGGAGCTCCGGGACCCCGGTGCCTTCCTTGGCGGAGACCGCCAGGATCTCGCTTCGCTGGGCGCCGATCAGGTCCATGATCTCCCGGGCGCGGCGCTCGGGCTCCGCCCCCGGCAGGTCGATCTTGTTGAGCACCGGGATGATCTCGAGCCCCGCATCCATCGCCAGGAACAGGTTGGACAGGGTCTGGGCCTGGATGCCCTGGGAGGCGTCCACCACCAGGAGGGCCCCCTCGCAGGCGGCCAGCGACCGCGAAACCTCGTAGGTGAAGTCCACGTGCCCGGGAGTGTCGATGAGGTTGAGCTCGTATTCGGAGCCGTCCCGCGCCGTATAGCTCATGCGGACGGCGTTGAGCTTGATGGTGATGCCCCGTTCCCGCTCGAGGTCCATCGTGTCGGTGAGCTGCTCCCGCATCTGGCGCCGTTCCACGGCGCCGGTGGCCTCGATCAGGCGGTCGGCGAGGGTGCTCTTGCCGTGGTCAATGTGCGCCACGATGCAGAAGTTGCGGATCCGGGACTGTCGCATGGGCGGGAATATAAGACCGGGGGAAGCCCCGCGATGGCACTATCTTCCGCGCCATGCACGCCGCTCCGTCCCGCCGCGCCGCGGTGTTCTGGATGCTGCTCGTCGTGGCCATCTGGGGCCTCAACATCACGGTCTCCAAGTGGACGCTGCGGGAGTTCCCGCCGCTCGCCTTCACGGCGCTCCGGTTCGTCATGGCCTCGGCGCTGCTGGCCTGGATCCTCCACCGGCGCGAGGGCTCCCTGGCACTCCCGCCCGGCGCGCTGCCCTGGGTGGTGGGGCTCGGCCTGATCGGCAATACCATCTACCAGATGGGGTTCATCCTGGGGCTCGCCAGCACCACCGCCACCAACAGCAGCCTGGTGCTCGCCAGCATGCCCGCCATCGTGGCCGGCCTCGGCGCGGCGCTGGGCGTGGAACGCCTCACGCTCCGGGGCGCCGAAGGGCTCCTCCTCGCTACGGTGGGCGTGGTGCTGGTGATTGCCGCGCACGGGTTCTCGTTCACCGGCGGCACCATGACCGGGGACCTCCTCACCTTCGGCGCGGTCATCTGCTGGTCTCTCTTCACCCTTGGCATCCGGCGCCACACCCTGCCGATGTCGGCCCTTGCCATCACGACCTGGACCATCATCGCGGGTACCATCCCGCTGGTGCTGCTGGGGCTGCCGGAACTGGCAGCCATGTCGTGGAGCGCCACCACCCCGGCCGGCTGGGCCGGCCTGGTCTACTCCGCCATCTTTTCGCTGGTGATTGGCTACATCATCTGGAACCGCAGCGTGCGGGTGGTGGGCTCCAACCGGACCGCCATCTTCAACTGCCTGACCCCGGTCGTGGCGATGCTGACGGCCGTGATCATGCTGGGGGAGCGACCCGGCGGCGAGCAGATCGCCGGCGGAGTTCTCGTCATTCTTGGCGTGCTGCTGAGCCAGCGCGCCGCCCATCGTCCATCGGCCGCCGATTCCACTCCCTCGGGAGAGGGCGGCGCCTGTCCATCCGAGGAGGCCAGTGCCGCATGAGTGACACGATCGCCGACTTCAACGCCTTCCGCGAGCAGATGAATGCCGTGATCCTCGGCGAGGGGAACCTCACCGTGAACCGGTTCTTCGCCCTGGACGGCAAGTGCTACGAGGCCGGGGCGCTGGGGGCCAGGACCAAGGAGATGCTGGGGCTGGTGGCGTCGCTGGTGCT
>DASTBA010000168.1:0-2506 GCA_035712285.1 Gemmatimonadales bacterium | reverse complement strand
CCCGCTACCTCGGCGATGTCCTTCCGCGAACAGGCGCAGACGTAGGCCAGCCCCCGCCGGTGCAGGCCGGCCAGCACCTCCTCGTACCGCCCGGCCCGCTCGCTCTGGTTCGGCACCACCTCGTCGGGCACGAACCCGAGCCACGCGAGATCCTCGCGGATCGCCCCGGTGAACTCCGGGCGGCAGCGCGTGCGGTCATGGTCCTCGATCCGGAGCACCACCCGACCACCCCACGCACGCGCGACTTCCCAGGTCCAGAGGGCGTTGAGCACATGGCCCAGGTGCAGGTATCCCGTGGGGCTCGGCGCATAGCGGGTCCGGAACCCGGGCGTCAGTCCGGGCGGGCGGGACGGGAGGATCATGGCAAACGCAACCTTTTCAGGTCGAGCGACGTCAGAGGAAACACAGTCTCACGCTCAAGATTACCCCCGTTCCCGGATCATGCGCATATGGATCACACGAAAACACGAAGACACGAAAACAGCTGCTGGCGGACTTCATTCGTGCTTTCGTGCTTTCGTGTGATGCTCTTGTCAGTGGCCGGCCCCGGGATGATGGCGGCCCAGAGCACCCTGGCATACGGCTCCCAGGGCGGCGTGGCGCGTGCTTCCGCTGTTCCGGAACTCCGCGCCGCGCCGCTCCAGGCCGCCGTCCACCTCGATGGAAAGCTGGACGACCCGGCGTGGGCCACCGCCCAGCCGATGACGCTCGACGTGCAGCGCCTGCCGGACGAAGGCAAGCCGGCCACCGAGCGGACGGAGATCCGTGCCACCGTCGGTGACGGCGCGCTCTACATCGGCGCCCGCATGTTCGACGACGATCCCGCACACATCGTGCGCCGCCTCGCGCGCCGGGACGACCAGCCGGCGAGCGACCGTCTCACCATCCGGCTCGATTCCCGCCACGACAAGCTGACCGCCTTCGTGTTCGACGTCTATCCTGCCGGCAACAAGGGCGACGCCGCCGCCGGTGCCGACGGCGATGAAGACTCGTCCTGGGATCCAGTGTGGGATGTGGTGACCCAGGTCGACTCCCTGGGCTGGACCGCCGAGATCCGGATTCCCCTCTCGCAGCTGCGGTACAACCGCAGCTCCGACACCTGGGGCATCCAGGTGGTCCGGTTCATCCAGCGGAAGCAGGAATCCGACGTGCTGGTGCTGATCCCGCGCGCCGACAACGAGACGCCGGCGCGCTACGCGACGCTGAGCGGAATGGGCGGCCTGCCGGCGCCCCGCCGCCTTGAGGTGACGCCGTATGTCTCCGCGCATGCCGAATATGCCCCGGTGGCGGCGGGCGATCCCTTCCATTCGGCGAGCGACTATGCCGGTGGCGCCGGCGCCGACTTCAAGGCGGGGATCACCAGCGACCTGACCCTGGACGCCACCATCAACCCCGACTTCGGCCAGGTGGAGGTGGACCCGGCGGTCGTCAACCTGAGCGCCTTCGAGACCTTCTTCGAGGAGAAGCGGCCGTTCTTCGTCGAGGGCGCGGATCTCTTCAGCTTCGGCCGCCTCAGCACCTTCAACTCCTTCGGCACGCCCATCACCTTCTTTTCGCGGCGCATCGGGCGCCGGCCGCAGGGCGGCATCACCGATCCCGCCGCCGCGTTCACCGACGTGCCGCAGCAGACCACCATCGCCGGCGCCGCCAAGCTCACCGGCAAGACGCCGTCCGGATGGTCCATCGCGCTCCTCGACGCGGTGACGCCGAGGGAGACCGGCCGCTACGTCACCGATGCGGCGGGGCCGGTGCTGCGCCAGCCGGTGGAACCGCTCACCAACTACTTCGCGTCGCGCGTGCGCCGGGAGCTGAACGAGGGCAACACGTCGATCGGCATGCTGGTGACGGCGGTGAACCGCTCGCTGGGCGACACCACGCTCGCCGCGACCCTCCGTTCCGCCGGCTATCTCGGCGGTGTGGACCTCAAGCACTACTGGGGCAAGCGCAACTGGGCGCTGGACGCCTCGTTTGCATCCACGCTGGTCAAGGGTAGTGAAGGCGCCATCGCCCGGGTCCAGCGCGCCAGCGCCCGCTACTACCAGCGGCCCGACGCCACCCACCTGGACTACGACACGACACGGACCTCCCTCTCGGGCTACGCGCTCCAGCTGGCGGTGACCAAGGTGGGGGGCGGCCACTGGGGCGGGAACCTGGCCTACCAGGAGAAGAGCCCTGGGTACGAGACCAATGACCTGGGCCTCACCCAGACGACGGGGCGCCGGGGCGTGTCCAGCGACCTGCACTACCAGGACCTGCGGCCCGGCAAGCTGCTCCGGAACTGGATCGTGGGGGTGCTGAGCGGGAACGACTGGAACTACGACGGCAATCACACGACGAGCTACATCGGCAACATCATCAATTTCCAGCTGAAGAACTTCTGGCAGGTCAACTACAATCTCTTCCACTACTTCGAGTCGGCTGACGACCAGCTGACCCGGGGCGGTCCGCTCGCGCGTCAGCCCACCAACAACAACTTCAACTTCTCGATGTTCGGCGACGACCGCGG
>DASTBA010000167.1:0-16631 GCA_035712285.1 Gemmatimonadales bacterium | reverse complement strand
CCCACCGAAGCGGTGGGGCCGAAAGTCGGCGGGGAACTCCGTACCAAGGCGTTCCTGGCGATCTTCCTCTCGTTCTTCGCGGTGCTGGCGTACCTGGCGTACCGGTTCGAGTGGCGGTTCGGCGTGGCCGCGGTGCTGGCGACCGCCCACGACATCCTGGCCACCATCGCCTTCATCTCCTACATGCACCTCGAGGTGAGCCTGACGGTGGTGGCGGCGGTGCTGTCCATGGTCGGCTACTCGCTCAATGACACGATCATCATCTTCGACCGGGCACGGGAAGAGCTGCACAAGATGAAGGACGCTTCCTTCAAGGACATCCTCAACCGTGCCATCAACGAGACGCTGCCCCGCAGCGTGCTGACGCACGGCACGACGCTGGCCTCGCTGACGGCGCTCACCATCTGGGGGGGCGAGGTCATCCGCCCCTTCGCGCTGGTCATGCTGTTCGGCGTGGCCACCGGCACGTTCTCGTCGATCTACGTGGCCAGCCCGGTCCTCATGGCCATCGAGGAGAAGTGGCCCGCGCCGCACATCCGTGGCGTCAAGAAGAAGGAGCTGCCCGGCAAGACCCCGAACGGCCGGCGGACGCAGCCCGCGTCCTGACGGATGCTGATCGACACCCACTGCCACCTCGGCGATCCGGCGTACGATCCGGACCGCGACGAGGTGGCAGTGCGCGCTTGGGGGGCCGGGGTTGGGCATGTGGTGGTGGTCGGGGAGTCGCCGGAGGCGACGGAGCGCGCCATCGCGCTGGCCGGACCTGAGCCCCGTTTCTCGGCCACGGCCGGGATGCATCCCCACGTGGCGGGGAGCTGGACCGCGGACAGCGCGGCGTGGCTTCGGGCGCGCCTCGAGGATCCGCGGGTGGTCGCCGCAGGCGAGACCGGGCTGGACTATCATTACGATCATGCACCGCGGGACGTGCAGCGCCGCGTCTTCGAGGCGCAGCTGGAGCTTGCCCGCGCCGCCGGGAAGCCCGCCGTCATCCATGCGCGTGAGGCCGATGACGACGTCGCCGCGATGCTCCGGGAGCACCCGGATACCCGGTGCATCCTGCATTCGTTCAGCAGCGGCAGGGACCTGCTCGAAACCGGCCTGGAACTCGGCCATTTCGTCTCGTTCAGCGGGATGATCACCTTCCGGAACTGGTCCGCCGATGACCTGGTGCGGGCCGTCCCGTCCGACCGCCTGCTGATCGAGACCGACGGGCCGTACCTCGCGCCGGTGCCGCACCGCGGCCGGCGCAACGAGCCGGCCTTCGTGCGTCAGGTGGCCGAACGCCTCGCGGCAATCACCAGCCGGGCAGTGGACGACGTGATCGCGACGACAGCAGCGAACGCAGCCCGGGTCTTCGGGGCCCGGGTCGGGGCCAGCCTCAGAGCGGAGGAAGCGTGACCAGCGTCCCATCGGATATCGCCATTGCCCAGGCCGCGACGCTGCGGCCCATCGCCGACGTCGGAGCCGAGGCGGGCCTCGAGGCGGATGAGCTGCTGCCCTATGGCAGGCACAAGGCCAAGGTCACGATGGACGCCATTCGCAAGCGGAAGCCGCGCGGGCGGCTGGTGCTCGTCACCGGCATCAATCCCACCCCGGCGGGCGAAGGCAAGAGCACCGTCACCGTGGGACTGGCCCAGGCCTTCCGGCGGCTGGGGCGGAAGGTGATGGTCTGCATCCGGGAACCGTCCCTGGGCCCGGTGTTCGGCGTCAAGGGCGGGGCGGCGGGCGGCGGGTACGCGCAGGTGGTGCCGATGGACGAGATCAACCTCCACTTCACCGGCGATTTCCACGCCATCACGTCGGCGCACAACCTCCTCTCCGCCCTGCTCGACAATCACATCCATCACGGCAATGCGCTCGGCATCGACTCCCGCCGCGTCACCTGGCCGCGCACCATGGACATGAATGACCGGGCGCTCCGCTCGATCATCGTCGGCCTGGGCGGGCTCAACGGCGGCCCGTCACGCGAGGAGCGCTTCGTCATCGTGCCGGGCAGCGAGATCATGGCCATTCTCTGCCTCGCCACCGACATCGAGGACCTGGAGCGGCGGCTGGGCCGGATCATCGTGGGGCTCCGTCGCGACCGGACGCCGGTGACGGCGCTGGACCTCAAGGCCGCGGGCGCCATGACGCTGCTGCTCAAGGACGCGCTGCTGCCCAACCTGGTGCAGACGCTGGAGGGCGGACCGGCCCTGGTGCACGGCGGGCCCTTCGGCAACATCGCCCACGGCTGCAACTCGATCATGGCCACGAAGCTGGGCCTCTCGCTCAGCGACATCGTGCTCACGGAGGCCGGATTCGGCGCCGACCTCGGCGCCGAGAAGTTCTTCGACATCAAGTGCCGGTTCGGCGGGCTCAATCCCGAGGCGGCGGTCGTCGTCGCGACCGTGCGGGCCCTCAAGATGAACGGCGGCGTGAAGAAGGAGCACCTGGGGACACCGGACGTGGACGCGCTGCGGCGCGGCATGGTGAACCTCGAGGCCCACGTCGCCAACGTGCGGAAGTTCGGGGTGCCGGTCGTCGTGGCGCTCAACCGCTTCCTCACCGACAGTGCGGAGGAACTGGACACGGTGCTGGGCGCGGCCAGGTCCTGGGGTGCCCGTGCCGCGCTCAGCGATGTCTGGGCCAGGGGTGGCGAGGGCGGGGAAGCGGTGGCCCGCGAGGTGATGGCGACGCTGGACGAGGGCAAGGCGGCATTCCGCCCCCTCTACGACGTGGCGCTGCCCATCAAGCGGAAGATCGAGACCATTGCCCGCGAGATCTATGGCGCCGACGGCGTGAACTACCTGCCGGCGGCAGAGAAGTCCATCGCGCAGTGCGAGGCGATGGGCCTCGACCGGACGCCGGTGTGCATGGCCAAGACGCAGTATTCCTTCAGTGACGACCCGGCCAGGCTGGGTCGTCCCAGCGGCTTCACGATCACCATCCGGGATGTCTACGCATCGGCCGGCGCCGGGTTTGTGGTGGCGCTGGCCGGTGACATCATGACCATGCCCGGCCTGCCCAAGGTACCCGCCGCGGAGAACATGCGGGTGCTGGCGGACGGGACGATCGAGGGACTTTCCTGATGACACGGATCATTGCCACCGACCGGGCCCCCAGGGCCATCGGCCCCTACAGCCAGGCCATCGTGCAGGGCGGATTCCTCTATTCCGCCGGCCAGATCGCGCTGGATCCGGATACCATGGAGCTGGTGCCCGGGGACGTGAGTGCGCAGACCGAGCGGGTCTTCGCCAACCTGAAGGCGGTGCTGGCGGCGGCGGGACTTTCCCTCGATCACGTGGTCAAGACGACCGTCTATCTCGCCGACATGGCCGATTTCCAGCCGATGAACGCGGTGTATGCGAAGCACTTCGGTGAGCACCGTCCGGCGCGCAGCACGGTGGCGGCGGCGGGGCTGCCCAAGGGAGCCCGGGTGGAGATTGACGTCATCGCGGCAGCCCAGGGCTGATCCATGTGCTGGTCGCGCTCACGACGCACGACTCGCGACTCGCGACTTCCTGGGGGCGGAACGGGTCTGGTGGCCTGGCCGGTCTTCAAAACCGCGTCGGAGACGTCTTGCACGGCTCCGGTGGGTTCGATTCCCACACGCTCCCGCCACCTGTTCCGGCTTGCCGTCCCATGGGCCGGCGCCGTCTTGCTGCTGATGGCTGGAATGGCGCCGCTCGCGGCGCAGGACTCGACCGCCGCGCCGGCGCCGGCGGACACGGTGCTCCGGCACAAGCCGAACGCCACGACCACGATGCTCAAGTCGCTGGTGGTGCCCGGCTGGGGCCAGCTCTCGATGGGGCGGGAGCTCACCGCGCTGGTCTTCGTCGCGGGCGAGGCCGGGACACTCACGATGGTGATCCGGAGCCAGCATGATCTCGATGCCGCCCGCGCCGCGGGCGACTCGGTGCAGATCGACCACTTCAAGCAGAAGCGCGAGGACTGGCTTGTGTACATGGGGCTGAACCACGTCCTGAGTGCCCTGGAAGCCTATGTGTCGGCCAAGCTCTGGGATTTTCCCGACGGCCTGGACGTACAGGTCATGCCCGGGCGCCTGACCGCCGGCGCACGCCTGCCGGTGCGACTCCCGTGAACGAAGCTCCCGTCGGCATTTTCGACTCCGGCATCGGCGGGCTGACCGTTGCGCGTGCGATCTTCCGGCAGCTCCCCGCGGAGTCCACGATCTATTTCGGCGATACGGCCCGCGTCCCCTACGGACCCAAGTCTCCCGATACCGTGCGTCGCTACAGCAGGGAGATCCTCGACTGGCTCCTGGCGCAGCGCGTGAAGGCCGTGGTGATCGCCTGCAATACCAGCACTGCCCACGCCCTCGAGGATCTGCGCCGGATCTCGCCGGTACCGGTCATCGGCGTGATCGAGCCCGGGTCCCGCGCGGCGATCGCCGCATCCCGGTCGGTGGTCGGGATCATCGGCACCGCCGGCACGATCGCCAGCGAGGCCTATCCCCGCGCCATCCGGGCCCGGAAGCCCGACGCCCAGGTACTCCAGGCGGCCTGTCCGCTCTTCGTGCCGTTTGTCGAGGAGGGCTGGTTCGATCACCCGGCGCTGGAGCTGGTGGCCCATGAGTACCTGAGGCCGCTGATCGCGGGCGGGGTGGATGCCCTGGTGCTCGGCTGCACGCATTACCCGCTTCTCATGCCGCTTCTGCAGCGCGTCATGGGCCCCGAAGTCCGCCTGATAGACTCCGCCGAGGAGACGGCGCGGGCGCTGGGAGAGGTGCTCAGGCGGGAGGGGCTCACGGCGCCTGCGAGTGGTTCACCTGCGCACCGGTTCGTCGTCAGCGATGACGAAGCGCGGTTCCGGGCGGTCGGCGCCCGGTTCATCGGGGCCCGGCTGGAGCGGGCCGAAGTGGTGTCGGTCGGCTAGAACTGCCGGAGTTCCGGCGCCGAGGCGGAGATGACGGCGTAACGCCCGCCATCGAGCCAGGCGCCGGGATTCACATAGTACTGCCCGGGCGCGCATTCCTCGAGCGCAGGCACGTGCGTGTGGCCCATGACGAGCGTCGTGGTGCCGGGTGACGCTGCCAGGGTGCGGCGGGCATAGGCCAGCTGCCGCGCGGCATTCGCCGCCAGGATTTCGGGCGTGAGTTCCGGCTCGCTCAGGAACGGGGCGAGGCGGCGCACCAGCCAGAGGCCGAGATCGGGGTGCAGCAGCGAGAAGGCGGCGGAGGTTGCCGGGTGGCCCACCAGGCGGTGGGACCAGCCCACGCGTCCCGGTCCCTCGGCAACGCCGTCCCCGTGCAGCGTCACGAGAGTGCAACCCGCCACCGTGAGCGCCAGGGACTGGGGTGACCAGGTGACCGGCGTGGACTCGGTCCAGAAGGGCCGTCCCCAGCGGTCGTGATTGCCCCCGACCATGCTCACCGGCATCCGGGCCGCGAGCGCCGCTAGGGCGGCCGCCACCGGGAAGGCTCGGCTCGGTACGGCCCGGCGCCAGGCAAACCAGAACTCGAACAGGTCGCCCGCCACGAGCAGGCCGTCACCAAGGGACGGTGCCTCGGCCAGGAAGCGCAGCAGCGCGGCCTCGCTCTCGGCGGACGCCGCCCCGATATGCGCATCGGCGATGACCAGCAGGCGTTCGATCGGCACGGCACAAGATAACGGACGGCGGCATGATCTCCGAAATCCGGGTACGGGTGAACTACTCCGAGACGGACCAGATGGGCGTGGCCTATCACGCGCGCCACGTCGTCTGGCTCGACATGGCCCGGACGGAATACCTGCGGCAGGCGGGGATGAGCTATCGGGAGGTGGAGGAGGCAGGGTTCCGGCTTGCCGTCGGCGAGCTCGCGATCCGCTACGCCCGGCCCGCCCGCTATGATGACGAAGTCGTGATTCGCTGCTGGGTCCGGGAGTGCGCCTCCCGCCGGGTCACGTTTGGCTACGCGCTCACGCTCGCCGCGAGCGGCGAACTCATCGCCACCGCCCGCACCGCGATGATGGTGCTCAATGCGGGCATGGAACCTGCCCGGCTGCCGGACCGGGTGCGGGGGTTGCTGGCCGAAACTGCCGACCCGGTGCGACTCGCGGTCTGAGGCAATGGAAATGGAGAAATGGTGAAACGGATCTGGCGGCTGCGTGACTGGACCTGTGCCTCGATCCTGCTGGCGTCGCTGGCGGGCGCTCCGCTTGCGCTGGCAGCACAGGAGGCCGCCACGGTGGAACAGCTGGCGCCGGTGCTGCAGGCGGAGGACAGCCGGCAGTTCGACGCGGCCACCCTGACCGCGGCCATCACCAGCGCCGATTCGTTCGTCCGGAGCACGGCCGCATTTGCCATTGGCCGGATTGGCGACCTGCAGGGGACCGACCTGCTGGTGCGCGCCATGTCGGATCCGGATACGACAGTGCGCTATGCTGCCGTGTTCGGGCTCGGGCTGCTGCGGGACACGGCGGCCGTCGCCCCGATCCTGGATCGCCTGCGGTCGGAGCCGGTGCTGAATGTCGCCAGTGCCGTCGAGGCGATGACGACCCTCGCCAAGATCGGCGGACCGCAGGTCGGCGAGATCTTCCGTTCCATCCTCGATGGCCGCGCAGCGCTGGACCTCGACGCACTGGACCAGCTCAAGCGCCAGATCGTGTTCGAGTCCTGGCGCCTCGGGCGCTACGCGCCGGTGTCCTCGATTCTCCCGTTCATGGCGGACACCAGTTCCGACATGCGCTGGCGCGCCACCTATGCCCTGAGCCAGCTCCATGTCGTGGCTGCCTCCCGGCGGTTCGCCGAGGCGCTGCGGGATCCCCTGTCCTACACCCGCATCGCGGCCATCCGTGCCTTCACGCCCGCCTTCGCCGACAGCGCCGGCCTGGGCCGGGCGGCGGCGGCCCGGCTGATCGAGCCGCTGCTGGTAGACGATGACGCCGGGGTCCGGATCGCGGCGCTTCGGGGCCTGGCGGCACTGGGGGACACGTCCCTCGCGGATCAGGTCCGGGACCGGCTGGGCGATCAGCAGCCGGGCGTTCGGATCGTGGCTGCCACCGCATTGGGGGCGCTGCGCGGAACGGCGGCCGCATCGGCGCTCTCCGCGCTTCTCACGAAGGGAAGTTTCTTCGCCCTGGACCAGGCGGCGCTGCTGGCCCTCGCCCATGCTGATACGGCGGTGGCCAGGCCGTTCATCGTCACCTGGAGCCGCAGCAACGACTGGACGGCCCGCATGGCAGCGGCCGAGGCGATGAGCGCCTATGCCGGGAGGCCGAGCCTGGTGGACGATGCCGATTCCCGGGTGGTGGCGGCAGCGCTCACCAGCTGGGCTGCGGCGGACTCAGGACAGGGCGGGGCACTCCTGGCGGCAGCGCGCCAGTTCCTCCGTTCCCGCGATGCCGCTGTCCGGGCGGTGGCGGCGGGGATCGTCGGGCGGGCGCACGACGTGGCGGATATCGACCCGCTGGCCGACGCGTACGCCCGGGCCGGGCGGGACTCCTTTCCCGATGCAGCCATCGGCGCCTTGGAGGCGCTGCGCGGCATCGCCGCTTCCGGGGATGCGGCGCATGGCGAGGTGAGCCGGCGCTTCCTGGCGCGTGTGTCCCGGCCCGCCGATTACGTCATTCGTGCATGGGCGGAAGCCAGCTGGCCGGAAGCGGCGGCGCGCTGGGGCCCGGCGTATCCGCTCGTCACGGGCCGCACCCTTCAGGATTACCGGGAGATCGTCCGGCGGTACCTGGTGGGGCCCGACTCGTTGCGGCGCCCGCACGTGACCATCGAGACGGAACAGCGCGGCAATATCGAGATCGCGCTCATGGGGCCCGAGGCGCCGCTCACCGTGGCGCACTTCCTGTCCCTCGTGGATCAGCACGCGTTCGACGGCATGCGCTGGCACCGGGTGGTGCCGGATTTCGTGATCCAGTCGGGGGATCCGCGCGGGGATGGCTGGGGGTCGGTCGGCGGGACCATCCGGGACGAGATCAACCCGGTTCGCTACCTCCAGCCGGTGCTTGGCATGGCGCTGTCCGGTCCGGACACGGGGAGCAGTCAATGGTTCATCAACTTGAGCCCGCAACCACACCTGGACGGCACCTATACCGTGTTCGGGACGCTGGTGGGGAACTACCGCGCCATCGCCCGCATCACCCAGGGCGATCGCATCCGCACCGTCCGGCGCTAGGTTACGTTCTCCGCGGCACCCTGCTCGCGGCGCTGGCGTGCCTTGGCGCCGCGGCCCCGGCCCGAGCGCAGTTCTTCGAGTTCGGCCAGAACAAGATCCAGTATCGCCACTTTGCCTGGCGGACCCTCAAGGGGCCGCACGTGGATCTGTACTACTATCCGGAGGAGGAACGGCTCGCCGCCAGCGCCCTGCAGTGGGCGGAAGCGAGCTACGACACGCTGGCCCTCCGCTTCGGCCACGAGGTGAGCACCCGCGTTCCCCTCGTGATCTACGCCTCGCACATTGATTTCGAGCAGACCAACATCCTCCCGTTCGTCCCGCCTGAAGGCCTGCTTGGCGCGACCGATTTCCTGAAGCGGCGCGTGACCATGCCGTTCCGCGGCAATCTGGCCGAGTTCCGGAACACCCTGCGCCACGAGATGGTGCACGTCTTCCAGTTCAGCATGATCAGCAATGTCTACCACGAGTCGCCGCGCACCGCGCAGGTCGGCATTCCGCTCTGGTGGACCGAGGGGCTTGCCGAGTACTGGTCCGCCGGCCAGGATGCGCGGGACGAGATGATCCTGCGGGACCTCACCTACACCGGCCGGCTTCCCGGCATCGAGCAGCTCAAGTACTACACCGGCCTGCTGGTGTATCCCCTGGGCGGCCGTCTGCACCAGTGGCTGGCGGACAATTACGGTGCCTGGCGCGTGGCACTCTTCTACCGGGAGCTCAATCGCTACGACTCGTTCGAGGCCGCCATCCAGGGGATCTACGGGCGCTCGCTCAAGCAGCTGAACGAGGAGTTCCAGTACGCGATGCGCCAGGAGTACTACCCCGACGCCGCAACCCGGGCGCCGCCGGCGATGCTGGGCCACGAGGTGGTGCGACTGGCCATCAAGCCGGCCCTCCGAGCGGTCGCCGGGGCGGATTCCGCGCCGGAGGCATACTTCGCGTCGCCGGTCACCGGCTACATGACGATCTACCGGCGCCGCCTCGATGGCCGGGGGCCGCCGCATGAAGTCGTCGTCACCGGCAAGGGCGAAGGGCTGGAATCCATGCATCCGTTCGACAGCCGCATGGACGCCAGCCGGCCGGGCCTGCTGCTCTTCAGCGCCCGCTTTCACGACCGGGACGCCCTCGTGATCTGGGACGTGGACCGCCGGCGGCTGGTTGGCCGGTACCAGTTCCCGGGAATCGTCTCGATCCTCTCGCCGGCGTGGATGCCGGATCATGCCAGCATCGTGTTCAGCGGCCTGGCGGACAACGGAATGTCCGACCTGTACCGCGTGGCGCTGCCGGGTGGTTCGCTCACGCGCCTGACGGATGACGCGTACCAGGACCTCGACCCGGCTCCCGCCGCCGACGGACGCCGGATCGTCTTTACGTCGGACCGCACCGCCGGCGGCGAGCACGGCGCGGTGAACGTCTTCATGCTCGATCTCGGCGCGCAGGCGATCACGCAGCTCACCGCCGGCCCGTGGGTGGACGAGACGCCATCGTGGGGCCCCGACGGACGCATCTACTTCACGTCGAGCCGGGGCGGGATGCTCAACGTCTGGTCCATGGACACGCTGGGAAGCGGGCGGCGCGAATCCTCCACCTGGAGCGGCGCGTTCGACGCCGTGCCGCTCGCCTCCGGCGGGCTCATCGCCGGCTCCTTCCAGAACGGCAGCTTCAACATCTACCGCCTGGGGCCCGACAGCGCCGCCGAGACGCAGACCTTCGCCCTCGAGCCGCACGCCGCCGCGGGCACCTGGCAGTGGGAGCCAGCGCCCGCCGTCGCCGTCACCGACACGAGCAGCGAGCGGTATCGCCGGACGCTGACGCTGGACTTCGCGGCCGGCGGGGTGTCGGTCACGCCCGGCTACGGCGGCGTGCAGGGGGCCGCCTTCCTGCTCTCCGACCTGCTCAACGACCACTTGCTGTTCGGCAGCATCGGCTCGTTCCAGGGCCGCGACCTCGGCTCGTTCTTCGAGAACCTGAACGGCAGCCTGATCTACATCAACCAGCGCCACCGGGTGAACTGGGGCATCGGCGCCTACCGGTTTGCCGGCCGCGTATTCGAGGGCGACCTGGTCGCCTCCTACGAGGAACGGGCCGAGGGCGCGATCGGCATGCTGCGCTATCCGCTGTCCCGCTTCTCCCGGGTGGAGGGCACGGTCACGGTCGAGCACTCGGACCGGTTCGACTTCGATCTTCCCACGGTGGACGATCCCCACCGGGAAGGACTCATCACGTCCAACTACGTGAGCTTCGTGCGGGACAATTCGCTGTGGATCCCCTCCGGGCCCATTGACGGCTTCCGGCTGGCCCTCACCGCGGGCATCGCCAGCGACTTCTCCCACGCCCGGTTCGACAACTACCTGCTGAGCGCCGACCTGCGCCGCTACTTCCGGCTGGGCAACCACTCGACGTACGCCACGCGCCTCTACGGCTTCTGGAGCGGTGGGGACCGGCCGCGGCGCATCAACATCGGCGGTACGACAGGGCTCCGGGGCTATCCCAACTTCGGGCACATCATCGGGGCCAAGGCGTGGATGGTGAACCAGGAGCTTCGCTTCCCGCTGCTCAACCGGCTGGTATTCGGCACGCCCCTTGGCGATCTCGTCCTCCCCGAGTTTCAGGGAGCGTTCTTCGTGGACTTCGGGCAGGCCTGGCTGGTGAATCGCGCCACCCGCCCGGTCCTGGGGAGTCTCGGCGGCAGCGTGCGGCTCGCGGTGGCCCCGCTGGCGGTCATCCGGATGGACGCCGGCATCCGCTTCGGTGCCCGCGATGCGTTAGTTTACGGCCTCTCGCCCAAGCAGCGGGACCGGGGCTTTTTCCAGGTGTTCTTCGGCTATAACTACTGATGGCACAACAATTTTTTATTGACCCTCGACGGACGGCTTCCTATCTTGCGGTCGCTCTCGCCGCCTGCGCGCCGGGGACACCCGGGGTCGTGGTGCCGGCGGATGCGCCGCTCGCGAGCGCGTCGGCGGTGCAGGGATGGGTGGCGCCGACCATGCCGAGCGGCCATCAGGTGCTCCGGTTCCGCTGGCAGATTCAGGATGACCGCGGTGCCGCGGGGGGGCGTGGCTCGGCCCGGATCGCCGGGCCCGACTCGGTTCGGCTCGACGTGGTCGGTCCGCTGGGTGCGGGCCGGGGCGCGGCGGTGGTCGTGGGCGATTCCGCCGAGTGGACCGATCCGCCGGACGTCATCCGTCGCCTGGTGCCGAGCTACCCGCTGATGTGGGCGATGTTCGGGGTCATGCGCCTGCCGCCGGGCGGGGCGGTGGCGCGCGGGGTGGCCGATTCCTCGGGCGTGAGCTGGCAGTGGAACGCCGGACCCGATACCGTTCGATACCAGTGGCGGCAGGCCGATCGGCACCTCGTGGCCGAGGCCCGGCGGGCCGGCCGGCTGATCGGCCGGGTGGACACCGACCTCGAGGAGTCGCGGCACCCCGCCCGGAGCCGGCTGGTGGCGCCTGATGCCCCGGCGAGGCTCAATCTCACCTTCAGCGAAAGCCGGCCATCTGAAGCCTTCGCGCCTGATCTCTGGATTCCTGGTCGTCAGTAGCGCGGCGTTCGCGAGCGTCGCGTGCTACGGCTTTGCGGGCGGCGGGTTCCCGCCGGAGATCAGGACCGTGGCGGTCCTGCCGTTCGAGAACCTCACGCCCGAACCCACGCTGACGCAGGAAGTGAACACCGCGGTGCGCGATGCGGTCGAGGGGCGTCTCGGGCTCCGCTCCGCCGGCGAGGACCAGGCCGACGCGATCGTGCGGGGCTCGATCCAGCGCTATGAGCCGGATGTGCCGGTGGCGTACCAGGGCACGACGGCCGGGAACGCCGTGAGCGTGACCCGCCGGCTGGTGCAGATCACCGTCTCCGTCGAGATCGTGGACCAGAAGCGGAACCGCACGTTGTGGCAGCGGTCCGGCCTGGTGGTGCAGGGGGATTACGAACCGGCCCGCGAGACGGAGCGCGATGCGCGGGACGAGGCCCTCGAGAAGCTCAAGGTCAACATTGTCGAAGGAGCGCAGTCACAATGGTGAACCGCTCTCGGCATGGGAAGAGCAACCTGGGCTGCCTCGTGTCGCTCGCCCTGTTCGTGGCGGCCCTGTACTACGGCATCAATATCGGCGAAGTGTACGTGCGATACTACCAGATGCTGGACGAGATGCGCTCCCAGGCCCGCCTGGCCCCGGGACTGACGGATGCCGTCATTCACCGGCGCCTGCTGGACAAGGCGGATGAACTGGGCCTGCCGCCGGAAGCGGACAAGATCACTATCCGGCGCACCCCCCAGCCGGCGCGCATCGTGATCGAGTCGGAGTACTCCGAGACACTGCAACTGCCGCTGATCACCCCGACCTTCCATTTCCATCCCCGGGCCGAAGAACCACTCTGATCGCCGGCCCGGCCGGCGGGAACTCCGACATGGCAAGACCTGATCAACGGGCGCCCGACCAGCTGCGCCCGCTCGTGCTGGAACGGGGCGCGAATCCGTATGCCGAGGGCAGCTGCCTCATCCGGATGGGCGGCACGCTCGTGCACTGCACCGCGAGTGTCGAGGAGGGCACGGCGCCATTCCGGAAGGGAACCGGCCTGGGCTGGGTGACCGCGGAGTACGCCATGCTGCCCCGGGCGACGTCCGAGCGGACCGCCCGCGAGCGCCATGGCCCGGGTGGTCGCACCCAGGAGATCCAGCGGCTGATCGGGCGCTCGCTCCGGGCCGCCATGGGAACGATGGAGTTCGGTGAATACACCATCCGGGTGGACTGCGATGTCCTGCAGGCGGACGGCGGCACGCGCACGGCAAGCATCACCGGCGGCTGCGTGGCGCTGGCGGACGCCTGCCGCTGGCTGGCGGAACGAACCGGCCGCCCCTCGCCGTTCGGCGCACTGGTGGCGGCCGTCAGCGTCGGGATCGTGGAGGGTGAGCCGCGCCTCGACCTCATGTACCTGGAGGACCGCGACGCCGGCGTGGATGCCAACATCGTGATTCTCGAGCCCGACCGCTACGTCGAGGTGCAGGGCACCGGCGAGCACGGCACCTTTTCGCCGGGCGAGCTGGATACCCTGCTGGCCCTGGGCCGGCAGGGCATCGCGAGACTGTTCGCCGAGCAGCGTGCCGCGCTGGCCCGATGAAGCTCCTGGTGGCCACGCGCAGCGAGGGGAAGCAGGCCGAGGCCCGGCGACTGCTGGAACTCGCCGGCATCGAGGTGCTCTTTCCCGATGATGCCGGAGTCTACCGGTCGGCGGCGGAAGAGGGACTGGAATCGGCCGAAACCTTCGAGGGCAACGCCCGGCAGAAGGCGGAATATTTCTGCCGCCGCACCGGACTGCCCACGGTGGCCGACGACTCCGGCCTCGAAGTCATCTCGCTCGGCGGTGCGCCCGGCGTGCGTTCCCGCCGGTGGGCCGGTGCCACCGGCACGGCGACGGACGTGGATGCCGCGAACAACGCGGAGCTCCGGCGCCGGCTGGTGGGAGCACCCGACGCACGGCGACGGGCACGCTACCGGTGCGTGCTGGCGCTGCTGATCCCGCCCGATCCGTTCGCCCGGATCTTCGAAGGCACCTGTTCCGGCACGATCCTCGCTGAGCCTCGCGGCAGCGGGGGGTTCGGCTACGACCCGCTTTTTCTGAGTGATGAGCTCGGCCTCACGTTCGGCGAGGCGCCGTCGGCTGACAAGGACAGGGTGAGTCATCGCGGCCGGGCATTCGCCGAGCTCGTGCACGTGCTGGCTTCGGAGAGGACCGGATGATCATGCGAACCCGTTGGACTGGTGCGATGGCGGTACTGGCAGGCCTGCTCGTGACTGGCGGGCGGCCGGCTGGCGCACAGCAGGCAACTGCGGGGACGCCCCGCGCGGTGGCGGAGCGGGTGTTCGCGGCGCTGTCAGCGAAGAATGCGGACGCCTTCGCACGGGACATGCATCCGGCGGAACTGGCGGCGTTCAAGACCGCCGTCATGGGATCGCTGGCGGATCTCAAGACCGACCAGGAAAAGCAGGGCGCCGTGGATTTCTTTGCCGGGGTGAGCAAGTTCGAGCAGATCGGCGCCCTGCCGCCGGACCGCTTCTTCGCAGCCTACATGGGCGGCGTCTTCCGGCGGATGCGGGCCAGCGGCGACGTCCAGATGAAATACCAGGTCCTGGGCCAGGTTCCCGAGGGCAAGGACCTGATCCACGTGGTGTACCGGGCGCGGGTGTCGCAGGGACAGCGTTCCGCATCGGACGTCTCGCTGCTTACGCTCAAGCAGTCGCCGGGCGGATGGAAGGCGATGCTCAGCGGAGACCTGCGTTCGATTGCCGGACCGGCCGCGGCACCGGAGTGACGCTGGCTCTCGTTCCGTCGCGCTGATATTCTTCCGCCCGCCGTGCGGTACCGCGGGGTGTAGCGCAGTCTGGTAGCGCGCCTGCTTTGGGAGCAGGAGGTCCCGGGTTCGAATCCCGGCGCCCCGATGCTGGGAATTGTACGGGCAGAGCCATGGCTCTGCCCGTACTGCTATGCCCCGAGGCTCCTCACCCATTCCGGCTTCCGATAGCCCGCCGGATCGAAGAGCGAATCGGGCAGCGCCACGTCGGCCTGGATCTGATGATACTCCTCCTTCAGGCGTAGCTGGCCATTCACGTAGAACAGCACCTCGGGCGAGATCCAGCCGCCGCCCAGGGGCTGGTACCGGTTGAACTGGGTCTCGATCTGGCGCGGCTTGGCGTTGGCCGCGTTGGCGGGCGGTTCCCTTCGCTCCAGCATCCGCACGAACACCAGGCGTTCCGTATCCACCCAGAACTGCATGCTGGTGGTATCGCCGGCATCGGCGCCGACCACCCAGACTGGCCGCCCCTGCCACGTGTCGGTGCGCAGCTTCTGGAGGTTCACGCCGAGGGCCGCCAGCTTCGCCGCCACGGTATCCGGGCTCTCGGCGTAGACATCGAAGCCGAGCACGAGGAGCGGATGCACGAACGGACCGGAGCGGGCCAGGGCACCGCGCTCGAAGGTGTAAATACTGTCATTCCGGAAGAGGCTCATCTTGCCGCTGTCGAGCGGCGCGATATCGATCCGGAGACGGCCGGGGACGGTCATGGCCTCGTACCAGGTTTCCTGGTGTCCATCGGGGAAGGAGCTGGTCTGCACGAAACTCAGGGTGCGGTACCATCGTCCGCTGTAGGCGTCGTGCATGCGGCGCAGGAGCGCGAGCCCCGAGGCGGGCGGCGACGGCACCCGGCTGGTGGGGAGCAGGGCGGGGGTCCGGCGGTGCCCTCCGCAGGCGGCGACCGCGACGAGCAGGGCGAGGGCGGCAGGACGGAACACGGGGCCTCCGGGTGGATGTGACGGGATGGTGGATTCCCTACGATGCCGCTGTCACGGCCGTTTCCCGCCGGCGCTGCCCGGTGTAGCTTGAGCCAGCTTCAGCGGCCGCGCCCGTAGCTCAGCTGGATAGAGCAGCAGCCTTCTAAGCTGTTGGTCGGTGGTTCGACTCCACCCGGGCGCACTGGCAGGAGACTCGGCATATGACGCTTCCCGAACGTCCGCATGGTCCCTCTGAAAAATCCAGGACTGTCGCCCTGGCCCTGGCATTCGTGCTGGGGGTGTTCGGCGCCCACCGATTCTACACCGGCCGGACCGGGTCGGGCATCGTCATGCTGCTCACCCTCGGCGGTCTCGGCCTCTGGTGGCTCTTCGACCTGATCGTGGTGGCGGCGGGAGGATTCCGGGATGCGGACGGCCGGCTGGTCTCGGACTGGGATCCGGGAAGCGGCGATCCGCGCGACCGGCGGGACCTGGAGGCAGCGCTGGACGAGCTTGACCGGCTGCGGGACGACGTGACGGAACTCGCGGAGCGGCTGGAGTTTGCGGAGCGTCTCCTGGCGCGGCCGCGGGACCCGGGCGGGGCCAGGTAAGGGAGGCCGGTGGCGTTGACAGCGGGTAGCGGTCTGCTATTATTCGCGGCTTCCCCGGAGGGGCGGTGGATGGGCGGGGTCGAGGCCGGGAAGTCGGGTTTCTGCAAGGCCTTGACTCACCATCACTGGCCCGCTACAATTGGGGGCTCGCGGCGAAAGCCGCTGACGTACACAGCTCTTTGACAAGTGAAGCGAGTGAGTGCGGAGTGCGGACCCTATGGTCCACGCGGGGTACAGAGCCCTGCGGGACCGGGTTGAAAACTCTGAACTTTGTGATTCGGACGATGATACCATCGTTCGGTCGAGCTATGTCGAATTCTCACTGGAGAGTTTGATCCTGGCTCAGGACGAACGCTGGCGGCGTGCTTAACACATGCAAGTCGTACGGGACCGGGGGCAACTCCGGTTCAGTGGCGAACGGGTGCGTAACACGTGAGGAATCTGTCCTTCGGCGGGGGATAGCCGGCCCAACGGCCGGGTAATACCGCGTACGCTCGCTCCGGGGCATCCCGGGGCGCGGAAAGCCGCAAGGCGCCGATGGAGGATCTCGCGGCCTATCAGCTAGTTGGCGGGGTAATGGCCCACCAAGGCGACGACGGGTAGCTGGTCTGAGAGGATGGCCAGCCACATTGGGACTGAGACACGGCCCAGACTCC
>DASTBA010000166.1:0-5742 GCA_035712285.1 Gemmatimonadales bacterium | reverse complement strand
GTTGATCCAGCTGTGGGCCATGTTGTTGCCGTCCCCCACCCACGCGATGGTCCTCCCTTCCCACCCGCCCAGGTTCTCGCGCACGGTGAGCAGGTCGGCCAGGATCTGGCAGGGATGCAGCAGGTCGGTGAGGCCATTGATCACCGGGATGCTGGCGTACCGCGCCAGCTCCTCGACATCCGCGTGGGCGAAGGTGCGGATCATGATCATGTCGAGGTAGCGCGAGAGGACCCGCGCGGTGTCCTTGATCGGCTCCCCGCGGCCGAGCTGGATGTCCCGGCTGCTCAGGAAGATCCCATGCCCGCCCAGCTGCGTCGCACCCACCTCGAACGACACCCGGGTACGCGTGGAGCTCTTGGTGAAGATCATGCCCAGCGTCTTCCCCGCCAGCGGCCGCTCGGCGTACTCGCCCCGCTTCATGCGGGCGGCGAGGTCGAAGAGCCGGATCAGTTCGCTGCGGGAGAAATCGGGAATGGAGAGGAAATCGCGCTTGGGCATCGGGGTCGTGAGTCGTGAGTCGTGAGTCGTGAGTCGTGAGTCGTGAGTCGTGAGTCGCGAGCAAACATAACCACGTCGGAACCGCCAGGCTCGCAGTGCATGACTCTCGGCCCATGACTCATGACCCGCCACCCAGCGCCGCCCACATCGCCGCCGCCGAGGCCCAGCGGTCCCCGGGCTCCTTGGCGAGGGCCCGGGCGATCCCGTCGGCCAGCGGGGCCGGCGTCTCCGGCCGGAACTTGCGCACGTCAGGAGCCGGGAGGTCGATGTGCTCCTGGACGACGATGGCCTCGTTCGGGTTGGTGAACGGGGGATGGCCGGCGAGGCATTCGAACAGCACGCATCCGGTGGCGTAGAGGTCGGTCCGGAGGTCGAGCCGCGTCTCGGCCCGGGCCTGTTCCGGACTCATGTATGCCGCGGTGCCCACGGAGACGCCGGAGCGGGTGACCTGGTCGGTGACGGCGGCCTCGATCGCCCGGGCGATGCCGAAATCCACCAGCACCACACCGGCTGGCGAAATGATGAGGTTGTCCGGCTTCACGTCCCGGTGCACCACACCCTGATCATGGGCAAAGCCGAGGGCATCGAGGAGGTCGTCGGCCACGCGGAGAGTGTCGGCCACCGGGAGGCGCCGCACCCGGTCCAGGCAGGCGCGGAGCGTGACGCCCTCGATGAACGGCATCACGTAGTAGAGGGCCCACTCCCGCTCCCCCCAGTCGGTGACGCCGGCGATATGCGGATGACGGATGGTGGAGGCGAGCTTGATCTCGCGCAGGAACCGCTCGGCCTGGATGCTGACCTGCAGTTCGGGATGCAGCACCTTGAGCGCCACCTGGCAGCCGTGCGGATCGGTCGCCAGGAAGACGCGTGCCGCCCCGCCGCGCCCGATCTCGCGCTCCACGGTGTACAACCCGTCGAACACCTGGCGCAGCCGCGGGAGCAGGTCACGAGGCATGGGGGGCCTCCTGCCTCAAGAGAGTGCCTGTAGAATAGCGTCGCGGGACCGGATCGGCCATGCTAGTATTACGGGATGTTCGCCGGTCTTCGCCTGGCGCGGCTGCGCCGGGTTTCGAGCGTGTGCGCGGCGCTCGCGGTCCTGGTGGCCGCGGCGCCCTCGGTGCCGTGCCTCCTCCTGTGCGCGAGCGCCGGGGAGATGGCCCATGACGGCCCGATGCATGGCATGCCCGGCCGGCACCTGCCGCCCTGCCACGGCGTGCACCTCACGTCACAGCTCTCCCAGGTGGCCCAGACGCTGTCCAGCGCGGTGATGCTTCCCGGACTCCGCGCGCCGCTGCCCGCCGTCGTGTCCGTGCGCCGGACCGCCCTGCCTTCCCTGCCTTTCCAGCCCGTCCTGCAACCCACACTCCCGGATCCGCCACCGCCTCGCCTGTCCTGACCACTGCGGGATCACCGCGGACGCCCGTGATGGGGCGCCCGCACGCAACCAGGACTCAACGAGGAGTGGCACATGACGGCGAGAGCCGTACTGGCCGGCGCGAGCATCCTGATGCTCGCGCTGGGACCATGGGCCGTGCAGCCCGTGGCAGCGCAGGATTCCACGAAGGACGTTCCCGTCACGCTCGACCAGGGCGGTAGCGGCCTCAGCTACGGCTCGTCACCCGATCTCCGGATCACCGGTTTCGGCGTCGCCGGCTATACCTATGACGCGAAGACCCATGACAACAGCTTCGGCGCCGGGAAGCTCGCCGTCGGGCTGTTCCGCGAGCTCAGCGGCACCGCCTACGCCTACGGCCAGCTCACCACCGCGGTGAGCGATGTCGCCGATCCCGGGGCGGACGAAGCGACCACCGAGATCGAGATCGACAATCTCCTCATCTCCGCGACCATCCCCGGTGCGAGCAGCGTCTCCGTGACCCTCGGCAAGCTGGACCTGCCGATCGGCTTCGAGCGCGACGACGAGCCGCTCCAGTTCCTGGCGAGCCCGAGCTACAACTTCGCGCTGGCCCGGCCGGTGAAGATGGTGGGCGTGATGGGGTCATGGACCGCAAGCCCGGCGCTGGAACTTCAGGCCTTCGTCTTCAACGGCTGGAACGGGGACCTGGAGCCGAATCAGGGCAAGACGGTGGGCGCGCGCGTCGGCGTCAGTGCCGGCCGCCGCGCGAGCTTCGGCCTCAGCGGGCTGTACGGTTCGGAGGGCGTGGACGGCGCCAGGGACAATCGCTACCTGGCGACCGCGGACTACGCCTGGCAACCATCCTGGGACTGGATCGTGGCCGGCGAGGCCAACTACGGGGGCGATCATACCCTGCCGGGCAATCCGGACCAGAATTGGGCGGGCGCGATGCTGACCCTGCTCCACCAGTTCACCAGTCACGCCGGCATCGTGGCACGGGCCGAGGTCCTCTCGGACAAGGACGGCGCCCGCACCGGCACGCCGCAGACGCTCACCTCCTGGTCCCTGGCGCCGATCTTCTCGCTCGGCACCGGGCGGGACGGGCTCTTCGCGAACGTGGACCACACCACGTTCCGCATCCCGCGGCTGCAGCTCCGGGTCGAGGGCCGGCTCAACCACTCGACCGAACCGGCGTTCGACAGTTCCAGCGGCCCGAGCCAGTGGGGCACGGAGCTGCGCGTCCTCGCCGTGACCACGTTCTAGGAGGCACCATGGGACCCTACCACCTTCGGAACGCCGACCGCTCGGTGAAGCTCGCCGCGGTGCTGTTCCTGCTGGTGCTCGGCTACTCGTACGTCTTCGCCTTCTTCATGGTGAAGACCTGGGCGGGACTCACGCCCGCGCGAGTCCAGGCCACCTACGTGCCCGCGCCGGCAATGTCCGACAGCATGATGCCGATGGAAAGCCACGCCACCATGCAGGCGCTGGACCTGTCGGCGATGCCGAAGATGCAGCACACCGTGGACACGCAGCTGCTGGTGCAGGACAGCCACATCCACATCATGATCTATGCGATCGTCGCCGCACTCGAGACGCTCGTCGTTCTCGGGCTCGGCTGGCGCCCGGCCATCCGGGACGCCGTGATCCTGGGCGCCTTCGGGTTCGGCGCGCTGGACTTCGCCGGCCAGTGGCTCATGAAAGCCGGCATCGGCGGCTTCGCGTGGCTCACGATCCTCTCCGGCTGGGGCATGGCCCTCACCTACGTCATCATCCTGGTCCGGACGCTCACCGAGGTCTTGCGCGGGCGTGCCGGATCGTCTCCCGAGGTCACGTCATGAAATCCCGATGGATCAGCGGCGCCCTGGTCGCGCTGCCCCTCCTGCTCACCGCCCACCCCACGCCGGTGGTGACGCTGCTCGAGCACGCCGACGCCATCCGCCAGAGCCTGCACGACGCGCAGCGGTTCTACCTGCGCACCGTGACCGTCGGCCAGAAGGACCTGGCCACCATCCGGAAGTCGGTGGACTACCAGGCCGACGACGACAAGGTGCAGTTCTACATCGGCAAGCGGAGCGACGGGACCACGGCCGGCACGGTGCTCTTTCCCCAGGTCAACACGATGCACGGGCCGGTCGAGGTGGCGCTGACACTGACGCCGGACGGCCACATCGCCCGGGTGGCGGTGACGCGCGCCACCGTGGAGACGAAGCCATGGGTGGAGGAGGCGGTGCAGACCGGGTTTCTCGAGAAGATGCAGGGGCTCTCGGCAACCGATGACCCGATGACGGTGGTAGCGCCACTGAAGGGGCGGATCGGCGCGATGCCCTGGTTCGAGGCGCAGATCATCGCGGCGGCGGTGAAGCAGGGGATGGTGGTGTATGCGGTGCTGTACGGGGGGACGTAACAGGCAGGGGCGCACGGCCGTGCGCTGATGCACCAATGATCGCGGCGGTATATCCGGTAGGGGCGCATGGCCATGCGCCCCTACGGGTATGCATCCCAGGGCGCCCCTACAGGATATACCGCCGCAGGTCGTCGTTGCCCACGATGGCGGCCAGTTTGCCACGGACCCGCTCGGCATCCATCACGATGCGCTTCTCGGGCAGTTCCGGGAGCTCGAAGAGCGTGTCTTCCATGAGCGTGGACATGACGGTGTGCAGCCGCCGGGCGCCGATGTTCTCCATCCGGTCGTTCGCGACGAAGGCGAGCCGGGCGATCTCGGCGATGGCGTCGTCGGTGAACACCAGCTCCGCCCCCTCGGCCCCCACCAGCGCCTGGTACTGCCGCGTGAGCGCGTTCTCCGGCTCGGTCATGATGCGGACGAAGTCGGCTTCCGTCAGCGGCGTGAGCTCCACGCGGATGGGGAACCGCCCTTGCAGCTCGGGAATCAGGTCCGACGGCTTGGAGACGTGAAACGCGCCGGCCGCGATGAACAGGATGTGATCGGTCCGCACGAAGCCGTAGCGGGTCTGGACCGTCGAGCCCTCGACGATCGGCAGCAGGTCCCGCTGGACCCCTTCGCGTGAGACGTCGGGCCCGGTCTGGGCCCGCTCGCCGGCGATCTTGTCGATCTCGTCGATGAAGATGATCCCGTGGTTCTCGACCCGGTCCAGGGACTCGTTCACCACGTCGTCCATGTCCACCAGCTTCTTCAGTTCCTCATCCACCAGGATGCGCCGGGCCTCGGGCACCCGCACCGTCCGCCGCTTGGTGCGCCGCGGCATCATGTCCTGCAGCATCTCGGTGAAGTTGATGTCCTGCCCCTCCATGCTCATGGGCGGCTGCATGAGGTCGAACATCGGGTAGGACTGCGGGGTCACCTCGATGTCCACCTCCCGCTCGTCGAGCTTGCCGTCCGCCAGCAGCTTCCGGAGTTTCTCACGGGTCCGCGCACGGGACTCGGCGTCGGCCGGCGCGGGGCTCGCCGCGCCGCCCGGCGTCACCACGAAGCCGGGGGCGGCCGGCGCGGCGTCGGAGGGCGGGGGCGGCAGCAGCAGGTCCAGCAGCCGCTCGTCGGCGCGGGACTCCGCCTGCGGGTACACCTCGTCCTCCCGCTCGGTGCGGACCATGTTGATCGCGGAGTCCACGAGATCCCGCACCATCGATTCGGCGTCGCGGCCGACGTATCCCACCTCGGTGAACTTCGACGCCTCCACCTTGAGGAACGGCGCACCCGCCAGGCGGGCCAGGCGGCGGGCGACCTCCGTCTTCCCCACGCCGGTCGGGCCGATCATGATGATGTTGTACGGCGTGATCTCGTCCCGGATATCCTCGGGTGCCTGGGCACGCCGCCAGCGGTTGCGCACCGCGATGGCGACGGCGCGCTTGGCCGCCTCCTGGCCCACGATGTAGCGGTCGAGCTCCGCCACGATCTGGCGCGGCGGCAGTTC
>DASTBA010000165.1:0-2955 GCA_035712285.1 Gemmatimonadales bacterium | reverse complement strand
CGGCACCATCAACGCACAGATCATGGCGGCGCCGAGGGTGCTCCATGCCATGGGCCAGGACGGGCTCGCGCCGCGCTTTGTGACCCGCGTCAATGCCGGCGGCACGCCGATCATCGCGCTGATCGCAGGGCTGGCGCTGGTAAGCGGCTTCATGCTGCTGGGGTCGTTCAGCGCGGCCGTGGCGGTGGATTCGGTGCTGGTGGTCCTGCTGTATGTCCTGATGTTTGCAGCATTCTTCCGGCTGCGCAGGAAGGAACCCGAGCTGGCGCGCCCCTATCGTGCGCGAGGCTACCCGTGGCTGCCGGCCCTGGCGCTGGTCATCGCCGTGGTGCTTTTGGCCGGCCTGATCGCCGCCGACCCGAAATCGGCAGCGATCACCGGTGTCGTGATGGTAGTGACCTGGCTGGCGGGATTGCTCGTCAAGCGCCGGCGCAATGCAGCGCTGTCGCCCTAAGGCGACCCGATTGCTTCGCGCCCTGCCGGCGCTCGCAATGACATCCGCACCGGGCGCCGCTACTTGCCGTCTTCCCGCCTGACCGTCTTCCCGCCCTGCATCACGAACTTCACCCGCCGCAGCGCGCCGATGTCCCGGGTCGGATCGCCCTCGACCGCGATCAGGTCGGCCAGCAGCCCCGGCTTCACGCGCCCCCGGTCGGTGAGGCCGAAGATGTCGGCGTTCCCGCCGGTCGCCGCATGCACCGCCGCGGCCGGGGTCATGCCGTACTCCACCATGAGCTCCAGCTCCCGTACGTTGTCGCCATGCGGGAAGACGCCCACGTCGCCGCCAAAGCAGATGGCGACACCGGCGTCCAGCGCCGCCTTGAAGCTCGCATGCTTCTCCCGGACCCGCTCCGGCACCGGATCGGCGCCCTTCTTCCAGCCGCGATAGCTCATCACCGCTTCCGTCGCCGCCAGCGTGGGGCAGTAGCCGACATGGTGTTCGGCCATCAGCCGGAACACCTCCGGCGTGCCCTCGTCTCCATGCTCGATGGTGCGCACTCCCGCGAGCGCGGCGCGGCGCATCCCTTCCGCCGTGCCGCTGTGCACGGCGACGAAGCGCCCGGCGCTCGCGGCGACCTCGACCGCAAGCTTCAGCTCCTCCTCGGTGAACGTCGGTTCCGATTCGCCGTGGGGGCCCCACCCGTAGTCGCCGTAGAGCTTGACCCAGTCGGCGCCGTGCCCGATCTGCGAACGCACCACGCGGGTGAGTCCGTCCACGCCGTCCGCCTCCTCCGCGCCGAAGGCAATGTCCCGCTCCGGCGCGCCGCGGGGGCCGTAGGAGCCGGTGGCCACGATGGCGCGGGTGACCGCAAGAATGCGCGGGCCGGGAATGATCCCCTGCCGGATCGCGTCCCGCAGGCCCACGTCGGCGTAGCCCGCGCCCTCGGTGCCCAGGTCACGGGTGGTCGTGATGCCGGCGTCAAGGGTCGTCCGCGCCGCCACCGTCGCCCGGGCGATCCGGAGCGCCAGCGGCTCGAAGAGCACCTGGTTGTTCCATGACGTCTCGTTGTAGGGATGGAGCAGCAGGTGTGAATGCCCCTCGATCATCCCGGGCATCAGCGTGAGTCCGGGAAGCGGGACGACCGTCGCGCCGTCCGCTTTCACCGACGAGGCCGGCCCTGCCGCCACGATCGAATCGCCCGCCAGGAGCACCACCCAGCCCCGATGCAGCGGTGCGGCATCACCGTCATACACCGCATCGGGCTTGAGCAGGGTGGCGGCCTGGGCCGGCGCCGTCCGGAAGGGCGTGGCCACAACGATGGCGGTCAGGGCGAACAGCGAAGCGCGCATGGAGTGTCCTCTGCTGGCGGGCCGAGGGCCCGGCCGATAGCTTTGCGGGGTGCCAACCTCCATGAATATGCCGGTCCCGGGCGCCGGCGCGAGGGCGCCATCCAGTGCGGATGGCGCCGACGATGGGTTGCGCGCATTCATTGCCCAGCTCCCCAAGACCGAGACACACCTCCACATCGAGGGGGCACTGCCGCTGCGGTTGCTTCGGCAGGTGGCCCCCGATCGCTTCGCCGACGCGCCGCCGCCATGGTGGGCGCCGGATTTTCGCTTCGCCAGCTTCGCGCAGTTCGAGGACGCTCTCCTCTCCAACGCGGCACTCTGGTTCACCTCGCCGGAGCGCTACCATCAGGCAGCGCGCGAGGTGTTCCTCGGGCTCAGGGCGCAGAATGTCCGGTACGTGGAGACAAGCTTCCACCTGCCGATCACCCAGCTCATTCACGCGGACGGCCGGGAGATCCTGGCCGCGATCCGCGATGCGGCTCCCGTCGACCTGGAAGTCCGGGTCTTCGCCGGCATGCGCCGGATTGACCGCACGCCAGCCCTGGCACCGGTGATGGACCAGCTCGCGTCATGGGACGGGCTCGCCGGGGTGGACCTGCACGGCGTCGAGGAATGGGCGCTGGAATCCTGGACCGCCCCCCTCTGGCAGGAGGTCCGGGCGGCAGGCAAGGTGACCAAGGCCCATGCCGGTGAGCTCTGCGGCCCGGAGAAGGTACGGCAGGTGGTGGAGGAGCTCGGCGTCCGGCGCGTGCAGCACGGCGTCCGGGCCATCGAGGACCCGGCCGTGGTGCAGCTCCTGCTGGATCGCGACGTGACCTGCGATGTGTGTGTCACGAGCAACGTGAAGCTCGGCGTGGTGCCGTCGTACGAGGCCCATCCGATCGGCCGCCTGCTGGCGGCCGGCGTGCGGTGTACCGTGAGCACCGATGATCCGTTCTGCTTCGGCGGCACGCTGAGCGACGAGTACCTGTATCTTGCACGGTCGCTCCGGTTCACTCCCCATCAGCTGGCCCGCGTGGCCCGCAACGGATTCGAGGTCGCGGCCATTTCCGAACCGGCGCGGCAGGGAGTCCTGGACGAACTCGATGAGATGACGCGCGGCACCTAGGCGGCATCCGATGTTGCCTGCGCACCTTCGTGCTTTCGTGCTTTCGTGCTTTCGTG
>DASTBA010000164.1:0-3246 GCA_035712285.1 Gemmatimonadales bacterium | reverse complement strand
CGCAAGGTCTCGCCCGGTTTGACCTCGTAGATGGCCGGGCGTTCCACCTCGCCGGCCGCCTTCACGAATCCGCCATGCACCGGGACGAAGACCACGTCGCCGGTCTGCAGCCGGAGGTCGGAACGATTGTCGCCCCGGAGCAGGTAGTCATAGACGTCCAGGGAATCCACCACTTTCCCGCTCCGGCGCAGCTCCACATGCCGGAACGAGCCGTTGTCAGTCGGCCCACCCGCGGCATAGAGCGCGGAGAGAACGGTGCCGGCAGCGGAGATCTGGTAGGAGCCGGGGCGAACCACGTCACCCACCACGTACACCTGCACGGTCCGGAGCCGGGCGACCGTGATCTCGAATTTCGTGGTGGCGCCCGCGCCGCGCCGCACGCCGGAATAGACCCGTCCGAGGCGGGTATACAGCAGGTCACGCACCTGGCCCATCGTCAGGTTGGCCACATAGAGCTGGCCCACCTGCGGGATCACCACGAAACCGTCTCGGGTTACCTCCAGCGACTGGACCGATTCGACGTCACCGGTCAGCACCAGGACGAGCACGTCGCCGGCGCCCAGGCGATAGTTGTCATCCACCGGGCCGGCGTCGAGGGGCTGGAAGCGCGTGGACGTGCGCCGGAAGACCTCGATGCCGAAGAGCTTGAGCCGTCCGGCGGCGCTCAGCGAATCGGCCAGCGAGTCCGCACGGAGCGAATCGGCGTAGCGGAACCGCAGCGAGTCGAGCCGCCGCTGCAGGGAATCGGACCGCATGGTGAGCGTGTCGAGCGCCTGGAGCGAATCCACGTCGGCCGGTGCGAGCAGCCCCAGCGCCCGCATGGCTTCGAAGGCGGCCGGCGCCGGACGGACGTTGGGTGTCGCCGTGCCCGGCAGGTAGGCGTCCAGCATGTTCTCCGGATATCCCGCGGCGCGCAGCCGGGAGCGGATCTGGTCGGGGGTCAGTCCCGACGAGCCGAGGCGCTGCTGCAACTGCTCGGCCACGCCGGGCTGCTGGAGCAACTTTGCCGCTTGCTCCGGCGTGGGCCGCTGCGTGGGCGATGTCGGAGTCTGGGTCGGGACCTGCGCGGCGAGAGGCCCGGCCGCAAGCAGAGCCGTGAGGGCGAATCCGGGGGTCAGTCGAAACATGGCCTCGAAGTTCATGCCCAAGTGCTGAAAGGTCAAGCTCTTGCGGCACCGTTTCCCACGATGCACTGCGGCGTTAGGTTCCGGGCTCTTCCGTACGCCAACATGCCCGACATCTCTTCAAGGAGCTGCATGAGCGACGTCATCGTGCTGGCCTACGGTACCCGCCCGCAGGTCATCAAGGCCAGCGTGCTGCGACCCGCTCTGCAGCGCCTCGGGCCGGTGGTCTCGGTGGATTCCGGCCAGCACTACGATCATGCCCTCAACCAGCTGCTCTACGACCAGCTCGGCGTACCGCCGGCGGATCACTACCTGGACGTGGGCTCGGGCGCGCACGGCGAGCAGACGGCACGAGTACTGGAGCGGGCGGAGGCACTCTTCGCGTCGCTCCACCCCTCCGCGGTCGTCGTGATCGGCGATACCAATTCGACCCTCGGCCTGGCACTGGCCGCCGCGAAGCTCCGCCTGCCGGTGGTTCATGTCGAGGCGGGCCTCCGGGCCGGCGACCCGCTCATGGCCGAGGAGCTCAATCGCCGCCTGGTGGATGCGCTCTCCGCGGTGCTGTGCACACCGTCGGCACGGGCGAGCGACGCCCTGGCGCAGGAGCATCAGCCCGGCCAGGTGGTGCAGACCGGTGACGTGGCGCGCGACGTATTGCGGCAAGCGCTCGCTCGACTGCCCTCTCGCGAGCCCTCCACGCCGGACATCGTCGCGACCATCCATCGCGCGGAACTGACGGACCGGCCCGAACGCCTGCGCGCCGTCCTGGCGGCACTGGCCTCGCTGGACCGGCCGATTCTGCTCCCGCTCCATCCGCGGACCCGCGCCGCCATGGAACGCGCGGCGATTCCGGTGCCCGCGGGCGGCTCCCTCAGGATCGTGGAGCCGCTGGGATATCTCGATCTGGTCCGCCTGGTGCGCGACGCCCGGCTCGTGATCACCGATTCTGGCGGTGTGCAGCGTGAGGCCTACTGGCTGGGTACGCCCTGCATCACGCTGCGGCACGAGACCGAATGGGCGGAGACCGTCGCCGCGGGGGCGAATCACCTGCTCGCACCGGAGCAGGCGGAACAGCTGCTGGCTCTCGCGCGCACCGTGCTTGATGCGCCCCTTGCGGAGTGGCCTCGGGACGCCTACGGCGATGGTGCCGCTGCTGAACGGGTCGCTCACGCGTGTGAACACGCCTTGACCGGCCGGGTCTGAACCCATGTGCGGCATCGGTGCCATCCTCGCCCTCGACGGAACCCCGCTCCCGCACCTGGAGGCGTCGCTCCGCGCGATGAACCGCCTCCAGGCTCACCGCGGCCCCGACGGCGAGGGCACCTGGCTCCACCCGCAGCGGCACGCCGGCCTGGCGCACCGGCGCCTCAGCATCATTGATCTCGAAGGCGGCGCCCAGCCGATGGACGACGGCGCCGGTGCCGTCATCACCTTCAACGGCGAGATCTACAACTACCGCGAGCTCCGTGACGAGCTCGGCGCCGAGCGCTTCCGTACCGCGAGCGACACCGAGGTGATCCTCCGCGCCTACGAACGCTGGGGAACCGACTGCGTCTCCCATTTCCGGGGGATGTTCGCCTTCGCCCTCTGGGACGAACGCCTGGGCCAGCTCTTCTGCGCCCGCGACCGCTTCGGCATCAAGCCGCTCTACTATACCGTGCAGGCCGGCCGCCTGTACCTCGCCTCCGAGGCGAAGGCGCTGCTGCCCTTCCTGCGGTCCATCGAGACCGATACCGACGGGCTCCGGGACTACCTCGCCTTCCAGTTCTGCCTGGCCGGCAAGACCATGTTCCGCGGCGTGCGCGAGCTGGCTCCCGGCCACATCCTGGTGGCCGACGGGATCGGGCGGGTGCGGGAGTCGCGCTACTGGGAGGTGTACTTCGAGCTGGATTTCGGCCACACAGAGCAGTGGTTCCGGGATCGCCTGCGGGACCTGGTGGAGGAATCGGTCCGGCTCAACCTCCGTGCCGACGTGCCGCTGGGCGCCTACGTGAGCGGCGGCATGGATTCCGGCGTGGTTACCGCGCTCGCGGCGCGCGACCATCGGGATCTGATCGGGTTCTGCGGACGCTTCGCGGAAGGGCCGGAGTACGACGAATCCCGCTTCGCCCGCCAGGTGGCC
>DASTBA010000163.1:0-4587 GCA_035712285.1 Gemmatimonadales bacterium | reverse complement strand
GCTCCGCCTGATCATCACCGAGGAGGTCGAGGGCGTGCGCCGGATGAAGGACGCGATCGAGAAGGAGGTCTACCTGGGCGAGCTGCCCATCATGACCCCGCTCGGCACGTTCGTGATCAACGGCGCGGAGCGCGTGGTGGTGAGCCAGCTGCACCGGTCGCCGGGCGTGGTGTTCGAGGAGGACACCCACCCTAATGGCCAGCGCCTGTTCAGCGCGCGGATCATCCCCTTCCGGGGGTCGTGGGTCGAGTTCACGATCGACATCCACGACGTGATCTACGTCCACATCGACAAGAAGAAGAAGTTCCCGGCCACGGCGCTGCTGCGGGCCTTCGGCTACGGGACCAATGCCGACGTGCTGAAGCTCTTCTTCGCCACCAAGGACCTCGACCTCACGGGCCGCGCCGACAGCCGCCACGAGCGGCGCGAGGTGCTGGGCGCGCTGCTGGCCGAGCCGGTGGCCGATCCCGAGACGCCGGATGCGTGGCTGGGCGGGGTGGGTGACGAGCTCACCCCCGAGCGCGTGGCCGAGATGCGCCACAAGGGCGTCAAGCGCGCGATCGTGTTCGCCGGGTATACCGCGCTGGACCTGCGGGACGAGGAGCAGCCCACCGCGCATCGCGGCAATGCCAACCACGTGCTGGCCTTCGATGTCGGCAACCAGGACGGCGAGGTGCTGGCGCACCGTGGCGACGAGCTCACCGATGCGCTCCGGCAGCGGCTGCTGAAGCAGGGGGTGCAGAAGGTCGAGGTGCTCCTGTCGTCGAACCGGCCGGAGTCGGCGCTCATCAAGAACACCCTGGCCAAGGACCCGACCCATTCCGAGGCCGAGGCCCTGGAGCAGATCTACGCCCTGCTCCGGCCCGGGGACGCGCCCGATCTCGACACCGCGCGGCAGCAGCTGCAGAAGCTGTTCTTCAACCCCAAGCGCTACGACCTCGGGCGGGTGGGCCGTTACAAGATCAACCAGCGGCTCAAGCTGAAGCAGGACCCGAACCACACGGTCCTGACCGAGGAGGACTTCGTCGCGATCATCCGCTACCTGATCGACCTGAGCGATGGCCGCGGCTACACCGACGACATCGACCACCTCGGCAACCGGCGCATCCGCTCGGTGGGCGAGCTGATCGCGAACCAGTTCTCGGTGGGCCTCTCGCGCATGGCGCGGCTGGTCAAGGAGCGGATGAGCATCAACTCGGATCCCGAGAAGATCTCGCTCGACGACCTGGTCAACGCCCGGACGGTGTCGGCGGTGATCCAGGCCTTCTTCGGCTCGAGCCAGCTGTCGCAGTTCATGGACCAGACCAATCCGCTGGCCGAGCTCACCAACAAGCGGCGGCTCTCGGCGCTGGGCCCGGGCGGGCTCACGCGCGAGCGCGCCGGCTTCGAGGTGCGCGACGTCCACTACTCGCAGTACGGCCGGATGTGCCCGATCGAGACGCCGGAAGGCCCGAACATCGGCCTGATCACCAGCCTCTCGACCTACGCGCGCATCAACAATCTCGGCTTCATCGAGACGCCGTACCGCGTGGTGGAGGATGGCCGGGTCACCAGCGAGATCCGGTGGCTCTCGGCCAGCGACGAGGAAGACCTGCCGGTGGCCCAGGCCAACGCGCAGCTGGACGAGCACGGGAAGTTCGTCGAGCAGCTGGTGCTCTGCCGCAAGGGCGACGACTACCCGCTGCTCCCGCCGGAGCGGATCGAGCTCATGGACGTGGCGCCGGACCAGCTGGTCTCGATCGCCGCGGCGCTGATTCCGTTCCTGGAGCATGACGACGCCAACCGCGCGCTCATGGGCTCCAACATGCAGCGCCAGGCGGTGCCGCTCCTCTTCCCGCGCTCGCCGGTGGTGGGCACCGGGCTGGAGGAGAAGGTGGCCCGCGATTCGGGCGCGGTGATCGTGGCGCGCCGGGCCGGCGTCGCCACCCGGGTCACCGCCGACGAGATCATCGTGGACGCCGGGGCCGACGGCGTGGCCGGCGACCAGCCGCTCGCGCGGCTCAACCAGTACGACCGCTACCGGGTCAAGAAGTACTGGCGCACCAACCAGGACACCGCCATCAACCAGCGGCCCCTGGTGCAGCAGGGCGACCGGGTGGCGGCGGGCCAGGTGATCGCCGACGGCGCCGCCACCGAGGGGGGCGAGCTGGCGCTCGGCGCCAACGTGCTGGTGTCGTTCATGCCGTGGTACGGGCACAACTTCGAGGATGCCATCATCCTCTCGGAGCGCCTGGTGAAGGACGACGTGTACTCGTCCATCCACATCCAGGAGCTGGAACTCCACGTCCGCGACACCAAGCGCGGCCAGGAGGAGATCACGCGCGAGATCCCGAACGTCTCGGACGAGGCGCTGGTGGATCTCGACGAGCGGGGCATCGTGCGGATCGGCGCCCATGTGAAGCCGGGCGACATCCTGGTCGGCAAGATCACGCCCAAGGGCGAGACCGAGCTGTCGCCGGAAGAGAAGCTGCTCACCGCCATCTTCGGCGAGAAGGCCAAGGACGTGAAGGATTCCTCGCTCAAGGTGCCGCCGGGCATGAGCGGGGTGGTGATCGACGTCAAGATCTTCAGCCGGGTCGAGGACCGGGTCGTCGAGAAGGACCGCGGCGACCGGATCGGCGAGGTGCGGCGGATCGAGAACGAGGAGAAGCAGCGGATCACCACCGTCATGATGGACGAGGTGAAGCGCCTGCTCGCCGGCCAGGACGTGGCCCTCATGCTCAAGGCCGGCACCGTGGAGGAGTACGTCCCCGCCGGCACGAAGCTCACCGCCGACCGGCTCCGGGACATCGACCTCACCGAGGTGGACCGCAAGACCCTCCGGGTGGTGGACAAGGCGGTCAACGAGCGGATCCGGTCGGCCATCGAGGTGGCGGAGCGGGAACGCGCGAAGGTTGAAGAGAAGGCGGAGGACCAGATCGACAAGATCCTCCAGCCGGACGAGCTGCCCCCGGGCGTGATCCAGCTGGTGAAGGTGTACATCGCCGAGAAGCGCAAGATCTCGGTGGGTGACAAGATGGCCGGCCGCCACGGCAACAAGGGCATCGTCGCCCGGATCGTGCCGGAGGAGGACATGCCGTTCCTGCCGGACGGCACGCCGGTGGACATCGTGCTCAACCCGCTGGGCGTCCCCAGCCGCATGAATGTGGGCCAGATCCTGGAGACCCACCTCGGCTGGTGCGCGCGCATGCTCGGCTTCGAGGCCAAGACCCCCGTCTTCCGGGGCGCCGACGAGGCGGAGATCGGCGTGCTGCTGCGCCTTTCGGGGCTGCGCTGGGCGGGTGAGGCGCTCAAGCTGGACGCCCGCCTGGCCGAACTCGACGCCGCGCTGGTGCGGCGCATCGTGGAGGAACTGAAGGAGGCGGCGCCGGAAGGCGCGCACACCGCGCTCACCGATGCCGGCATCACGCTGCTCGAGTCCAAGGGCATGTCGGGCGAGGTGCGGAACGTCTCGAAGGCGGTGCGCACCTTCCTGGAGCAGGCGGCCAGCGAGCTCGCCACGCGGGCGGCAGCCCAGCGGCGGCGCGAGGCGCAGGTGCAGCGGGACCTGGCCGAGGCCGGTGACAAGACGGCGGCGCGGCTGGCGCGGGAGGCGGAGAAGGCCGCCGGCGCGTCCCCGGCCGAGGCGCTCGAGGCCGAGGGCATGACGGCGCTGGCCGCCATGCTGGGCGGCAAGGGCGACGTGGACGCGGCCAGCGTCGAATTGCTCCGCGCCGCCGGCCTCACGCCGGGCGGCAAGGCCCGGCTCCGCGACGGACGGAGCGGCCAGTACTTCGAGAGCGACGTCACCGTCGGCTCGATCTACATGCTCAAGCTGAGCCACCTGGTGGATGACAAGATCCACGCGCGGTCCATCGGGCCGTACAGCCTGGTGACGCAGCAGCCGCTGGCCGGCAAGGCGCAGTTCGGCGGCCAGCGGTTCGGCGAAATGGAAGTCTGGGCGCTGGAGGCCTACGGCGCCTCGCACGTGCTGCAGGAGATGCTCACGGTCAAGTCGGACGACGTGAACGGCCGCAGCCGGGTGTACGAGGCCATCGTGAAGGGACAGAATCTGCCGGAGCCCGGCATTCCCGAGTCGTTCAACGTGCTCGTCAAGGAACTGCAGGCGCTGGGACTCAAGGTCACGCTCGGCACGTCCGAGACCGGCGAAGAGTAGAGGGGACCCATGATTGATTTCCGCAGCGGACGCGAGCAGAAGAGCTCGAGCTTCGATTACATCAGCATCCGGATCGCCTCCCCCGAGGAGATCCGGGGGCCCCGGGACACCAAGGAACGCGAGCGCCTGGAACTCCAGGGCCAGCGGACCTGGTGGTCCTGGGGCGAGGTGACCAAGCCGGAGACGATCAACTACCGCTCGTTCAAGCCGGAGAAGGACGGGCTGTTCTGCGAGCGGATCTTCGGCCCGGTCAAGGACTGGGAGTGTCATTGCGGCAAGTACAAGCGCATCCGCTACCGCGGCGTGATCTGCGACCGCTGCGGCGTGGAGGTGACGCTCTCCAAGGTGCGGCGCGAGCGGATGGGCCACATCGAGCTCGCGGTGCCGGTGGCGCACATCTGGTTCTTCAAGACGCTGCCCAGCCCGATGGG
>DASTBA010000162.1:0-4994 GCA_035712285.1 Gemmatimonadales bacterium | reverse complement strand
CGAGCGCGATCCCGCCTCAGTGGCGGTCGAAGATGTGCGGCGCGTCGTGACTGAGCTCCGGAAGGTGGCCAATCGCCGGGGCGGCACCCTCGGGGACGGCCATGTACGCCACCATCTGAGCGCGCTGTCGGGTGTCTACCGCCGGGCGCAGTCCGAGGGCTTTGTGGCGCCCGGCTTCAACCCGGTGGCGGCGATGCTCGACAAGCCGCGCGGCCAGGCGGAAGAAGCGCACTGGCTGGAGATCCACGACGCCGCGCTCTTCCTCGAGGCCGCGCGCCAGTACCGGGCGCCGGACGATGGGACGCCCTTCGCTTATCCCCTCGTGGCCACGTTCCTGCTGACTGGCGCGCGCGAGAGCGAGGTGTACGGGCTGGAGCTCGACGACGTGAGCCTGGAGCGCCGCACCATCACGTTTCGCGAGAACAAGTGGCGCCGGCTCAAGACGCGCGGCTCCGCCCGCGTGGTCCGCCTCTGGCCGCAGTTGGAGGAAATCCTCCGGGAATACCTCCGCGGCCCGCACCGGCCCGCCGGCGAGCTGCTGTTCCCCTCGCGGGCAACGGGCACGGAATCCATCCTTGTGGATTGCCGCCGGCTCCTCGATCATGTCGCCGTGCGCGCCGGCTTCCTGGAGCCGGTCTACGACGATACGGGGCGCCCGGTCAAGCGGCGGGGTTGGCCGGTCTACAAGGGCCGCGTGATCCGCACGAAGATGTTCCGGCACACCTACACGGCCGCGCGGCTGCAGACGCTCGATCACGGCGCGCCGGTGAGCGTCTACACCGTGAGCCGCGAGCTGGGGCACACGTCGCCGGCCATGGTGGAGCGCACCTACGCGCACCTCGGCGAGGTGCGGCACCGCGCGGAGGTGGTCGAATACCGGACCACGCAGTACGCCGACCAGCTGGCCTCGCAGCTTGCGAAACTGGGCCTTCTGTGACTGGGAACGTTACGGTTGCTCAGTCCGCGCCTCGCGGGGCGATGTGAAAAAACCCCGCAGTGACGTGCGGGGCTTCGAATTGCGGCAGTGGGCGATACAGGACTTGAACCTGTGACCTCGCGCATGTGAGGCGCGCGCTCTAACCAGCTGAGCTAATCGCCCGCGATTTCGGAGGGCGGAAAGTAACCGGCCGGGCCGGTGCGCGGTAGTAGAGCTGCCGCCGCGGCTCAGAGTCCGTCGCCTGCGAGCCGCCCGCCCCGGCTGATGCCGAGCGTCGCCTGCAGTCGCGCCTCGAAGCGATCCTTGGTATTGCCCGGGACATTGAACCGGTTGATGATGTGATGGAACCCGCCGTCCGCCGAAAGCGCGAGCGGCCCCCAGCTTCCCTGGACTGCCATCCCGACCCGCAAGGTTTTCTCAACCGTACCGATGAACAGTGCCGGCGTGTTCTCCAGTGCGGGGCCTCTCGCGGGATACGGCGTGTCGATCGCCCCCTCGCCCTGGCGCTGGAAGGCGAGCTCCGGCGTCACCAGCCAGCGTTCACGCACCGGCACGCTCACCCGCACCAGCGCGAGGTCCATGTCGGTGAAGTTGCGGCCAATGCCGATCCCCGCGTCGGTGAAGTTCTCCTGCGGATTGAAGGTGCGGAGCGCCAGGGACGACATCTGGGTGTACATGGCGCGCCAGCCGGCCGTCCGCCCCAGCGGGCCCGACGCGGCGAGGGTCATCCCCCAGCGGTCCCGGTTCTCCTTCCGGTTCTGGTACCAGAAATCGTCGAGCGCGAGCTGGGCCTCGATCGTCGTGTGCCGCCAGGCCCGCCAGGTGAGATCCAAGCCCAGCATCTCGTTGCCGCGATCCCCGACACCGATGGTGTTGGCCAGGTAACCCACCGAGAGCGGATTCCGGTACCGGGTCTCGAAGTTCCGGTCCGCACCGGCCAGCACGTTGGACTCCCACGCCGCCACCTGGAAGCGGTCGGACGCCCGCACCGCCAGCCGATGCACGAAGTAGTACCGGTGCACCAGCTGGCCGATGCTGTCGGTCTGGTCGCGGAGGTCGGTCGCCAGCGCACTCAGGCGGACGCTCCGCGTGCCGAACTCGAGCATGAGCCCCTGCCGCTCGTAGGCGTAGTTCGAGAGCGGAATGCCCGGCAGCCCCACCGGCCCCCAGTTGTGATCCATCTGGCCGTAGAAGAGCCGGACGTACTTCGTCTGCGCGCTGACGTAGCCCTCGACCAGCCGGCCGGTTACCGAGAGCCCGGCGCGGTTGGTCCAGTCGGGGTCGTGCTGCACCCGCTGCTCGATCGCCGGCCGGGTGACCGCCACGAGGCTGCCGAAGCCGGCGCTCAGGGTCACGTCGGCGTATGGCTGGACGCCGCCGTCCCCCGCCGGATGCAGCTCGTCACGCCGCCCATGGGTGTACGCCTGGAATCCCCCGCGCGCGGTGCCGCGCCACCACGCCGGTGTAGCCGCCGGGGCGAACCGTGCACGCAGCCGCGCAATGAGCGCGCGGTTCGGCGCGCCCGCCGTGTCCGCCAGCGCCAGCACCCGCTCGGCGTCCGCCGCGCGGAACGGCCGGAGCATCGGCGACGGATCCTCCACGTCGCCGCGGGCGATGAGATGCTCGAGGAGCGGGAGGTCCGTGTCGTCCAGCGGGATGTACGCCGACGCCTGCGCGACAAGCGCGGCAGGCAGGACCAGGAGGATGACAGGGAGCAGTCGGGCGAGCGTGCGCGGCATGGGGCCGTAACCTAACCGCGGTTATCTTCCCCTGCCATGAATGCATTCGTCGTCGAGTCCACGCGCGGGAAGATGGTGGAATCGATACACCGGGTCTCGCTCGCGGTGACGGACACCGATGGCCGGTTGCTGGCCGAGTCGGGCGATCCGTCGCTCGTTACCTACTGGCGCAGTGCCGCCAAGCCGTTCCAGGCGATGCCGATGGTCGAGGATGGCGCCGCCGACCGGTTCGGCCTCGTGCCGGAGGAACTCGCCCTCGCCTGCGCCTCCCACTCGAGCGAGCGCATCCATCTGGACGTGGTTGACCGGTTTTTCCGGCGCATCGGCCTCGGGGAAGAGGCGCTCGCCTGCGGTCCCCACCCGCCGCTCGGCAGCGCAGTCGCCGAAATGGTGATGCGCACCGGCCTCAAGCTCACGCCCAGGTGGAGCAACTGTTCCGGCAAGCACACCGGCATGCTGGCGCAGGCGCTGCATCACGGCTGGCCGACGAAGGGGTACGAACGCGACGGGCATCCGGTGCAGGCGCGGATCGCGGAGTGCATCGCGGAGTGGAGCGGCGTGCCGGCCGGCCGCCTTGCGCGCGCGGTGGACGGCTGCACCGCGGTCTGCTTCGGGCTGCCGCTCACGGGGATGGCCACCGCGTACGCCCGCTTCGGCGCGAGCGGGAAGCCGGCCGCCCGCCGCCTTCGGGAGGCGATGCTCGCGCACCCGATGCTGGTGGCGGGGACCGGGCGGTTCTGCACCGAGCTCATGACCGCGTGGCCCGGCGGCATCGTCGCCAAGGTGGGCGCCGAGGGCGTCTACGGCGCCGCCTTGCCGGCACACGGGGTCGGCATCGCGCTCAAGGTCGAGGATGGCGACATGCGGGCCGCACCGGTCGCGCTGCTTGGTGTGCTCGACGCGCTGCTTCCGGCGCTCCGGGTGGATCCATCGGCGCTCGCGGCGGTGCGGGACCGGGCCGAGGTGCCGACTCGCAACACCCGCGGCGAGATCACCGGCGTGCTCCGTGCGAGCGGGGCGCCGCGCATTCTGGTCTGATTTGCACTCGATTGGTACGGTATTTCGCCGCACCTGAGGTATCGTGATGGCCAAACAGGATTCTCTCGACCCCGAGACGCGCGACCTGGTCCGCTTTGCGGCCGCCATCGCGCAGGGCTACGAGCCGGAGCTGCGCGAGCGCGTCACCCCGCTTCGGCGGTCCCAGGTGCCGGTGCAGTGGGTGGAGGAGCTGCTCCTGCAGTCGCTCCTGTTCGTGGGCTACCCGCGCACGCTCGTGGCCATGGGCGCCTGGCGGAAGTTCTCCGGCGTGCCGGCCCCGAAGGACGATCCCGATGCGCAGTATGATCACGTGCCCGACTGGACCGCCCGCGGCGAGGCCACCTGCGAGATCGTCTATGGAGAGAACTACGAGAAGCTGCGGGAGAGTGTCCGCGCGCTCCACCCGGCAATGGACCTGTGGATGATCACCGAGGGCTACGGCCGCACCCTGTCCCGTCCGGGGCTGGACCTGCTCCGGCGGGAGCTGTGCATCGTGGCGCAGGCGGCGGTGCTGGAAACGCCGCGCCAGCTGCATTCTCACCTCCGGGGCGCGCTGCATGCCGGCGCTTCATTCGCCCAGGTGGAAGGGGTGCTGTCGGTGGTGAATCCGCTGCTGAGCTTCGACCAGTGGAAGAAGGTCAAGGAGCTCTGGCGCACCGTGCGGGACGGCTGGAGCACCTGATGTTCATCGACCGTGCGATCGTGAAGGTCACCGCGGGCACCGGCGGCTCCGGTGCGTCGTCCTTCGCGCGCTTCAAGTACAAGCCCAAGGGGGGGCCGGACGGCGGCGACGGCGGGCGGGGCGGCAGCATCTACGTCGAGGGCGATGCCAACCTCGCCACCCTCCTCGATTATCGCTATCGCACCCAGTGGAAGGCCGAGCGGGGCGAGCACGGGAAGGGCAAGACGCAGACGGGCGCGTCCGCGCCCGATGTGGCGATGCCGGTACCCCCGGGCACCGAAGTACGCGATGCCGACAGCGGCGAGCTGATCGGCGAGGTACTGGCGGCGGGGCAGCGGCTGCTGGTGGCACGCGGTGGCCGCGGCGGCCGGGGCAATGCCCGGTTCGCCACCGCCACGCACCAGGCGCCGCGCGAGTGGGAGCCGGGCGAAGAGGGGCAGGAGCGGTCCATCGAGCTGGTGCTCAAGCTCCTGGCCGATGTCGGCCTGGTGGGCGAGCCCAATGCCGGCAAGAGCACGCTGTTGTCGGTCATCTCGGCGGCTCGGCCCCGCATTGCCGATTATCCGTTCACCACGCTCGAGCCGAATCTCGGTGTCGT
>DASTBA010000161.1:0-2017 GCA_035712285.1 Gemmatimonadales bacterium | reverse complement strand
CATGACCACGAGGTCGCCCGGCTTCACCCGGCCGGCCCGCACGCACTCGTCCAGCGCGATCGGGATCGTGGCCGCCGTGGTGTTCCCGTAGCGCTGGATGTTGTTGTACACCTGATCGTCGCGGAGACCCAGCGATTTCTGCACCGCCTCGGAGATGCGGAGATTGGCCTGGTGCGGGATCAGGAGCGAGATGCCGGCCGGTGCCAGCGAGAACCTGCCGAGCAGTGTCCTGACCGACTCCGGCATCCGCACCACGGCATGGCGGAACACTTCCCGCCCCTCCATCTGCAGGAAATGCTGTCCCTTCCCGATCTGGCCGGTGCTGACACGCGGATGATACATCGAGCCGGGGGCGTCCACCCACAGCTTGTCGGCGTTGGCACCGTCGCTGTGGAGGTCAAAGCCGAGCACACCGTGCGCCGGGTCGTCCGATGCGCGAAGCACCGCGGCACCGGCCCCGTCCGCAAAGATGACGGCGGTGTTCCGGCCCTCGGTGGAGACGTTCATGCCGGTGCTCTGGATTTCCTGGCCCACCAGCAGCACGGTGCGGTACATCCCGCTCCGGATCCAGGCATCGGCCACCGACAGGCCGTAGACGAATCCGCTGCACTGGGCGCGCACGTCGAGCGCCGGGATGTTGCCGGCGCCGAGCGCCTCCTGCAGATAGACCCCGTTGCCAGGGGCGAAGTGGTCGGGCGAGCAGGTGGCGTAGACGATCGCGTCCACCTCGCTCGCCGGGATACTCGCCATCTCCAGCGCGCGTCGGCTGGCCGCAAGTCCCAGGGACACGCCGGTCTCGCCTTCGCCCACCCAGCGCCGCTCGGCGATGCCGGTCCGCTCGCGGATCCATGCGTCGCTCGTGTCCATGAGCTGCGAGAGGTCGTCATTGGTCACGACGCGGTCGGGCACGGCCATGCCGGTGCCGAGGATGCGGGAGGTGATCATCAGAGCCCGCCCAGCCACGGATACCCCTTGTCTTCCCAGTAGCCGCCCGGGCGCCTGTCCGTGAAGGTGATGCGCGTGAGGTACTTGGTCATCTTGTAGCCGAGCTTGATCGGGGCATACAGGCGGAGCGGGGCACCGTGCGCCGGTGGCAGCGGCCGGTCGTTGAAGGCGTAGGCCAGGATGGTCTGCGGGTGCATGGCACTCTTCATGTCCCAGCCGTTGGTGTATCGCACCCCGTGCGGATCCACGTCGAACGACTGGAACAGGACGAAGTCGGCCCCGGGCGCCGGATCCACCTGCGCCGCCAGCGCGCCGAACGGCACGCCGGCCCATGATGCGACCGCGGTCCACCCCTCCACGCAATGGTGCTTCACCGTGTACGCGAGCTTCGGCATCGCCAGCAGCATCTCCAGCGTGAAGCGGCCCGGCTTCCGCACCAGCCCGTCCACCTGCAGCGACCACGCCGCCTCGGCGGCCGGCGGCATGCCATCGGATACGTAGTAGGCTGGCATCGTACCGGCCCGCGCGGCTTCCGCGTAGGTCGGTGCGAGCCGGCTGTTGGACTGGAGAATGTGCTCGCCCACCCAGTCATTGATCCGGGAAACCGTCGCAAGCTTCGGCCGGATGAGTCCCCCGCCATCCCAGCCGCAGGCGGCCACCAGCGATGCGGGCCCGGCGACGAGACCGAGACGGAGGAAGTCCCGCCGGGCGAGTGGATGGATGCGGGACTCGGGACTCGGGACTCGCGGCTCGTGTCTCGCGTCTCGCGACTTCTCAGTCATGCGGCACATGCCTCCCGCGGTACCGCCCGGTGATGATCGCCCGGAGCGACGCGGGGTCGGAGAGGAACACCGCCAGCACATGCACGATCACGAACGCCGTGAAGAGCCACACCGCCACGAAGTGCCAGTAGCGCGCCAGCTCGTAGCCGCCGAACAGCCGGGTGAGCCAGGCGAGCTGCACCGGCTTGTAGATGGCGAACCCCGACAGCACGGAAATGGTCGCGAGCAGCAGGATGCCGGTGTACGCCAGCTTCTGGAGCGCGTTGTGCTTGCCCTGCGGCGGCGGCTCC
>DASTBA010000160.1:0-8592 GCA_035712285.1 Gemmatimonadales bacterium | reverse complement strand
TCTCGGCCACGGCGCTGGCGGGGGCCGCCACGCAGCTGGCACTCAAGGGCGGGAATAACCAGAGCGGTCCGGTCTCGGCGGCGCTGGCGAACCCGCTGCAGGTGTCGGTCAAGGATGCCTTCGGCAACGGCGTGTCGGGGGTGACGGTCAACTGGGCGGTCACCGCCGGCGGTGGCTCGGTCACGCCGGCGTCGAGTACGTCGGATGGATCGGGCACGGCGAGCACGTCGTTGACGCTCGGACCCGCGACCGGCGCCAACACCGCCACGGCCGTATCCACAGCGCTCACGGGGTCGCCGGTGACGTTCACGGCGACGGGAGAGCAGCCGGTGGTGACCGCAAACGTTGTGGTTGGCAACAATACGTTCACGCCTTCCAGTCTCACCGTGAGCGCCGGGACCAAGGTGGTTTGGACCTGGACCAATACCGGAGCCATTCCACATAGTGTGCAGTCGCTGGGTTCGCCCAGCTTCACGAGCAGCTCGACCATGACGGGGAATGGCAGCACGTATTCGTTCATCTTCAATACGCCAGGCACCTATCAGTACGATTGTGCCGTGCACGGCGTGACGATGTCGGGGACGATCATCGTGCAGTAGGCGGAAGGCCGTATTGATGGATCGTTGATGATCGGTGCCCAGATTGTGCGGATGCACGCACCGTCCGGGCGCCGCCGTGTCGCACCGCTTTGAGCCGCTGGCTGACGGCCGGCGGTCCATCCGGCTGCGGGGGTTCGATTACGCGCTCGACGGCGCGTACTTCGTCACCGTCTGCGTGGCGGGGCGCAAGCGGATCCTTGGCCGAATCCGGAACGGTACAGCAATCCTGAGTGAGGCAGGTCACCTGGTTGTGACCGCGTGGGAACGATTGCCGTTGCACTATCCGCGTGTCCGGTTGGATGCGTTCGTAGTGATGCCCAACCATGTGCACGGGATCGTGGTGTTGGACGGGGTCGTGGGAACAGGCCGGTCCGGGGCATCGGGCGGCCGCCGGGAAACGGGGGAGGTAGGGGCGGGTCGGTCCGGCGCATCGGGCAGCCGCCGGGAAGCGGGGCAGGTAGGGGCGGGTCGGTCCGGGGCATCGGACGGCCGCCCGGAAACGGGGCAGGTAGGGGCGGGTCTAAGACCCGCCCCTACGGTCGCCCGGGCCCCGATCCCAACGTCGGGCGGCGTCCCGGACCCACGCCGTCACGCGTTACCGGAAATCGTGCGTGCGTTCAAAGCATTCTCCGCTCGCGCCATCAACCTCCGCCGTGGCACGCCCGGCACACCGGTATGGCAACGCAACTATTACGAGCGTATCCTGCGTGATGAACGGGCCTTGGCGGCGGTCCGGCGGTACATCCGTGAGAACCCGGCCAAGTGGGGCGACGACCGCTTCCACTGATCATTGTGATGCAAGTGCCCGCCCGATGGCCGCCACCGCCTTCCGCACGCTGTCGGCCCCACTCTCATCCCTGCTCCAGCCCGCGTCCATATCTGGCGCAACGCCCGCTGTCTCGTTCGTTCCATCCATGCGCAGCCGCTGGCAGTCGGGTGCGCGCACCAGCAGGCCCAGCGCCCGGAGCTTGAGCGAGGTGCCGCCATTGCTGTAGCCGCAGCCGGCGCCATAGCTCCGGCTTCCAGCGATCCTGGCGGCATTGTTGTCGCGCAGGCGAGCGGCGAACTCCTCCGAGGCCGACGCCGACCGCTGGTCCTGCAGGATCAGCAGGGTTCCGGTGTAGATCCCTTCGATCGAGCCGGACCAGGAGGCGGGCCAGATCACCCAGCCGTCGGCGAGACCATCGAGCGTGCCGGGTGGCACGTAGCTCCTGAACGGCGGCGCGACGATCACATTCGAGCATGCCGGTGTCTCGCCCTTCCACACGCCATCACGGTCGCAAGCCTGTTGCGCGTCCATGAGCAGCGAATCGAGGTGTCGCACTGCTTCGGCAATGATCGCCCGCTGGACCGGCGTCGCATCCGTGGTGTCATCGAGGATGGCGTTGCGCTTCTCGCGCAGCGACTGCACGTGGAGCGGATGCCGGATGAATCCGCCGGCGGCCAGGTGAAGTGGTGTCGCCGTCAGTGCCCGCGCCATCGCGTCCGCGAGCTCGGAACCGCCGCCGTTGCCGGTGATGTCAACCACGACAGCGCTGGCGCCTCGCCGTCCGAGGTCGCGTGCCACCGTGGCGGCACGGATCGCCGCCTCCTGCATGACCGCCGCCTCGAGACGCGCGACGCAGTCGCCGCTGCAGGGAGCGGGCAACGTTGTGCGGTAGGTCGCCCACGCCCGCTCGCAGCTGGGACCGAAATGCTCGTGCCCAAAAGTGGCCACACGCAGGATGCCCACCTTGCGGCCATTCGCCAGCGGAATGATGACTGCGGGAAATTCAGGATCGGGGACCAGCACCGCACCGGCGGCGTCCGGGAAGGGAAGCGCCCAGCCTTCGGGGCGTGCATCGATGTCGAGGCCGATGGCGCTGCACCCTTCTGCCGCCGGCATGTCACGCCTGAGCGCAGGGGCCACCGGAGTCGCCAGGTCGGATGTTGCCATGCCGGCATCCGGCGATGCAGGAGCAGGGCCCGATCCACGAAACCCTTGCCACCAGATCACGGGGCGAATCCACGCCCGCGTGTGACCGTCGTCAAACTGGCGGACGAAGCGCCGCACGGTCCACGCGGCGCCCATGGACGTCCACGCGTGGGCAACCTGATCCCGGGTGGCAGAATCCAGTGCTGCGAGATCGAGGTGTTTCTCCGCCACGACCCAGTCGAAGTTGGCGTCGGCGGTGGCCAGGTAATGCTTCGTACTGTCGTACTCGGCGAGCCACCGGCGGGCCCGGGCAGGGGTGCGGACGGTGATCGCAGTCAAGGCCATGACGACGATGACTCCGAAGAGAGCAATCAATACCATCAGGCGCTTCATCGGGAACCTCGCGAGGGACTGGCTCGACGGAAACGGCAGCCCTACGGAGGGGTCGATCGAAGGTTTCAGTTTGCGACGTTCAAGTGTGCAAGTTCCGACTTTGCCGTGGCTTGGCTATTGTTCCGCCCTCGGCGCCGTAGCCAAGTGGTAAGGCAGAGGTCTGCAAAACCTCCATTCATCGGTTCGATTCCGATCGGCGCCTTTGGGCAGGACGGACAGGACGGGCAAGGCGGACAAGTTCTTTAGCGTCTCTGCACGATCGCCAGCCCGTCGGCCATCCCGTCCGCCCTGTCCGCCTCGTCCGCCCTGCCCGCCTTTCCCAGCCGCCGCTGCAGCGCATCCATGTAGGTGTACACCACCGGCGTGATGTACAGCGTGATGAACTGCGAGAAGGCGAGCCCGCCCACCACCGCGACACCCAGCGGCCGGCGGGACTCGGCGCCGGCACCGGTGCCGAGGGCGATCGGCAGGGTGCCCATCAGCGCCGCCATCGTGGTCATCATGATCGGCCGGAACCGCACCCGCGCCGCCTCGATGATCGCCTCCCGCGCCGTGAGACCGTGGTTCCGTTCCGCCTCGACCGCAAAGTCAATCATCATGATGGCGTTCTTCTTCACCAGGCCGATCAGCATGATGACGCCCACGAAGGCGTAGACGCTGAGGTCCATCCGGAAGATCAGCAGCACCAGCAGCGCACCGAAGCCCGCGAACGGCAGCCCCGAGAGAATCGTGAGCGGGTGGATGAAGCTCTCGTACAGGATCCCCAGCACCAGGTAGATCACCAGGATGGCGAGCACCAGGAGCACCAGCAGTCCGCGCTGCGCGTCCTGGAACGCCTGCGCCGTGCCGGAGAAGCTGGTGCTGATGCTGGAGGGGAGCACCTCGCGCGCGGCGGCCGTGACCTGGTCCACCGCGGTACCGAGCGACGCGTCTTCCGCGAGGTTGAACGAGAGCGTCACCGACGGCAGCTGCCCCGAGTGGTTGACGGTGAGCGGCCCGGTGCCTGGCGTCACCGTGGCGAGCGAGCCGAGCGGCACCGCCGTGCCGGAACGCCCGGTGATGTGCAGCAGGTTGAGCGCCGACAGGTCCTTCTGGTACTGGGGCAGGAGCTCCATGATGACCCAGTACTGGTTGTTGGGCGTCAGGATGGTGGACACCTGCCGTGAGCCGTAGGCGTTGTACAGCGCCTGCTCGATCTGCGTCACGTCAATGCCGAGCGAGGCGGCGCGATCCCGGTTGATGGTGACCTGCACCTGCGGGTTCTTGATCTGCAGGTCGGACGTCACGTCCGTCAGGGCGGGAAGGCTGTGCATCCGCTCCTCCAGCCGCTGCGATCCGCTGTAGAGCTCGTCCATGTCGGAACCCTGCAGCGTGAACTGGTACTGGCTCTTCGAGGAGCGGCCGCCGACGTTGATCGGCGGCGGGTTCTGGATGAACACCCGGAGGCCGGGAATGGCGCTGAGCTTCCGGGTGAGTTCCCGCGCCACGCCGTCGGCGTCGAGCTTCCGGTCGCCCTTGGGCTTGAGGTGGATGAAGAGCCGGCCCTGGTTGGCGGAGCCGCGCCCGCCGCCCACGGAGGACATGAACCCCTCGACGTTGGGATCCTGCTGCACGATGCCGGCGGCGGCGACCTGGTGCTGCAGCATGTTGTCGAAGCTGGTGCCTTCCGCCGTCTCGGTGGTGCCGAAGAGCTGGCCCTGGTCCTCGCTCGGGATGAATCCCTTGGGCACCACGCGGCCGAGGAACAGTGTGCCCAGCAGGATGACGGCACTGAAGATCATGGCCATCCCGCGCCGGTCCATCACCCATGCCAGGCTCCGGTCATAGGCGCCAAGCGTCCGCTCCCAGGCCCGCTCGGTGGCATCATGGAACCGGCTGGGCCGCTGGGTGCCGTGCGGCTTCAGCCAGCGGCTGCAGAGCATCGGCGTCAGCGTGAGCGAGACGAAGCCCGAGACCAGGATCGCGACGCTGATGGTGACGGCGAACTCGTGGAACAGGCGGCCGATGAGCCCGCCCAGGAAAAGCACCGGGATGAAGACCGCCACCAGCGAGAGGGTCATCGAGAGGATGGTGAAGCCGATCTCCCGGCTCCCCTTGAGCGCCGCCTCCATCACTCCCTCGCCCGCCTCGATGTGGCGGACAATGTTCTCCAGCATCACGATCGCGTCGTCCACCACGAAGCCGACGCTCAGCGTGAGCGCCATGAGCGAGAGGTTGTCGAGGCTGTAGCCGAGCAGGTACATCACCGCGAAGGTGCCCACCAGCGACATCGGCAGCGCGAGGCTGGGGATGATCGTTGCCCGGATGTTCCGCAGGAACAGGAAGATCACCATCACCACGAGGCAGAGCGTGATGAAGAGCGTGATCTTCACGTCGAACACCGACGCCTCGATGGACTGCGACCGGTCGTACAGCGTGGCGATCGAGACCGATGCCGGCAGCTGCGGCTTGATCTTCTCGATCTCCGCCTTGACGCGGCCCGCCACCAGCACGGTGTTGGTGCCCGGCTGCCGCTGGATCGCGAGCACGATGGCGCGCTCGCCGTTGTACCAGCTGGCGTTCCGGTTGTCCTGCACGCTGTCGATCACGCGGCCCAGGTCCGCCAGCCGCACCGGGGCGCCGTCGCGGTAGGCCACGATGATCCGGCCGAAGTCCGCGGCATCGTTCAGCTGGCCGTTCGACTCGACGGCATACGCCTTGTCGGTGCCCCACAGGATGCCGGTCGGCAGGTTGGCGTTGCCGTTCTGCACCGCGTTCGACACCTCGTCAATGCCGATGTTGCGGAGCGCCAGCTGCTGCGGGTCGAGCTGGATGCGCACGGCATACTTCTGGGAGCCGTACACCTGCACCTGCGCCACGCCGTCAATGGTCGAGAGCCGCTGCGCCAGCGAGGTCTCGGCGTATTCGTCCAGCTGGGGCAGGGGCAGGGTACTGGTGCGGAGGGCGAGGTAGAGGATCGGGCTGGCGGACGGGTCCACCTTCCGGAAGTTGGGCGGCAGCATGTCCTGCGGCAGCTGCCGGAGCGTCTGCGAGATGGCCGCCTGCACGTCCTGCGCGGCGGCATCCACGTTCCGGCTGAGCGAGAACTGGAGCGTGATGGAGGTGCTGCCCTGGCCGCTGCTCGAGGTCATCGCGTCGAGGCCGGCGATGGTGGAGAAGGTCTTCTCCAGCGGCGTCGCCACCGCGGACGCCATCGTCTCCGGGCTGGCACCCGGAAGGCTGGCGCTCACGTTGATGGTCGGATAATCCACCGAGGGCAGGTCGCTCACCGGCAGCAGCCGGTAGGCCACGATGCCGAAGAGCAGGATGCCGGCCATGACCAGCGTGGTCATCACCGGCCGGCGGATGAAGAGTCCCGCGATGTTCATGAGTCCTCCTTCACCGCCGTCCGGGCGGGCGGGCGGATCTGCACCCTGGCACTATCGCGCAGCCGGATCTGCCCATCGGTGACGACCCGCTCGCCGGGCTTGAGGTCCGCCGTGATCACCGCCACGCTGTCGTTGGTGCGCTGCACCGTCACCGGCACCGTCACCGCCGAGCTGTCGGGTTTCACCTTGAAGACGAAGGTGCCGGACTGGCCCGACACCACCGCGGCGGCGGGAACGGAGAGGGCGTTCTCCTGGACGTAGAGACGGATGCGCACGTTCACGAACTCGCCGGGCCAGAGGAGCCCGTCGCCGTTGGTGAACCGTGCCTTGAGCAGGATGGTGCCGGTGGTGGTGTCCACGGCGTTGTCCACGAAGTCGAGCGTGCCGGTGCTGGGCTGGCCGCCGGCGGTCGGCTCGACGCGCACCGGGAGCTTGTCGCCCATGCGCTGCTGGATCTGCGCGAGGTTCGAGGCCGGCACCGCGAAGCGCGCGAGGATCGGCCTGATCTGGTTGATGGTCACGAGCGGCTCCGGGCTCGCCGCGCGCACCAGGTTGCCCTCGCGCACGAGCAGGCTGCCGGTCCGCCCGCCAATCGGCGCGCGGATGGTGGCGTACTGCAGGTTGAGCCGCGCCTGGTCCACCGCCGCCTGCGCGCCCTCGAGCGTGGCCCTGGCCGAGAGCGCGTCGGTGCGCGCCTGGTCGTTCTGCTGGGCCGTCACGAACTCCCGCTCGGCGAGCGTGGCGTAGCGCTTGGCCTGCTGGTCCGCCGCTTCCGCCTGGGCCCGCGCGCGGGCGAGGTCGGCCTGGGCCTGCGAGAGCGCCGCCCGGAAGGGGCGCGGGTCGATCTCGAAGAGCACCTGGCCCTGCTTCACGTCGTCTCCCTCGTGAAACAGCACCCGGACGATCTGCCCGCTGACCTGCGGCTGCACCGCCACCGTCTGGAGCGGCTCCACGGTACCGGTGGCGGCGATCTCGTAGGGCACCGGCCCCTGCTGCACCGTGCCGATCATCACCGGCGTCGGCGGCGCCGCGGGGATCTTCGCATCGCCGCAGGAGCTGAGGGCCAGGGCGGCCAGCGCCGCGGTGAACGGAATGAGGGCGGTACGCGTCATTGATCGGGCGCCGGGTGAGTCGTGTCGGGAACCAGTCGGAGCGGGCTGCCGCCATGCTCGTCGAGCAGGCCCGCGTCGTGGGCAAGCTGGGCGAGCGAAACATTCCACTCCAGGCGGGCCTGGATGCGCTGGGCCCGCGCATCGGCCAGCGCGCTCTGCGCCGCCAGCAGGTCGAGCACCGTGCCCACGCCTTCCTTGTATCGGGCGAGTGCCACTTCGGCCGACTGCTCGGCGCTGGCGAGGAGCGCGTCGGCGGTGCGCACCCGCTTCGTGGCCGTCTGGAGCGTGTAGTACGAACTGAACACCTCGTACACCACCTGCTGCCGGAGTGACTGGGTGCGCGCCGCGGCGGCGTCCGCCGCGTACTCGGCGGCCTTGAGGTCGTACTGGCGCGAGAAGCCGCTGAAGATGGGGATGCTCATGCCGAGCGTGACGGTGTAGTTGTTGGAGCCGTTGGGAATGCTGGTGGTGTAGGTGCGGCCGGCGTTGCCGGTGAACTGCAGGGACGGGAACAGCGCCGCGCGGCTGTCTCCCACGCGCGCCGCCGCCGCCCGCGCATCGGCGCGTGCCGCCGCCAGGTCGGGTCGACCCAGCACGGCTGCGTTGATGAGCGCATCCACGCTGTCGGCCAGCACCGCCACCGGCACCTCGGCCGCCGTGGTGTCCACGTCGTACGGCACGTTGGCCGGGAGCCCGAGCGCCAGCGCGAGCGCGCCGCGGGTGGTGGCGAGTGTTCCCTCGGTGGACTGGGCGGCGAGCTGCGACTGGCTCAGTGCCGTTCGCGCCTGCAGCACGTCCGCGATGGTCGCAAGCCCCACCTTCCGCCGTTCCTCGGCGGCGTCAAGGTTCGCCTGCGCCTCCTCGAGCGTGGTGTTCTGCGCTTCGAGCAGCGCGCGGGTGGCCACATACTGGAAGTAGCTCACTTCGATTTGAAGCACTGCGCCCTGCAGGACGGCGTTGTGGGTGAAGTCGGCCGAGAGCAGCTGCTCCTGGGCGGCGGAGACCCGGCTGGTCCGCCCGCCGAAGTCGAAGAGCAGCCAGCTGAGCGAGAGACTGGGCGTGAAGACCGATTGCTTCACCGCCGTCCGGCCCTGGCTGGCCGAGGTCTTGACCCGTGACGCATTGGCGGTGGCGTCAACGGTCGGGAGCCACTCGCCGCGCGCCGAGCCGAACGCGGCGGCGGCGGCACGCGCCTCGGCCCAGGA
>DASTBA010000159.1:0-2974 GCA_035712285.1 Gemmatimonadales bacterium | reverse complement strand
TAGCGGGCATCGAGCTGGTGCTCGTAGTCGGTGCGCATGGCGTCCACGGCGGCGGCCACATCGGCGGGCGGCGCTTTCTTTTCCGTCCGGGCGGCATCGAGCGCCGGCCCATGCACCGCCATCACCGCGGCTTCGCCCTCCATGACGGCCATCCGGCCGGTGGGCCACGAGACGATGAAGTCCGGATCGAACCCCTGCCCTGCCATGGCGTAGTACCCGGCGCCGGAAGCGTGATTCACCGTGAGCACGAGCTTCGGCACCGCCGCGGTGGCCATCGCCTCGACCCATCGTGCGCCGGCCCGGATGATGCCGGAGTGTTCGGCCTCGGGCCCCACCATGAAGCCGCTCACATCCTGCACGAAGAGGATCGGCATCCGCTCCCGATTGGCGCTCTCGATGAAGTACGCCACCTTCTCCGCGCTGCCGGTGTAGATGATGCCGCCGAAGCGCGGCCGTTCGCCGGGCCGGCCCTTGATGATGCCGCGCTGGTTGGCAATGACCGCGACCGGATGCCCCTCGATGTGCGCGTGGCCGCAGATCACCTCCGCGGCATGGGCCGGCTGGAACTCGTCGAGCGCGCCGGCGTCGAGCAGGCAGTCCAGCAGATGCCGCATGTCGTAGGACATGCGGTGGTCGTGGGGGAGGAGATCGTAAACGTCGATCGCGGCACGCGCCGGCGGGCGCGGGTCACGGGGCGGCGTAGGGGCGCATGGCCATGCGCCCCTACTACCGACGCCGCGTCCCGCGTCCGCCGGCAGTCGCCCCACATATTCACGGATCCGGGCAATGCAGTCCGCGTCGGTGGCGGCGCGATAGTGGGCCACGCCGCTCACGGCGGTGTGCGTCACGGCGCCGCCCAGGGTTTCCGCATCGATCACCTGGCCGGTGGCGCCCTTCACGAGGTTCGGCCCGCCCAGTCCCATGAAGCTGGTGCCGTCCACCATGAAGATCACGTCGGAGAGCGCGGGAAGGTACGCGCCCCCGGCGACGCAGCTCCCCATCACCGCCGCCACCTGCGGCACGTGCAGGTAGTGCCGCATCAGCGAGTTGTAGTAGAAGATGCGCGCGGCGCCGTACTGTCCCGGGAACACGCCGCCCTGGTACGGCAGGTTCACGCCGGCGCTGTCCACCAGGTAGATGATCGGGATGCGCTGGCGCATCGCGACTTCCTGCGCCCGCAGCATCTTGGCGATCGTCTCGGGCCACCAGGCCCCGGCCTTCACCGTGGCGTCGTTGGCCACGATGACGCAGTCCCGCCCGGCCACCTGGCCCACGCCAGTAATCACGCCGGCGCCGGGCGCCTGGCCGTCGTAGCGATCGTACGCCACCAGCAGGCCGATCTCGAACCAGGGCGAACCGGGATCGCGGAGCGCCTCCACCCGCTCGCGCGGCGCCATCTGCCCGCGTTCATGCATCCGGGCCACGCGCCTGGCGCCGCCCCCCTGCTCCAGCCGGCGTGCCAGGGCAAGGTACTCGTCGGTCAGCTCGCGGAGCCGGCTCGCGCGATCGCGGGGCGCGGTCATGCGGCGAGGGTCAGTCGGCGAGATGCTGGGCGGCCCATGACTCGATGTAGTTGACGAGTTCCGATGTCGGCGTGCCCGGTCCGAACAGGCGGCCGACGCCGCCGGTTTCGAGCGTGCGGATGTCGTCCTCGGGGATGATCCCGCCACCGGTGAGCAGCAGGTCCTTCCGGCCGGCATCGTCGAGCAGCTTCCGCACCCGGGGAAACAGGGTCATGTGGGCGCCGGAGAGAATCGAGAGCCCGACGACATCCACATCCTCCTGCACCGCGGCCCGGGCGATCATCTCCGGCGTCTGGTGGAGCCCGGTATAGATCACCTCCATGCCGGCGTCCCGGAGTGCGGCCGCCACCACCTTGGCGCCCCGGTCGTGCCCGTCCAGTCCCGGCTTGGCCACCAGGACCCGTATCGGGCGGGCCAGATGTCGTGGGACGGCGTCAGTCGTCATCATCGCTCCGGATCAGCGGAATCGGAGCAGCGCGGCCAGGCCATCGGTCCGACCGCGTGCCTCGGGCTCGAAAACCACATTGACATCCACATGCTGACGCAGGGCATCCTCGATGGCATCGTCCACCACGTCGATCACCGGCAGCGGCTCGCCCTCGCCGTGCAGGTCCTTCTCGGTGAGCGCCAGCCGACCGGTGTCGCCGGCGCGGAAGCCGGGCATCGCCGCATCGGCGTTGACCAGCAGCGCGCGCACCTGGCCGCGGGCCAGCGCCGCCAAGGTCTCCGGCACGCCGTTCACCGCCCAGCCGCTGCCCAGCGCGTCCGCGACCTCCTGCACCTGCTGGCGCTCGGTGGCGCGCTCGAACGCTTCCCGCACTTCGAGGACCGCCGCGTGCACTTCGGCCGCGGTCACCTCGCGCGGGTTGAGGCGCGCGGTGCCGAGGAGGCGCTCCACCAGGTAGGAATGGAGGAACGGCTCCAGGGCCGCGGCCTCCTTCCCGACGGCCGCGACCACGATGCCGTGCGCCGGCTGCCGGCGGTCCAGATCGAAGAGCCGGCGCGCCACCAGCTCGTAGTGGCGCTGCTTCTCCTCCCGGATCCGGTTGTTGTAGGAATGCTCGCCGAAGGCGCGGCCCTGGCCCTGGAAGCGGCCTTTCGTCATGGGCGAGGTCATGCCGGGCAGTTCCCGGGCCTCGAAGGCGCCGACTTCGAAGAAGCGGGCACTGCTGCGGTCCAGCACCACCGCCAGCAAGCGCCCGATCTCGTCCTCCACGGCCGCGAGCTCGCGCACCAGCGGCGAGCGATCCACCGCGAGACGGGAGCGATGCACCGCGGGCAGTGCCACCACCTCGAACAGCTCCAGCGGCTCGCAGGCGAAGATGGCGACGCCGTGCGACGCCGGCAGCCGCTCCGGGGAGCGCAGTTCGTCCAGCACCCGCGCGAGGTCGCGCCGCACCTCGTCGAGGGTGCCGCGGTCGAAGCCGAGCCGGGGAAGTGATTCCTCCAGC
>DASTBA010000158.1:0-5370 GCA_035712285.1 Gemmatimonadales bacterium | reverse complement strand
CTGCTCAAGGCGGGGGAGATCGGCGGTGCCGAAACGCAAACCGCCCCCGGAGTTCCGGAGGCGGCTCGCTGAGGCGCGGCAGCTGATCAGGGCGTGACCGATGCCGCCGTCACGCTGGCCGCGGCATCCACCGTCGCGCCGCCCGCCACCGTGGCGGCGACCGGCCCGGCGGGATCCGTCGTGAAGGTGAGGCCGGCCGGACCGGTAAAGGTCACGGTGTAGTCGCCCGGCAGCAGGAAGTCGAACTTCGCATCGAAGGTGCCGTCGGCGTCCGTGTCGGTGAGCGCCATCGTCTCGGTGCCGCCCACCGAATTCGTGAGCACGGCGCTGAAGCCGCCGAGCGTGGTGGGCGTGCCGTTCAGGTCAGGCAGCGTCACGCCGCTCGCCAGGGACAGCTTGGCATCCACCGAACCGGCCGCGGTGAAGTTCGCCCCCTTGATCACCGGGTGCATCACCCACATGCCGGAGCCGCCGGCCTCATGCCCGAAGCTCTGGGACACATCGAAGTCGAGCAGCAGCGTTTCCGTGCCGCCATCCAGTGTCAGCGCATCACTCGGCAGGTCCACCTTGAGGCCGCTCTGCGCCAGGCTCGGCATCTGCAGCTGGCCCGCCACGGTGGCCCCGGCCGGAAGGCCGGCGTAGTCCGGGGACGAGGCGAAGATGCTGGTGGTGCCGTCGCCGTTGTCCACCTCCAGGTAGCCGCCGGTGATCACGAAGCGCAGCTCGGAATAGGTCCCGTTGGCCACGTCCTTGGCGTCCACCAGGGTCTTGGTCGAGTTGGCGAGGTCGAGCAGGTTGGTGGTGGTGGCGGTGTTGCTGAGTGTCACGTGCGACTGGTCACCGCTGCCGACCAGGTAGATCTCGGAGATCGTCACCACGGCGGCCTTCACGTCGCCGGCGGCGTCGGTCATCTGGACGGACATCTGCGTCGTGCCGCCGGGGCTGTTGTTGTCGGAGCAGCCCAGCACCGGCAGGACGAGCGTGGCCGCCAGCGAGGCGGCGCGAAGTGTTCTCTTGAGCAACGTGAAGTCCTTTCAGCTGGTATGGAACATCAGCACACATGGCCCTGGGCACCGCCCGGGGCCGGCGCTGGTCTGTGACCAGCGTGCATGGTGCGTCATTGAGACCCCGGCTGCCGTGTGCTGGGTCACGCTCGCCGCTTGTCACCCCCCAGCGCCGCTCGTCCGCTGTTCATTGCGAAACAGTTGCCGCTGTTTCACTGTCGTGCATGCAAGCGCATGCACCGCCAACCGGCTCCGCGCCGGCCATCCGCCGCATTGCGGCGGCGGCCCTTGCCGTGGCCGCGCTCGATTTTCTCTACGTCACCGTGGTATTCGCGGTCATCCTGAAGCGGACCACCCTGGAGCGGCTGGCGCAGTCCATCGCGACCGGTGTGCTGGGGAAGGCGGCGTTCGAGGGTGGGGCCGGAACCGTGGTGCTGGGCCTCGTGCTCCATCTCTTCATCGCATTCTGCTGGACCCTGATCTTCTACGTTGCCAGCAGGCGGATCGGCTGGTTGCGGGGGTGGGTTTCCACCCGGACGGGCCGGATTCGCACCGGGCTGCTCTACGGGCCGGTCATCTGGCTGGCCATGGATCTCGTCGTCCTGCCCCTGAGCCGGGCGAGCGCCGTGCCGGTGACCCGTCCCTTCTTTTATATCCACCTGGTGCAGCACGCCCTGATGATCGGCCTGCCGATGGCGCTCATCCTCGGCGCGCCGGCACCCTACCAGAATCGCTTCCAGCGTTCGTCATAGCGCGCCAGCAGCCAGCCCACCAGCACGCCGGCGAGGATCATCGCAATCACCGCGAAGGCGGTCCGCAGCGCCGGATGCGATGCGGCGACCGCGTCTGTCGTGTCCAGGACCATTGATATCGCTCTCCCAGCGGGGGATCCGGGTGCGGTCCCGGCCACGCCGGACCTGGCACGCACGCGCAGCTTCCTGCCGGTGCGGTGCAGGATCTGTCAGCGGCGATTGCCGGAACCGCGGGCCTGGTCGTCCGACTCGAAGCCCTGCGGCCGGAAGAGCAAGTCGAAGGCCAGAAAGAGCGTCTTGGAGAAGGGGTAGAAGATCACGGGTACCAGCAGCATCAGGGCAGCGCCGCCCCACTGCAGGATCCGCCAGGGTGGTGTGGGCCAGGTGGCGAACAGCACGGCCACGAAGATCGCGGCGAAGACCAGTTCCGAGGCCACGATGTTGAACATGTAGGAGCCCACGACGTAGCCATGCTCGCCGCGTTCCAGATGCAGCCCGCAGCGCGGGCAGGCGTCACGCATGTGGAGCCAGCCGCGCCAGATTCCCGGGCTGCCGCAATTGGGGCAGCGGCGGAGCAGGGCCCTCCCGGTGAACCGGAGGGTCCGGGCGGTCAGGGCCGGCATGGCCGGGGTCCTCTTGACAAGGCCGGAATCGGCGGTAACTCCAAGCGGTCCGGCCAGATGCGCGGACAGTTACTCGACATCAGTTCACATCCATTTCAAGGAGCATGACGCATGCGCAGCACCAGCCCCCTGGTGCCCGTGCTCGTACTCGCGGCTCTCGCCGCGTGTTCGGACTCGGGCTCGATGGCGCCGTCGGCACTGCCGAACGGCCCCGCGTTCGTGAAGGCCAACCTTCAGTCCATTCCCACTCCAGCCCAGGTCGTCGTGCCCGGCGCGACCCCCGGCGCGTTCACCAACCTCATAGTGGCGAACAACAGTGGCCGCGCCACCACCGAGTTCTGGGACAACCCCTCGGCGGACCAGACCGCGACCACCGACAACTGCAACGTCGGCTTCTTTGCCACCGGTACCTTCAGCGCCGACTGCAAGCCGCTGAACACGGCGGCGGGAACGTTCGCGAATCAGGGAGGCTACAGCAAGTACTGGGGTGACGGGCCCGAAGGCCGGGATCCGTCGGCGTTCATGTTCGCCGGCGGCTACGAGTACACCGTGACCCTGAAGGGCTCGGTGCTCGGCCAGCCGAGCGAGGTCGGCTGGTTCACGAAGGACGGTGCCGGCTACCACCTCAATCCGGTGGCGGACTGGAGCAACCGGCTGGTGAACAGCGCCATCACCATCAACACCGGCGGCGCCGACTGGGGCTTCTACATCAAGAACAACTTCAGCACCGCCACCAGCAGTTGCGTCACCCCGGATACCGACTGCTCCGATGCCGAGGGGGGATTCGACGGGACGCCGCCGCTGCAGCAGTTCGCCCTGATGATCAGCCAGGACGAGACCAGGTACCTGGTCGGGGCCGAGGATGCGCGGCTGGAACTCCTGGCCGATCTGCCGCCGCTCGACTCGGACTACAACGATTACATGTTCTCGGTCGAGCCCCAGTCCATCGAGCTGCTGAACGGGCGGATGACGGGTGGCGGCGGGAAGGTCGAGTCGTCGGACAACCAGGACGTGACCTACGGCTTCACGCTGCACTGCGACATCACGCTCTCCAACAACCTCGAGATCAACTGGCCGGGCCACAAGTGGCACCTGTCCAAGCCGATCACGCTGGCGCAGTGCCTGGATGACCCGGCGATCGAGCCGCATCCGCCGGTGGCGCCGTTCGACACCTTCAACGGCGAGGGGCTGGGCGAGCTGGACGGCGCGCCGGGATCGAAGGTGGTCTTCACGCTGATTGACGATGGCGAGGGGTCGAAGTCGGGGGACAAGGTCGCGCTCAAGGTGTACGCGCCGGACGGCGTGACCGTGGTGCTCGACGTGCCGCTGCAGCTGGCGCCGGATGGCAACATCCAGGCGCACTACGACCAGCCGCACGGGCAGAAGCCCTGAGCTGACGTAGCAGAACGCACGACGCCCCCGGTCACGCGGTGTGACCGGGGGCGTTGGTGCATTTCGCGCATGCGGACTCGCCGCGGATCCCCGCCAATCCCTCCCTGGCAATGATCGGAACCATGATGAGCGCCGCCACTGGATCGGCCCACCACCACCCGACGGTGGCATTGAGCAACAGTCCTCCAAGCAGGATTGCGGATAGCCAGGTGCAGAAGAGAGTCTGGCGAGCCTCGGCGGCAAGCGCGCCGCTGCCCATCGCAAATGCCACTCGCCGCTTGGCCCTGGCAAGCAGCGGCATGATGGCCAGCGAGAGCAGGGCGAGGACGATGCCTACCATGCTCTCGCCCGGGGCGGCATTGATGATGATTGTCCGCGTGGCGTCCACCGCCACGTAGATCGCGAGAGCAAGGAAGAGCATCCCGACGATACGGAGGGTCGCGTGCTCGGCCCGCTCGCGACGAGCGATGTCCCGATCGCTGTACAGCCGCCACAGAGCGGCTGCGCCGGCCGACACCTCGATCAGACTGTCGAGGCCGAACCCGACCAGCGCCACACTGCCGGCGGCGATGCCCGCCCCGACAGCGATCGACCCCTCGAGGCAGTTGTAGCCGAAGGTCGCATAGTTCAGGAGCAACCCTCGACGGACGAGGGCCTGACGCGCGGTGGGCATGGCATGAAGCCTAATGCATCGGTTCAGGCCTATGCGTCTTGCCCCGGCCGCCACCGCGCGGTAGTGTTCCACCCATGAAGTCCGTCCTCGCCGCGCTGCTCCTGTTCGTCCAGTTCCAGCCTGTGCTGGGAACCGTGGTCTGCGTTGTCGGCTCGGAGCGAGCGGCCCGGCAGGAATGTCAGATGCCGGAGACCCGGCACCCGGCCGCTCCGTACGCGGTGTCCGACGGCATGGCGAGTCAGGGATGCCCGCTTGCCGGTGCCTGCCTGCCCGCGCCGCTCGCCGTTCCGGGGATCTCGAACCGTCTCGAGACCGCCGCCGCTCCCTGCGCCGCACCGGCGCGTCTCGGCGCCACATCGCCCCGCGACATCTCGCTCGCTCCTCCGTTTCACCCTCCTCGCGCCTGACCCTGAGCACGACCGACTGACCGGCTGAGCATCCGCGCTCGGCGTGTTTCGTCATGTTCGGTCCTATCCATGTTCGCCCCGGATCTGCCGGGGCGGTCAGGTCACGCTCCAGTCCCCGAGGAGGGACGTCCACGTGCGTCCGTATCGCATCCACGCTGCCTTCACCGCGCTGGCGGCATTGCTGCCGGTGTGCCTCGCCGCCCAGTCCGGCGTGCCGCCGGAGTCGCCTGCTGGTGACACGGTACTGGCACGCCTCACCCGCGAGGCGGTCGCCGCCAATCCATCGCTGATGGTACGCCGGGCGGAAGCCCGTGCCGCCGCGGCGCGGGTGCGCACGGCCGCCGCGCTGCCGAATCCGATGCTGAGTGTCGGCGTGATGGACCTGACGCTGCCGCGCCTCGGCTTCCGGGAAAGCGATTTCACGGAGGTGGACATCGAGGCCTCCCAGGACCTTCCCTGGCCGGGTACGCTCGGTGCCCGGGGCGAAGCCGCCCAGGCGACCGCGCGGGCCCAGGAGGC
>DASTBA010000157.1:0-32017 GCA_035712285.1 Gemmatimonadales bacterium | reverse complement strand
GACGGCGCGCCATGGCCCAGGTCCACCACCGGATGCCCGGGGAGGTAGGGCGCGAGATGCGCGGCGACGCAGATCGGGCCCATGCCCGGCCCGCCACCGCCGTGCGGGATGCAGAAGGTCTTGTGCAGGTTCAGGTGGCAGACGTCGGCCCCGATGTCGGCAGGCCGGCAGAGCCCCACCTGGGCGTTCATGTTGGCGCCGTCCATGTACACCTGCCCGCCGTGCTCGTGCACGATGCGGCAGATCTCGCGGATGGATCCCTCGAACACGCCGTGCGTGGAAGGGTAGGTCACCATCAGCGCCGCGAGGGTACCCTGGTGCTCGGCGGCCTTGGCCCTGAGGTCGGCGACGTCAATGTTGCCGTGGTCGTCGCTCCGTACTGTCACTACCTGCATGCCGGCCATCACCGCGCTGGCGGGGTTGGTGCCGTGCGCCGACATCGGGATCAGGCAGGTGGTCCGGTGCAGGTCGCCGCGGGCATGATGGAAGGCGCGAATCACCATCAGCCCGGCGAATTCGCCCTGCGCACCGGCATTGGGCTGGAGCGAGACCCGGGAGAACCCGGTGATCTCCGCCAGCTGGGCCTCCAGCTGCCGGAAGAGCACCTGATAGCCCTGGGCCTGCTCCCGGGGCGCGAAGGGATGCAGCCGGTTGAACTCGCGGAAGCTCACCGGGATCATCTCGGTGGTGGCGTTGAGCTTCATGGTGCAGGAGCCGAGCGGGATCATCGCCGAGGTGAGCGAAAGATCCTTCATCTCGAGCGCCTTGAGGTAGCGCAGCATCTCCGTCTCGCTGCGGTACCGGTGGAAAACCGGGTGCGTCAGCCAGGCGCTGGTGCGCCGGAGCGCGGCGGGCAGGGCGGTCTCCTGCGAGGCGCCCAGCTCGTCCAGCATGAACGGCAGCAGGTCGTCCTGGCAGAACACGGTGATGAGGTCGGCCAGGTCGCCCAGGGTCACGGTCTCGTCCAGCGCGATCGCGAGCCGGGTGGGCGAGAGCTGGCGCAGGTTGATCCGCCGGCCCCGCGCCGCATCGAGAATCCGGGCGGCGGCCCATTGCTCGACCTCCACCGTCACCGTGTCGAAGAAGTGCTCGTGGACCACGCGATACCGCAGCCGGCGCAGCGCGTTCGCGAGCAGCACCGCGCGCCCATGCACCTGCCCGGCGATCTGGCGGATCCCGTCCGGTCCGTGATAGACCGCGTACATCCCGGCCATCACCGCGAGCAGCACCTGTGCCGTGCAGATGTTGCTGGTCGCCTTCTCGCGGCGGATGTGCTGTTCGCGGGTCTGGAGCGCCATGCGGAGCGCCGGCTTGCCGTCGGCGTCACGGGAGATGCCGATGATGCGGCCCGGCAGGAAGCGCTTGAACGCATCCTTCGTGGTGAAGAACGCGGCGTGGGGGCCGCCGTAGCCCATCGGCACGCCGAAGCGCTGGCTGTTGCCCACCGCGATATCGGCCCCCCACTCGCCCGGCGGGGTGAGCAAGGCCAGGGCGAGGAGATCGGTGGCGACCGTGACCAGCGCGCCGGCCGCGTGGGCCTTCTCCGCCACCGCGCGATAGTCGCACACCTCGCCGTCGGTCGCCGGATACTGGAGCAGGCAGCCCACGACACCGGGACCGAACTCGAACGCCTCCGGCGGCCCGGTCAGGATGGTGATGCCGCGCGCCTCCGCGCGAGTCCTGACGACGGCAATGGTCTGGGGATGGCAGCGCTCGTCCACGAGCCAGGTGTGCGGCGCCGGCTGCCGGCTCACCGCCACGGACATCTGCATCGCTTCGGCGGCGGCGGTCGCCTCGTCCAGCAGCGACGCGGTGGCGATCGGCAGCCCGGTCAGGTCCGCGGTCACCGTCTGGAAGTTGACCAGCGCCTCCAGCCGGCCCTGGGCGATCTCCGCCTGGTACGGCGTGTACGCCGTGTACCAGCCCGGGTTCTCCAGCACGTTCCGGAGGATCACCGGCGGCGTGAAGGTGCCGTGGTAGCCCATGCCGATATAGGAGCGGAACACCTGGTTCTGGCCCGCCATCCCGCGCAGGGCCTGGAGCACTTCCCGTTCGCTCCGCCCCGGCGGCAGGGCCAGCGGCCGCGCGAGCCGGATGTCACCCGGCACCACGGCGTTGATGAGCTCGTCGAGCGAGCGGTAGCCGAGCAGCTCCAGCATGGCGCGCACGTCGGCGGGGCGGGGCCCGATGTGCCGCGCGGCAAAACGGGTCTGGTGGCTGGAAACCACTTCGTCCGCCGGGCGCGAGGACGGCGCCCGGGCGGCACGAGACGGAGGCGTGACGGTGGTCATCGGACTACCTCGGCAACGAAGGCGGGCGGGCCGTCCTATTCGCCGATGTGCTTGCGATAGGCGGCGGCGTCGAGCAGGGCCGGTACGGAGGAAGCATCCTTCACGCGCACCCGCACCATCCAGCCGGCACCGTAGGGGTCGCGATTGATGGCGGCGGGGTCGGCGTCCAGGGCCCCATTCACTTCCACGATCTCGCCGGCCACCGGCATGAAGAGTTCCGAGACCGCCTTCACCGCCTCGATGGTACCGAATGACTGGTGGGCATCGAAGGTGTCGCCCACCTTGGGCAGGCTCACGTAGACCACGTCGCCCAGTTCGCCCTGCGCGTAGTCGGTGATGCCGACGCCCACCACGGCGGCGTCTGCGGTGGGCTCGACGTATTCGTGATCGGCGGTGTAGCGCAGCTGGCCGGGAACGTTCGACACGGGAGCTCCCTCATGGAGGAGTTGGGGCCGGTGAGAGGATAGGCGCCAGCGAGGGTGAAATCAAGCACCGCCGACGAGCTCGCGCCATGCGGCGCGGGCACGCTGTTCCAGCAACTCGCGGCTGCCCTCGTTCCGGACCACCAGTGCCCCGGTACCGTCCGGCAGCGGCTGCTGCGCGGCGATGAAGCGCCGTGCCGTTTCACGGTCCAGGCCGCGGGTTTCCATGAGACGGCGGCACCGAAGGTCCGCATCCGCCTGGACGATCACCACGCGATCGAAGTGCCCGGCCCGTCCGGTCTCGAACAGCAGCGGCACTTCCACCACGGCTACCGCGGTGCCAGCCGCCGCCAGCTCAGCCAGGCGCCGTTCCAGTTCCGCGTACACCGCCGGATGGACAATGCCGTTCAGGTCGGCCCGTGCCCGGGCGTCGTCGAGCACCAGGGCGCGGAGGGCCGCCCGGTCGAGCGAGCCATCAGCGGCAAGGACGTCGCGGCCGAACCGGTGCACGATGGCCTGGAGCACCGGTTGTCCCGGCCGCTGCAGTTCGCGGACGATGGTGTCGGCATCGAGCCGGGTTGCACCCCACGCCTCGAAGAGCCGGGCGACGCTGCTCTTGCCGGACGCGATCGGCCCGGTGACCGCCACCGTCAGCACCGTACCGCCTCAGGAGGCCTGGCGCTGGGTCGTGGACAGCGGGAGGGTTTCCTGGTCCTCGTTCCGGCGCGGCACTTCATGACAGCTGCGGCAGCGGGCTTCGTAGCTCTCCCGGCCACCCACCATGATGGTGGGCGAGTCCCACCGCGCCGGCCGGCCGTCGATCAGCCGCTGGTTGCGGCAGGCGAGTTCGCCACAGCGCACGCAGATGGCACGCAGCTTGTCCACCTGCTCGGCGACGCACATGAGCTCGCCCATCGGCCCGAACGGCTCGCCGCGGAAGTCGGTGTCGGTGCCGGCCAGGATGACCCGCTTGCCCGCCCCCGCGAGCGCCGTCACCACCTCGACCAGTCCGTGGTCCAGGAACTGGGCCTCGTCGATCGCCACGATATCGGTGTCGGGCCGCACGCTCCGGAAGATCTCGGCGGAGCTGTCCACCGGGGTCGCGTCCAGCTCGCCGCCACTGTGGCTGGACACGCTGTAGAGCCCCGCGTAGCGGGCGTCGAGGTGCGACTTGAAGACCTGGACCCGGCGCCGCGCGATGATGCCGCGCCGCACCCGCCGGATCAGTTCCTCGCTCTTGCCGCTGAACATGACGCCGGAGACGACCTCGATCCATCCGGTGCGGGGCTGCTCGTGCATGGGGATTCCTCGTGCGGGGGCCGGTGAGCTTACGCCGCGGCCCGAACCCGGTCAAGCGTGGCGTTCACGCAACTTGCGGGAGGCGCCGTCCGCGCCGCATATTCTCGCGCTCGTTTCCCTCGCCATGCCAAGGAGCTGCGTGTGAACCGGCAGGATCTCGTGGCCGCAGTGGCCAAGCGCGCCGGCGTCACCCGGGCGCGGGCAATGGAGCTGGTGGACCTCTTCTTCGGCGATGACGGCCTGATTGCCGCGGAACTCCGGCGGGGCGGGCGAGTGCAGATCAGCGGTTTCGGCCAGTTCGAGACCCGGCGCCGTGCGGCACGCCGGGGACGGAACCCGGCAACCAACGAAACCATCACCCTCAAGGCCGCGACCGTGCCCGCCTTCCGCCCGGGCAAGACGCTCAAGGAGATCGTGAGCCGCGCCCGCTAGGGCGCCCCGCGCCGCGATCCACCCGTGCCTGCAGCTTCCGCCGGCGGATCGAGATACCGGCCAGGCGCTCCGCGATCCGGCCGGCCTCCGCCGCCGGCACTTCGACAAGCGAAAAGCTCTCCCGAACGTCGATCTTGCCGATGGACATCCGGTCCACGCCCAGTTCCTTCACCAGCGCCGCCATCAGATCGCCGGGTCCCGCATTGTCCCGCTGCCCGACGCTGACCCAGACCCGGGCGGTGGCCGGATCGGCTGCATGATCGTCGGCGGGAGGAGCCGGGCGCTCGTTCCAGAGGGCGTAGAGCGCGGCTGCGACCTGGCTCGCATCATAGCGCTCGAAGAGCGGGGCCAGCGCCGATACCTCGGACTCCAGTGGCCGCTGCTCCAGCACTCTCGCGATCTCGGCCCGGCGGCTGGCGAGGCGGGCCAGCACATCGTCCACGAAGCCGGGAAGGCGCAGCGGGCGCACCGCCCGCGCGAGACGCCCCGCCCATTGCTCCGTGCCCGGCGGGGTGAGCAGCACCACGTCCGCCACCGCGGCCAGGGCCGCGAACTGTGCCGGTGCCGGCGCATCCCACGCGATGATGAGGCTCGTGGCCTCGGGCGGCTCCGTGACCAGCGGGGCGATCGCCTCCGGCACCGCGCGGCGGAGTTCCGCCTCGCCCGAGCGGTCGGCGGCCCAGACCACGGTGGTTTCGGGGTCCAGCAGCTCGATGACATGGGCCACCGATTCGGCCCGGTGCTGCCAGGCGGCGCCGGCGGTGCGAACGACGCCGCCGGACGGCGGCGCACTCGAGGATCCCGCCAGCGGGCCGGCGACAATCGCCTTCCGGGCGTGACGTTCGGCCAGCGCTTCGCCCCGGGCGATGTCGGCACTGATCAGGATGCGCTGGGCATCCTTCGGCAGGTCGGCGATGAGCGTCGCGAGCGCCTCGTCATCCATCTGTTCCGGCCACGCGAGCGCGAGGCCGGTGACCGCTTCCATCTTGAGGGCGCTCCGCCGCACCAGCGCGAGGGCGGATTCCGGTGTGAGCACCAGCAGCTGCAGCTGGTCGGCGCGAAGCAGGCGCAGGGCACGGGCATCGCCCCGGGCCGTGTGCCACCGGACGCCGGCCTGGTGCGCGAGCCGCGAGACCGCGCTGCTCCAGGCGTCCAGCGCCGGGCGCGGGACCAGCAGGATGAGACGACCCCCCGCCTGCACCCGCCGGATGGCGCCCTCCAGGACCGGCAGGGCCCACGCCGGTGACGGCGGCGCCAGGAAGAGCAGGTTCTGGCCCCGCGCCGCGGAGGCGGCGGATGACGAAAATTCCTCGGACACCGACACAGGTTCCCTCGATTCTCAAAAAGCACGCACCGACCGGCGCGGAAACTAGTGCGAACGTCACCACAATGGCAGGGCGATGCGAGTTGACATCATCGCGCCGTGCTTGGAGCTTTCCCGCGATCCCAGACCACCCCTGTCCGCCGCCAACCGGAACGTTCGATGCCCGACGCGCTGTCGCTCAACGTGCAGCATCTCAAGGCCTCCGAGACCATCGCCATCGCCACCGAGGCCAAGCGCCGGAAGGCGGCGGGCGAGGACGTCTATGACCTGAGTGCCGGGGAACCGGACTTCGACACGCCGGAGGCGGTGGCCGAGGCCGGCATCCAGGCCATCCGGAAGGGGTTCACCCGCTATCCGCCGAACATCGGCATCGCCGAACTCCGCGGCGCCGTCGCCGCGCAGCTCTCCACGCTGTCGGGCGGCCGCGCGGTCAACGCCGACAACATCGTGGTAAGCTCCGGGTCCAAGCAGTCGCTCTTCAACGCCTGCTTCACCCTCTTCGGGCCGCACGACCGGGTGCTGATTCCGGCGCCGGCCTGGGTCTCGTATCCGCAGATCGTGCACCTGGCCCGCGCCGAGCCGGTGCTGGTGCCCGGGGACATCGAGTGGGGCCTCAAGGTGAGCGTGCGGGATCTCGACCGCGCGCATTCGAAGCTGACGAAGGGGCTGATTCTCTGCTCGCCCTGCAACCCCACCGGATCGGTGTACACGCTGGCCGAGCTCCGGGCGATCGCCGAATGGGCGCGCGACAACGGCATGTGGATCATCTCGGACGAGATCTACCGGCGGATCCATTACGGGCCGGGACCGGCGCCTTCCCTGCTCGACCTCCCGGACGAGCTGCTGGAACGGGTGGTGCTGATTGCCGGCGCCAGCAAGGCCTACGCGATGACCGGCTGGCGGATCGGCGCGGCGCTGGCGCCGCCCAAGGTCGCCAAGGCGATGGCGGCCCTGCAGTCGCACACCACCACCGGGGCCAATCACCCGGCGCAGTGGGCCGCCGCCACGGCGTTCGGCGATCCGCGGGTCGAAGCGGATGTGCAGCAGATGGTCATGGCATTCCGCCGGCGCCGGGACCGGATCGTGGAGCGCTTCCGGGCCGACGCGCCCGGCATCGAGTTCATCGAGCCCCACGGCGCGTTCTACTTCTTCTTCCGGGTGGATGGCATCCGGGACCGCGAGCCGCTGTCGAGCACGGCCTTCTGCGATGCGCTGATGCGGGAGGAAGGCGTTGCCCTGGTGCCGGGCGCCGCATTCGGGGACGACCGCTGGGTGCGGCTGAGCTATGCCGCCTCGGACAAGGTGATCGGCACCGCGCTCGATCGGCTCCTGCGTTTCATCGAGCGGCAGGCGGGCGTGACCGCCGGGGCGCGCTGATGGCGGTGCAGGCGCGGATCGAGCCGCTGGAAGGCCCGCTGCCCGCCCTCGCGTGGCGCTGGGATCCGGAGACCGACATTCTCTCCGGCGCCTTCCGAGCCAGCCGCAAGGCGGGCGGCCTCACCGGCACTCTCGAACTGACCGACGACGCCGGTTCGATTGCCGTGGTGGAGGTGAACGAGGGAGTGATCTGCGGCCTCGATGTCGTGGTCTGGCCCGAGGTGGTCACCACGCGCTCGCTCGCAGTGCCGGCCCAGCTGACCGACGGGCGCGTGGTGGTGGCCCGCCGCCCGTCCCGGCCGGGGATCGCGTCCATGGAAGTGGATGCACCGCTCAGCGTCCGGACCGACCTGGCGGAGGCCGTCTTTCACGTACGGGTCGGGGAGGAGCGTCCGGTGGAACTGGTCCGGATTGCCGATCACCTGCTCGTGGAGGTGGATGGCGACGGCATCGTGGCGGGTTTCTGGCTCACCGGGGTACCGGCGTTTCCGGACCTGGCTGACGAATGAATGGTAAGGGCGCACGGCCGTGCGCCCCCTCGGTGCACCGTGGTGTGCCTCCGCCGGCGCACGGCAGCGCGCCCCTACTTGAACCGCACCACCAGGCCCGTGGTCAGCGTCCGGTCGTTCCGGAATTCCACGCCGGGTGGCGGCGAGACATCCCGGTTGAAGGTGTACGATGTCTGGAAGGCGAGCGCGTCGGTCAGGACCACCTGGATGGATGTCTTCGACATGAGCAGGTAGTCCGAGAACCGTCCCGCCACCGGCTCCCACTGCGACGAATGCGCCACCGTCACGCCGGGCCGGAGCGGCGTCGCGCCGCGGAACTGGAGGTTGAACCGCGTGGACGAGACCACCGGATCGTCGGTGCTGCCCTCCGGCAGGTTGCGCGACTCATAGTCCTGCAGCAGCGCGAGCCCCAGCGTCACCGTGCTCGGCCCGTCGGCGATCGCGTTGAACTCGGCGCCCGCTGCCATCGCCATGCGTACGTCGATGTTGCGGATGCCGTCGTGCATCGCGGTGGTGCGCACGAAGGGCGACACCCGGTGCATCGGCCGGAAGCGGAGGTTGAACTCGCCCTGGAAGGTGGCGACCGCCACGTCCCCGTTGCTCCGGCCGTACTGGGCCGAGCCGCTCAGCGCGAGCTCGTAGTGCCGGTCCTCCAGGCGCTTGGCGCTGATGCCGGTCGTGAGCAGGGACAGGGACTTGTTCCCGGCCATGTCCGCGAACGAGAGTTCCGCATTGGCGGTCCAGTGGCCGGTCCGGGTGGAATCCCGCGGCTGGGCGACCAGGACGGCCGGGATCAGGCACGGGAGTGCCGCGACCCAGAGTCGCATGCCATCCTCCTGCAGATAATTCCGGGGCGGGCTCGGGATCGGGCCCGGGGGAAAGGGAAGTGTAATCGGTGAGCAACGATCGGTGCAGGGAACCCGGGGGAGATCGCGTGGGCCGGGTCGAGGCCACGCCGGCCCGCCCCAGCACGCCGCAACAGTTCCATTTCTCCGTGGCTGACGGCGCGCCGGTCGGGATCGGCACGATCGTGCGGGTGGATGCGCCCGGCCGGACGGTGCTGGCGGTGGTCACCGACGGCGCCGCCTGGAGCGAGCCGGCCACACCGGATGGCGAGACTCGCCTCTTTCAGGCCAGCGTCCTGCGCCACCTGCCGGATGAGCCGCTCCAGCCGGTGCCGATCGCGGACGTGACCCTGGCCACCGAAGCCGACGTGGCCACCGCGCTCCGGATGGACGCCTTCATCGGTGGTGACCAGCCCACCGGCATTCCGCTCGGGATCTATTCGGCCGGAGGTCTCGACGCCCCGGTGCTGCTGGATGCGGACTTCCTGCTCGGCCCGGAAGCCGCCCATCTCAACATCTCGGGCATCTCCGGTCTCGCCACCAAGACCAGCGCCGCCGAGTTCCTGCTCACGAGCATCTTCCAGGCGTTTCCGGCGCACAAGGGTTCCGTCGCCGCCGTCTGCTTCAACGTGAAGGGGCCCGACCTCTGCTTCCTTGACCAGCCCGCCGAGCTGGACGCCGAAGACCACCGGATCTATCAGCGGCTGGGTGTCCGCCCCGAAGTCTTTCCCCGGGTGCACTACTTTGCCCCCTTCAAGGCGGACGGGGTCAATCTCAACACCTTTCGCACCAGCCCCGCGCTGGATGGTGCGACGCAGCCGCTGGTCTGGGGCCTGCGCGAGGTGCTGGACTTTGCCGAAGTCGTCATGAACCGGGACGATGTGGACGCGAAGGCCGATGCGTTCATCGATTTTCTCGCCGAGCGGGTGGTGGGACGGTCATTTCACGACCCGGAGCTCCGGAAGGAACCCTTCGCGGTGCAGTCGTTCGCCGATCTCGAGGAGTTCTTCCGCGCCATCTTCGCCAGTCTCGAGTCGTCGCGCCGCCCCGGCGAGATGTGGCGCACCCACCACGTCGCCACCATCCGCAAGGTGCGCAATCGTCTCGGCAACATCAGCATCCGTGCCAAGGGGCTGGTGACCGATGACGGGGGCACGAGCGACCTGCCCTGGGGCGCCTTCGAGGATCGTGCGTTGTACGCGCTGGATGTGGCGGGCGTGGATCCGCTGGCGCAGGAACTGATCTTCGCCCGGGTGGTCTCCCGGCTGCGCGAGCACCTCGAGCGGCGGGACCTCGGCGTGGATCACGTGGTGGTGTTCGTGGACGAGCTCAACAAGTACGCGCCCGCCGACGGTTCCGACACCTACGTGCGGCGCATGCTGCTGGACCTCTCGGAGCGCGGGCGCTACCTGGGCCTGGTGCTCTTCTCTGCCCAGCAGTTCCGGAGCCAGGTGCTGCGCCGGGTGGTCGGCAACGCCGGCACCGCACTCTACGGCCGGATGGATCCGGATGAACTCGCGACCGCGGGGTACGCCACGCTGAGCCCGGCCACCCGGAGCAAGCTCGCCTCGCTTCCCAAGGGCGAGCTGATGCTGCGCCACCCGCACTTTGCCCAGCCGGTCTTCGTGCGCTTTCCGCGCCCCGCCGTGCTGAGCGGACGGGAAGGGGTGACCCGCTTCCCGCCGGCGCCCGACCTCCCATTCGAGGATGCGGTCGTGCACCAGCTGAAGCAGCTGGACCGGACGATCGCAGGCGATGCGGTGCGGGAGCTGATCCACGGGCGCGGCGAGGACGACGTGCGCCGGGCCCTCGGTGCGGTGCGCCGGAGCCGCCCGGACGACATCCTGGCCTTCTTCCGTGCGGCGCTGGGCCGGATGGTGACGACGGAACTTCCGGTGGAGCGGCGCCGGGCGATCCCGTCGGTGCCGCTGCGGGACGATCCGTACCGCTGATTACACCCGTGGCCGGGAGCGATACAGCTTGATCCCGCGCCGCGCCTTGGTGGCCGCGTCGAGACGGCGCCCGTGGGCCTCGATCAGGTCGCTGCGGGTGATGATTCCCACCACCTTGGTCGGTGCGGTGCGCTGCACCACCGGCAGCCGTCCGATGCCTTCCCGCACCATGTGATCCGCCGCGTTCCGGGCGGTCTGGTCCTCGAAGATGATGACCGGCGGCCGCTTCACCAGCGAGGCCACGGTCTGGGCACCGTCCCCGGCCGCCGCGACGATCTCGCGTGCGGTGACCACCCCCGTGAGCACGCCATCCCGTCGGACCACGGGGTACGCCTGATGGGTGGTGCCGGGCGCGCCTGATGCCAGCCACTCCCGGGCGGAGGCCACGGGGCGGTCGGCCTCCAGCGTGGCCACCGGAGAGGTGGCGCAATCCCGCACCAGCACCTGGGAGAGATAGTCCGCCGCGTATTCGGTCTGGACCGGCGCGCCGCGCCGCTCCAGCCGCTCGGTCATGATGGTGCTCCGCATCCGGAGCAGGGAGACGAGAAAGGCCCCGGTGCATCCCGCCAGGAGCGGCAGGAGTCCCAGCGGCTGCCGGGTGGTCTCGAAGGCGAAGACCACGCTCGCAAGCAACGCCCGCGATGCCCCGGCAAAGATCGCGGCCATGCCCACCAGTGCCGCCACGCGGGGGTCCACCCCGGCGCCGGGCAGGAAGCGCACGATGGCGGTGCCGAGCACGGCGCCGAGGCCGCCGCCGATGGTGAACAACGGCGCCAGCGTGCCGCCCGAGGTGCCGCTGCCCAGGGCGATCGCCCACGAGACGAACTTGGCAACCACCAGCACGATGAGCGCGGTGCCGACGATGTCGCCGTTCAGGATGTTGCGGATGTTGTCGTATCCCACCCCCAGCGTGTGCGGCACGAAGTAGCCGATCACGCCCACCGCGACCGCGCCGATGGCCGGCCACCACATCCAGTGCACCGGCAGCTCCTCGAAGGTGTCCTCCACCTTGTAGAGCGCCCGGGTCACCAGCACCGAGCAGTAGCCCACCACCGCGCCCAGCAGCACGTAGGTCACCAGCGCGGTACCGCTCGGCTGCGCGATGATCGGCATCGAGAAGATCGGGGAACTGCCGTGGATCGCCATGCGCACGGCCGTGGCCGCGGAGGCGGCCAGCGCCACCGGCACCAGCGAGCGGGCCCGGTATTCGAACAGCAGCAGTTCGATGGCCAGGAGCACGGCCGACACCGGCGAGCCGAAGACCGCCGACATGCCGGCGGCGGCACCCGCCGCGAGCAGGATCTTGCGTTCGTCGGCGGTGGTGCGGAGCAGCTGGCCGATGAGCGAGCCCAGCGCGCCACCGGTGGCGATGATCGGCCCCTCCGCGCCGAATGGCCCGCCGGTGCCGATGGCCACGGCGGCGGAGAGCGGCTTGAGGAAGGTGACCTTGGGAGAGATCTTGCTCTCCCCGTAGAGCACCCGCTCCATCGCTTCCGGGATCCCGTGCCCACGGATCGCTGCCGAACCGTACCGGGCCATCAAGCCGACGATCACGCCGCCGATGACCGGGATGGCGAGCACCCAGAGGCCCAGGTGATGGTCCGCCGGCGAGGCGTCGCTGACGGAGAAGCGCCCGTAGAAGGCGAAGTTGGTCACCAGGCGGATCAGGCGGAGCAGGATCTCCGCCGAGGCCGCGCCGCAGAAGCCGACCAGCACCGCGAGGCCGCTCATGACGAGCAGGCGGTGGTGGTCTTCGCGGGGCTGCCAGGCGATGCCGGCGGACTGGAGGGCGGGGGCGAGCGAGGGGGCGACGGGTAATCCGTCCGATGTTGAACTCATGCCGGCGAATCTCGCAACGGACGGCGTCTCTCGGCAAGGGCGGGCGCCGCTTGCCCTCCGGGCGGTGGCTCTCCATTCTCCACGCGTGAGAGTCGCCCATATCGCCGACCCGCACCTCGGCATCCGCCAGTATCATCGCCAGACGCCCGGTGGGATCAACCAGCGCGAGGCCGATGTCGGCAATGCGTTCCGGGCCGCCATTGACGGCGTCATCGCGGCCGGGGCGGACGCCGTGCTCATCGCCGGCGACCTGTTCCACAGCGTGCGCCCCACCAACCTGGCCATCGTCTTCGCGTTCCGCGAACTGCAGCGGCTGCGGGAGCAGCTGCCGCAGGCCCCCATCGTGCTCATCGCCGGCAATCACGACACGCCCCGCAGCGTGGAGACCGGATCCATCTTCGGGCTGTTCCAGGAACTCGGCGTGGACGTGGCGGCGCAGGAGGCGCGTCGCTTCGAGTATCCCCGGCTCGATCTCTCCGTCCTGGCCGTTCCGCATCAGGCGCTGACGGCGGGCGAGCGGCCCGCGCTGCGGCCCGCCGGGCCGGCGCGCCATCAGGTGCTCATGCTGCATGGGGACGTCGAAGGCGTGATCCCCGGCGCCCCTGGCGTCCAGGAATACGGTGGTGCCGTGGTGACGCCGGCCGAGCTCGGCGCCGGGGAGTGGTCGTATGTGGCGCTGGGCCACTATCACGTGCAGCGGGAGGTGGCGCCCCGGGCCTGGTATGCCGGCGCGCTCGATTATGTGAGCTCCAATCCCTGGGGTGAGCTGCACGAAGAGGCGCGGCTCGGCATCGCCGCGAAGGGCTGGCTGCTGGTGGACCCCGAGTCGGGCGAGGTCACCAGGCAGCCGCTGGCCGGAGGGCGGCGGTTCCTGGATCTCGAACCGGTGCGGGGTGCGGGCCTTTCGCCGGAGCAGCTGGACCAGGCCATCGCCGCGCGCCTCGTGTCGGTGCCCGGTGGCATCGCCGATGCCGTGGTCCGGCTGGTGGTGCAGGACGTGCCTGCCGTGGTGGCCCGCGGCCTGGACCATGCCGCGTTGCGGTCCTTCCGGGCTGATGCCTTGCACCTGCAGCTCGACTTCCGCCGCCCCGGGCCCGCCGACCGGGGCGCGTCGGGCGCGCCGGGCCGGCGCCAGACCCTGCCCGAGGTGGTGCGCGACTACCTGATGCGCCGCCCGCTCCCCGCCGAACTCGACCGCCGGGAGTTCGTGGAGCTCGGCATCGAGCTGGTCGAGAACTGATGCAGATCGAGCGGCTGCGGCTGGTCAACTTCCGGCAGCACGAGCGCACCGACCTCGCGCTGGGCGCCGGGCTCACCGGCATCATCGGGCCGAACGGCGCCGGCAAGACGACGCTGCTCGAGGCCATCGCCTGGGTGATGTATGGCACCAAGGCGGCGCGCGGCACGCGGGACACGCTGCGGCGGCGCGGGGCGCCGCCCCGCTCGCGCGTCGAGGTGGAGATGGAGTTCACCCTCGGCGCCCACCGGTATCGCATCAATCGCAGCCTCAATTCCGCCGAGCTGTACCAGGACGGCGCGGCGATGCCCATCGCCAACAGCATTGACGCCGTCACCGACACCGTCACCCGCCTCCTCGGCATGACCCGGGAGGAGTTCTTCAATACCTACTTCACCGGCCAGAAGGAGCTGGCGGTGATGGCCTCGATGACCGGGCCCGAGCGGGCCCAGTTCCTGTCTCGCGTCCTGGGGTACGAGCGCATCCGCACGGCGCAGGAACGGTTGCGCGAGATGCGGTCCGCCCTGCGGGGCCAGCGGGAGGCGCTCGAGCGCAGCCTTCCCGATAGCGTGGAACTGGCCGCACGCCTGGATGAGGATGAGCGGCGGTCGGCGGCGGCGGGGCAGGCCGAACAGCAGGCGGCGAAGGCACTGGCCGAGGCGGGTGCCCGCCTGGCCGAGGTGTCGCCGCGATGGCAGGCGGCACAGGCGCTGCGCGAGCGGGTGCAGGCGCTCGAGGGGGACCGTCGCGTGGTGGAGGCGGAACTTTCGGCCCGCCGCGAGACCGCGGCGCGCCTGGCGCGCGAGGCCGAGTCGGCCCTGGAAGCGAGCCGGACCGTGAGCGCGCTCGAACTCCGCCTGGCGCCGCTGGCAGCACTCCGCGCGGACGCGCAGGAACTGGAACAGCGGGCCCGGACGGCGAATCTTCACCGTGAAGCGGTGGCCCAGCGTGATGCCGCCCGCCTCCGGCTGACGGAAATCGGGACCGCCCTGGAGCGCCTGCCGACGGACGACGTGCACGAGCTCATCCATGCGAAGGCTGCCGGAATGCAGGAGCAGGTCCGGGACCTCGCGCGCCAGCTGGATGAGCTCCGCGCGGCACAGGTGCGGGACCGGGCCGATGCCGCCAGCAAGCGCGCGTCATTGCTGGAGCAGTTCGGCGAGCTGGGTACCCAGCGCCGGCAACTGGCGGAACTTGGCCCCGAAGGCGCGTGCCCCACATGCCACCGCCCGCTGGGCGCCGAGTTCGAGCAGGTGCTGGGGCTGCTGGACCGGCAGCTGGAGGAAGTGCGGTCCAACGGCCTCTACTACAAGCGCCGCCTCGACCAGCTGGAAGGAGAGCCGCCGGAGCTCGAGGCGGTCGCGGCCGCACGCCAGCGGCTGGACACCGAACTCTCGGAGCTGATTGTCGAGAAGGGCCGTGTTCAGGCGCAGCTGGCCGAGCGGCGCCAGCTGACGGAGGAACGCGAGCGGCTCGAAGGGCGGCTGCAGCAACTGGTGCGGGAGGCCGGCGGGGCATCCACCGAATACGAGGCGGCCCGCCATGATGCGCTGCGGGCGCAGATTGCCGGCCTCGAGCCGCTGGCGCTGCAGGCGGAGCGCCTGCGCGGCGAGGCCGCGCGTGCGCAGGCGCTGGCGGAGACGGCGCGGCAGGCGGCGACCGCGGCGCGGGAGAAGGAAGCGGAACTCGCGCGCATCCGGCAGGAGCTGGAGACGCTGCCCTTCCAGCCGGCGGAGTTCGAGCTCCTGCGGGCGGGCGAGAACGCGGCGGCCGCGGGGCGGCGCGACGCGGAACTGGCGCACGTACGCACACGTGGGGAGCGGGAGGCAGCGGCAGGAGCGCTCGCGGCCAGCCGGGCGCGCCACGAGGAGGCCACCGCCCGGCGCCGCGAGCTGCAGGCGCTCACCACCCGGCTGCTGTTGCACGACGAGCTGGACCGGGCGCTGGGAGACCTCCGCACCGACCTCAACCAGACGCTGCGTCCCGAACTCTCCGAGCTGGCCAGCGGCTTTGTCCGGGATCTCACCAGCGGCCGTTATGCCGAGCTGGAGCTGAACGAGGACTACCTCGCGACCCTCATGGATGACGGGGAGCCCAAGCCGGTGATCTCCGGCGGCGAGGAGGACGTGGCGAACCTGTCGCTCCGGCTGGCCATTTCGCAGATGATCGCCGACCGGGCCGGCCAGCCGCTGTCCCTCCTCGTGCTCGACGAAATCTTCGGATCGCTGGACGAGGAGCGCCGGAGCGCCGTGGTGGAGCTGCTGCGCGGCCTCGCCGACCGCTTCCCGCAAGTCATCCTCATCACTCATGTCGAAAGCGTGCGCGAGGGATTCGACCGTGTGATCCGGGTGGGGTACGACGCGGCCCGTGGCGTGGCCACGATCACCGACGAGCCGCCCGGGGGAGCCGACGTTGCGGCCTGATCGCGGCATCAGTGGCCCGGAGCGGCCCACCGTGCGGGACATCCAGGCGCTCAACCGGGTCTTCTCGGAGGCGTTCACCGACCGCTACCTGCGGGACGGCCTGGTGGGTGTGCGCGTGCCGTTCCTCAACCCGCTGGTCTGGCGCTACGCCATCGAGGATGCCGGCGAGGGAGCGATGGTCTGGCGGGATGCGGAGGGACAGCTCGCGGCGTTCAACATGGTGCACCAGAGTGGTGCCGAAGGCTGGATGGGACCGCTGGCCGTCCGGCCCGACCTGCAGGGGCGGGGTCTCGGGTCGGTCATGGTCCGCACTGGCATGGAGTGGCTCGTGGCCCAGGGCGCCCGGATCATCGGCCTCGAAACCATGCCTCGCACGGTGGAGAACATCGGATTCTACAGCCGGCTCGGCCTGATTCCCGCGCCACTCACCGTGACGCTCGTCAGGGACGTGAGTGACCGGCCGGCTGCCGGTGAGCGACTGGGCTCGGGTCCGGATGCCGAGCGGAAGGTCGAGGAATGCCGCCGGCTGACGGCAGCACTCCGTCAGGGGGTGGACTACACCCGTGAGGTGCAGCTCACCCGGGAGCTGGCGCTGGGCGATGCCTCGCTCGCCCGCCAGGGCCGCGACCTCTGCGCCTTTGCTCTCTGGCACTCGGCCCCGCTCGCGGCCGGCCGGCCCAGGGAAGAGCTGCGCGTCCTCAAGCTGGTCGCCCGGGATCTCGGGAGCCTGGAGAGTCTCGTGGATGCCGTCGAGTCCGCCGCCGCGGAAGAACAGGTGCACCGGGTCTCCATCCGGTGCCAGTCCGGCTTCCGGACTGCCTATCAGGCATTGATCCGCCGCGGTTACCGGGTGCACTGGACCGACCTGCGGATGACCCGCCACGATGCGCCGGAACCGGGCGGTGACGGCATCGTGATGTCGAACTGGGAAATCTAGGTCTTTCGCAACGCCCACCCATGCACGAACAGCGTACATCCCACCGCCAGCAGCAGGTGAATGGCCGGGATGCCCACCGGAACGAACCACGCGAAGATCACCCAGGCGGCCAGGGCGAGGGCAGCAAGCAGCAGCGAGGTGTTCATGATTGCTCCAGGCAGTTGACCGGTTCTGTCCCACTCCGTAGTTTAGGCGCGACGGGCGGTGGCGGGGAACCCGTTACTGAGCCGATAAGTCCGATCGGGTTTTCGCATACCGCGGCCGATGTCACGCCCTTTCGGGGAAGACAGGAGCCGAGGCGAGAGAACCAGCCGTTTCTGATTGGGCTTCAGTAGACCTCTCCGTCGCCGACCCTATCCGGGCAACTCGCCGGCCTCGTGCCGGCGAGTTGCATTTCCGGCCTCCGCTTGACGCCCACCCTTCGCCGGGCATCTTCCAGCATGACTCCTCCGGACCAGCCCCTGCCGCGATGTGCCGTGACGCGGCGGTCGCATTTCAATGCTGCGCATCGCCTTCACAATGCCTCGATGCCGGATGACTGGAATCAGGCCACCTACGGCGTCTGCAACAATCCCCACTTCCACGGCCACAACTACGAGCTGGACGTGACGGTGACCGGGCCGGTCCAGCCGGACACCGGCGAGGTCATGGACCTCGGCGCGCTGCGGACACTGGTGGACGCGGAGGTGGTCGGCAAGCTGGATCATCGCAACCTCAATCTCGAGGTCGAGTGGTTCCGCGAACGCATTCCCACCGCGGAGAACATCGCCGTCTGCATCTGGCGCGCCTTGCGCGCCGTGGTGCCGGCCGGCCTCGAGCTCTCGGTGCGCCTCTGGGAAACCCCGCGGAATTATGTGGACTACCGCGGTGAGTGACGGTTTTTCGGGGGACGTCCGCGACATCCTGCTGGCCCTCGGCGAGGACCCCGACCGCGACGGGTTGCGCCGCACCCCCGAACGGGTGGAGAAGTCACTCCGCTGGCTGACGCGCGGCTACGGGATGACGGTGGAGGACGCCATCGGGAGTGCGGTGTTCGAGGAATCCCACCAGAGCATGATCCTGGTCCGGGACATCGAACTCTATTCCCTCTGCGAACATCACCTCCTGCCGTTCTACGGGCGGGCGCATGTGGCGTACATCCCGGCCGGGCGGATCGTGGGACTCTCCAAGCTGCCGAGGGTGGTGGAGGTCTTCGCGCGGCGCCTCCAGGTCCAGGAACGGCTGACCGACCAGATCGCCGACGCCATCATGGATGTGCTCCAGCCGGCCGGGGTCGGTGTCGTCATTGATGCCGCCCATTTCTGCATGATGATGCGCGGAGTGGAGAAGCAGAACTCCCGCACCGTGACCAGCGCACTGCGCGGCGCGTTTCGCGACGATCCGAAGACGCGGGACGAGTTCCTGCGTCTGGCCCATGCCCGAACCATGGATTAGCTGATGAGGCTCGCCCCCCTGGCCCTCTTCGCGCTGTGGGCAGCGCCGCTCGCTGCCCAGTCGCGTCCCGCAAGCAGCATCCTGCCGCCGCTGCCCGATTCGTCGGGCTGGGGCGTGCATGTGCTGACCGCCCGGCAGGATCGCGCCGGCGGCGTGTGGGTGGGTACCTATGGCGACGGGATCTTCCACCTGGCGCCCGGAGCGCACGCCTGGACGCACATTGCGGCGGATACGACGAAGACCTCCATCTCCTGGAACTTCGTGCACGCCTTTGCCTTCGGGCCGAAGGGCGAGGTCTGGTACGGCACGGTCGGGAACGGCTGGGGACTCTCGGCCGATACCGGCCGGACCTGGCGCAACTGGACCTACGCGGAGCTCGGCCCCGAGTGGCAGTATGTGACACCAGACGGCATCGTCACCTCGGGAGACACCACGGTGGTGGCCACCGCGGACGGGCTGCAGGTCACGGTGGACGATGGCGCGCACTGGCTGGCCATTGACGACAGCACCGGTCCCGCCGCGCGCGGCCCGGCCGACTCGGCGGTGGTGCTGCTCCCCAGCGAGTATGTACTGAGCATCGGCAAGGCGGGCCGAGGCGGCATCGTGCTGAACACCCTCCGGGGCCGGCTCACTCTGGCGGCGCGGCATGGCGGCTGGCAGGTCGAGCGCACGACGCTCCGTACGCCTGGCGACCCGGATGTCGTGTTCCTGCACCGCCGCACCTACGTGCGTTCGCATTGCGGTCTCCATCTGGCGGACGCGCGCTGGTCCTGCACCCCGCCGCGCGCGCGAACCGCCCCGTGGGCCTCGCCGCCGGCAGTCCCGAAGACCACCTGGTTCCAGCGGCCGATCGCCATGGCGGACAACCCGCTGATCGACCAGACGTACCGCTACGGCTCCACCATGGGCGGCAACTTCCAGCAGCACCAGGGTGTCGAGTTCAACAACCCGGACGGCACGCCGGTGCACGCCATCGGCAGCGGCACGGTGGTGTACGCCGGCCCGGCGGAACGCGGTGCGCTGACGGTCGCCATCCGGATGGACTCCGTGCTGCGGATGCCGGACGGAAACCGCGCGCTCTTTTCCGTCTACTACCACAACTCCGAGCTCAAGGTGAAGCGGGGAGACCGGGTCGGCACCGGCGAGGTGATCTCGCTGGTCGGCCACACGGGCCGGGCCACGAATGACCACCTGCACCTCGAGGTGCACGCGGCCCCGGTGGACTCGGTGCCGCTGATCGTGGACTCGCTGGAGCGGTTCCCGCGTTACACCACCAATCCCGAACTCTGGATCGCACCGCCGCCCGGCACCGGCATCGTCGCGGGCCAGGTATGGGATTCGGCCGGGAAACCGGTGCCGGGTGCCCGCATCTACGGGCTGCGCAAGGCCGAACCGCGCGAGACTCCGTTCTCCTATGTCGAGACCTACCGGGACAAGGCCCATCCGCATCCGCTGTATGGCGAGCACTTCGCGATCGGCGGGATTCCGCCAGGCCAGTACATCGTCGGCACCGAGATTGACGGCCGGAAGGTCTGGCGGCGGCTCCGGGTCGAGGCGGGGAAGGTGACGTGGGTGGTGTTCCGCTGACGTATCCTGCCTGATGTTCATCGAGCTGACCGATCACCTGCGGTGTCCGGCGGAGCACGAGGAGCAGTTCCTCGTGCTGGTGCCGGCCGAGCTGCGCGGGCGGGACGTATGGGCGGGCTCGCTCGGATGCCCGGTCTGCCAGCGCAACTATCCCGTCCGTGCCGGAGTGGCGATCTTCGGCACGCAGCCAGGCATCGCTTCGGCGCCGACGCCGCTGGACGGTGAGGCGCAGGCGGCGCTCGCCGGTCTCGGCAGCCCGGGCGGTTATGTGGTGCTGGTGGGTGGTGCTGCGGCGCGCGCACCTGATCTCGCGGCCGCGCTTCCGGGCGTGGCACTGGTGCTGGTCAATCCTCCGGACAACCTGGCCCTGCCGCCGCTGGCCAGCTGCCTCGTGGCGCCCAGGCTTCCGCTCAAGCAACGCTCGATGCGGGCGGTGATCCTGGGCAGCGGCTACGGCGACGATCGAGCGTGGATTACGGACGCGGCACGCGTGGTGTTGCCGGGCAACCGGGTGGTGGGTGAAGGTTCGGTCGGCGACCTGCCGGGGCTGGCACTCGCGGCCACGGCCGGACAGTGCTGGGTGGCAACGAAGGAACGCTAGTGCTCGTGGTGCGGCGGCGGGTGCTGGTCCGCGTCGGCGTACAGGGCATCGATCTCGCGGGCGTAGCGCTGCTCCACGACCCGGCGGCGCACCTTGAGCGTGGGAGTCAGTTCACCGCTCTCGATCGTGAAGTCGTTCGGCAGCAGCAGCACCTTCTTCGGCATCTCGAAGTGCGCCAGGTCCTGCAGCACCCGCTGCACCTCGCGGTCCATCTTGTCCCGCACCGGCGGCTGCAGCAGCAGTGATTCCCACCGGTCCGCGGCAATGCCCTTCCGGCCCGCCCACGTCTCCAGCTGTTCCCGGTTCGGGACCACGAGGATGATGGGAAACTTGCGCCGGTCGCCCAGCATCACGGCATTGGAGACGAACTTGCTGGTCTTGGCCCGGTTCTCGATCGGCTGCGGCGCGATGTTCTTCCCTCCCGCGGTCACGATGAGGTCCTTCTTGCGGTCGGTGATCCGCAGGAAGCCCTGCGCATCCAGCATCCCGATGTCACCGGTGTGGAACCAGCCGTTCGCGTCGATCGCCTCCGCCGTGGCCTCGGGCTTGTTGAAGTAGCCGTGCATCACGTGCGGGCCGCGGGTCAGGATCTCGCCGTCCGGTGCGATCTCGACCTGCACATTGCCGAGGGGCGGGCCCACGGTGCCCAGCTTGAGCCGGTCGGTGCCGTTCACCGCAATCACCGGGGAGGTCTCGGTGAGGCCGTACCCTTCGAGGATCGGCAGCCCGGCGGCGTAGAAGAACCTGGCGATGTCGGCGGACAACGGCGCGCCGCCGGACACGAAGAACCGGATGCGGCCGCCCACCCGGGCGCGGAGTTTCGCGAACACCAGGCGGGAAGCCATCCGGTACCGGGTCGCGAGCCACGGCGGAATCGGCTTGCCGCCCAGGGTGTACTCCGTCCACCGCTCGCCGATTCGCTTGGCCCAGAAGAAGATGGACTTCCTGATGAAGGAACCCGAGAGCGCGTTCTCCAGCACCCGCGCGTAGACCTTCTCGTAGAGCCGGGGCACCGAGAGTACCACCGTCGGGCGCAGCTCGGCCATCTCGGCGGCGACCGTGTCCACGCTGGTGGCGTAATTGATGATCGCGCCTGCCTGCATCATGCAGTAGTGGCCGGCCATGCGCTCGAAGATGTGCGAGAGCGGGAGGAACGAGAGGCACTCGTCGCTGTCCCGGAGCGGGAGCCGCGCGAGGCCGCCGACGACATTCGACGTGATGTTGCCGTGCGTCAGCATCACCCCCTTGGGGTCGCCAGTGGTGCCGGAGGTGTAGATGATGGTGGCCAGGTCATCCGGCCCCGCCGCCAGGGCCCGCGCCCGCCACTCCGCGGCATTCCCTCCCGAACGGCGTCCGGCTTCCAGCACGTCGGTGAACGAGATGGTGCCGGTGCCGCGCGCCGACTCGTCCATCGTGATCACATGGCGGAGTGCGGGCAGGTCGGTACGGATCGCATCGATCTTCTCGCGCTGTTCCCGCGACGAGACGAAGACGGCAACGGCGCCGGAGTCCTTGAGCAGGTACCGCACCTGCAAGGCGGGCAGCGTGGGATAGACGGGAACATCGGCGGCGCGGCCGGCGAGGCATGCGTAGTCGGCAATAGCCCACTCCGGCCGGTTTTCCGACAGGATGGCAACCCGGTCCCCCTCGCCGACACCCAGGGTGCCGAGGCCGAAGCTGAGGGCGCGCACCTGTTCCAGCAGCTCCGCATAACTCAGGGTCTGCCAGCGGCCATCGCGCTTCACGCGCATGACCACGGGCCGGTCCCGCCACCGCTCGACGGCGCCGAAGAAGATCTCGTTCAGGGTCCGTGGGTCGGCCATCACCCACCTACTGGAAGAGGACGAGAACCTGCTGTTCCGAGCCGGCCACCGGTGCACCGCTCCGGTGAATGGTCCGGACCGCCACCCTCACCGTGTCGGGCGCGGTCTGGCCGGTGACCCGGCTCAACGTGACTGCCGGTGAAGCCGTGCCATCGGTGCCCGAGACGGCGGATGCGGTCAGCGCACCGCCGGTGAACTCCACCGTGCGCGCGGCCGGATCGGCGAAGACCGGTGCCACGATCTCGAACGTCATCCGGGCACCGCTGGCCGGCACGAAGCCGCTGACGGCCGTATCGGATCGCGAGAGCACGGTGGCGACGAGAGCGCTCGACGTCGTGGCGTCGGCAGCCACGATCAGCGTGTCAGGCGGGACCGCCAGGGTATCGGCGGGCCCCACCACCGCCAGCGTGATCGGGTTGCTCGTGAGGGACGTCTCGGACGCCTGCACCCGGCCGTTCTGTCCCGCCACCCTGCCCGTGACCCGGCCCAGCACGCTGTCCACCCAGAGCGTCGTATCGGCGGCACGCCAGCGGATATCGGCCGCGACGCTGTCGCCGTTCCGGTCCAGGGCCCGCGCCGTGAGGGTAATGGTGTCGCCCACCTCCACCACGGCCGGCTCCGGCCGGACCACCTGGAGCGAGATCACTCCGCCGCTGTCGCTGCTCAGATTGCTGCAGCCTGCCACGGCCGCCGCCAGCACCGGAAGCCACGCCCTCACGTCGGCTCCGGCGCCGCGGCCCCGTCAATCTCGCGCAGGGCCGTCTCGGCATGACGAACCCATCGCTCGGCATCCGGCCCGCGCGGCGGGCGTGCCAGGAATGACCGCAGGTGTGCCGCGGCCTCTGCGCGCTCATTCCGCTTGAGGAGGAGAAAGGCAAGCCCGTAGTGCGCGCCGCCCAGCGAGTCGTCCAGCTCGAGCGCGCGCCGGTAGTGCCGCACGGCTTCTTCCTGCTGGTCCACCTTGGTGCAGATGATGGCCATGTTGAGCAGGATGCGGGGATCGGATGGATTGTCCCGGTATGCCAGACGGTAGGAGGTCAGCGCCGCCTCGTAGTCACCCTGCCGCTCGAGGGCCAGGCCCTCGTTCAGGTAGTCGAGGCGCTGGGGCTTCAGCGTGTCGCCGCCATCGCGGCCGAAGATGCGTTGCCAGAAGCTCATGTGCCCGTGCTGGTCCCGCGGAAGATGATGGCACTGCGCAGGATACGACGCATCGCTCGAAGATAGCCCGCGCCCCACAGCGCCGCAACGCAACCGCGGCGCTGTTGCCCTGCCTCCCGCCGCGCCGTAGCTTCGGGCCATGAGTTCACCCGCCAACGTCGGCCCCCGCGGCGTCCTGGAGATCGACTGGACCTTCTTCGGCGAGCTCTGTCGTGCGCTCGCGCTCAAGGTGTCGCATGCCTATCACCCCGAAGTCGTGCTCGGCGTGGCCAAGGCAGGGGTGATTCCGGGTGTCGTGGTCGCCTCGATTCTCCAGACCGAGTTCGCCTCGATGGTGGTCACCCGCCAGGAGGTGGATGCCGATCCGGTGCTGGTGTCCGGACCGCCAGCGACCATTCGCGGCCGCCGGGTGCTGATCGTGGATGAGACCTGCGACACCGGCAGCACGCTGCGCCTCGCCCTGAACGAGGTCCGGGCCCGCGACCCGCTCGATGTGCGCACGGCGGTGTCGTTCCGGACTGGCGCCTACCAGCCGGACTTCCACGCCTTCCAGACCGAGAAGCTCATCATCCTGCCGTGGGACCGCGAGGTGATCGTGGACGGCCAGTTGGCGCTCCGGCCCGACTACGCCGCCTGGCTCGCCTGAAACCTTTCACCAAAATCGTCCGTCTCATTATGCAACCTCCTCGTCGGGAGATTTGCATGCATCGATCAATCGCCGGCCCGAGTGTACTGCTCCTGCTCGGGGCCGTGGCACCCGCCGCCCACGCCCAGGCCTCCGCCAGCTACACCCTGAACGGCCATACCTTCGCCGTCTACGATCTTGCGGGGTCGGTTGCCGTGACCGCCGCTGCCGGTCCCGAACTCCGGGTCCAGGTGACGCGGCAGGGCGCTGATGCCGAACGCCTCCGGGTCGAGACCGGGGATTTCCATGGGCGGCCCGCGCTGCGCGTGATCTATCCGGTTGAGGACCTGGTCTATTCCGTTCCGGGAAACGAACGCAGCGAGACCACGCTGCGCCTGCGGGACGATGGCACCTTCGAGGGCGGTGGCCACACCATCCGCATCCGGGGAAGCGGGGACGGCGTGCGGGCCAGCGCCGACCTGGCGATCGGCCTCCCGCGGGGCGCCGAACTCGATGTGCACCTTGCGGTGGGCCGGGTGACGGTACGGAATACGGAGGGCAATGTCAGCGTGGATGTGTCGAGTGCCGGTGTGGAGGTGGACGGACTCCGCGGCAGCTTCAGTCTGGATGGCGGCTCCGGGCCCATCAAGCTGTCCCGCATCCAGGGCCAGCACATTTCGCTCGACACCGGCTCGGGTACGGTGGTCGCCACGGATATCGCGGCAGAGGAGCTGTCGCTGGACAGCGGCTCGGGAGGCGCAAGCCTGGATGGTGTGTCGGTCGACCGCCTCTCGCTCGATACCGGGAGCGGTGACGTCTCGATTTCACTGGAGACGGACGTGGACCGGCTGGCGCTGGATTCCGGCTCCGGCGACGTGACGATCTACGCCCCCGCGACGCTGGGTGCCCGGCTGGCGGTGGATGGTGGCTCGGGGGCGCTCGATATCCGGCTTCCCCTCAAGGATCGGCACGAGGACGAGGGCACCGTCACCGGGATACTGGGCGACGGACAGGGCACCATCACCATCGATTCGGGGTCGGGGGACGTGCGGTTGCTGCCGCGATGATTCATGTAGGGACGCACGGCCGTGCGTCCCTACCGCGGCGCCTCGATTCCCAGGCCGTCCGTATACCCCATCCCCTGCGACATCCGGTCATACAGCGTGGCCAGGGTGTCGGGGGATCCGGCGATGAACCGGCACCGGTCGTCGCCCTTGGTGCGGCACTCCACTTCCATGACCGCGATGGTCTCGCCGGCCATGCGTCCCAGGAAATCCGCCAGCAGCCCGCACGACAGGTGGCACGAGGGGTAGGCGGCGCCGCCTCCATCGGTGGATTCGGCCCAGTCGTCGGAATCGAGGGCCAGCGCCGCGTCCCCCAGCGGCGAGACCGTCAGGGCGCCCCATCCGGTTTCCGCGAAGAATCGCGACAGCACGTCACTCAAGTGCTCGGCATCCAGCTGGCCGGGCTCGGCCACGTCATGGGTCTCGCCCAGCCAAGCGGTGTAGGCGGCGAAGAACTCCTCGCCACCGGCAAAGCCCGCTTCCTGCAGGTACGCCGCCGCCTGCACCCCCGTATCGCGCTCGAGACTGACGCGGAGCTGCTGGAGCGCCCGGCGGCCGAGGCCGAGGCAATGATGGCTGGGAAGCAGGGCGGCTGTACTCATGGCATCCGGTGCGATGTAGGGTACGTGAAGCTAGGGTGCGCCGCCGACGCGGCGCAAGAGTTCGGCTTCGTCAATGACCTCGATGCCGAGTTCGCGGGCCTTCGCGAGCTTGCTGCCGGCATCGTCACCCGCCACGACCGCGTCGGTCTTCTTGCTGACACTGCCCACCACGCGGCCGCCGGCCTCCTCGATCATGCGGGTTGCCTCGCTCCGGCCCAGGGTGGGGAGCGTGCCGGTGAGCACGTAGGCCTTGCCGGCCAGCGCGTTGCCGGTGCCGGCGCGCGGCTCCGCCAGCGTGAGGCCGGCGGCCGCGAGGCGTGCCAGCAGATCCTGATTGCGCGGCTCGGCGAAGAAGGTGGTGACGGCCTCCGCGATCGTGGGGCCCACGCCGGGCGTGTCGGCGACGGCGGCCGCATCGGCGGCCCGCAGGGCCTCGAGGGTGCCGAACCTCCGTGCGAGGAGCTGTGCCACCGTCTGTCCCACATGCCGGATGCCCAGCCCGAAGAGCAGCGTCGACAGCGGCTGCGCCCGCGACGCGGCGATCGCCGCCACCAGCTGACCGGCGGACTGCTCGGCAAACCGGTCGAGCCTGACCAGCTGCTCCGTCGTCAGCGCGTACAGATCCGCCACGTCGTGCACGAGTCCGGCGTCCAGCAGCTGGCGCACCCGCTCGTAGCCCAGGCCGCGGATGTCCATGGCGCTCCGGGACGCGAAGTGGACGATGCCCTCCAGGACCCGCCCGGGGCAGCTGACGTTGGGACAGTAGCGCATTGCCTCGTCCACCGGCCGCTCGACCGGCGTACCGCAGGCCGGACATCGGTCCGGCATCACGAACGGCTGTTCGCTGCCGGTGCGGCGCTCGCGGAGCGGGCCCACCACCTGGGGGATCACCTCGCCGGCGCGGATGACCTCGACCCAGTCGTCCTCGCGGATGTCCTTCTGCGCGATGAGCTCCTCGTTGTGCAGCGTGGCGGCGGACACCACCACGCCGCCCAGCTCCACCGGTTCCAGCTCCGCGTACGGATTGAGCGCCCCGGTGCGCCCCACGTTGATCCGGATGTGCCGCAGCCGGGTGACGGCCACCTCGGGGGCGAACTTCCGGGCGATGGCCCAGCGCGGCTCGCGCCCGCCGATGACGCCGAGCTCCGCCTGCAGCGCGATGGAGTCGGTCTTGACGACGATGCCGTCGGCGGGGAAGGGCAGGCCGGCGAGCGCGGCCTCGTAGCCGGGCACCGCGTCCACGACGTCCGCCAGCGTATCGAAATGGCGCCGCCGCGGCTCCACCTGGAATCCCCAGCGCTCCAGCGCGGCGAGCATCTCATGGTGGCGCGTGACCTCGAGGCGCCCCTCGACCGGCTCTACCGCGAAGGCGAACATCCGGAGCCGGCGCTGGCGGGTGATGGCGGGATCGAGCTGCCGGAGGCTGCCCGCGGCGGAATTGCGGGGATTGGCCAGCGGGGGCTCGCCTTCCCGCTCCCGGCGCTCGTTGATCTTCCGGAAGTTCGCGTAGGTGAGATAGACCTCGCCGCGCACTTCCATGAGCCCGGGCCATCCGGTGCCCTTCAGCACCAGCGGGATGTCGCCGACGGTGCGGAGGTTGGCGGTGACGTCCTCGCCCGCGGTGCCATTGCCCCGCGTCGTGCCCTGGACCAGGCGCCCCTGTTCGTACGTGAGGTTCACCGCCGAGCCGTCGATCTTGATCTCGACGATGTAGCCGGCGGTCCGGACCTCGGGGGCGAGCTTCGCGTTCCGTTCCTCCCACGCGACCAGTTCCTCGTCACTGAAGGCATTGGCCAGCGAAAGCATGGGGCGCCGGTGGGTGCGCTTGACGAGGGCGGAGACGGGCTCCGCGCCGATGCGCTGCGTGGGGCTGTCCGGGGCGGCGAGTTCGGGGTGCGCTGCTTCCAGCGCCTGCAATTCGCGGAAGAGCCGGTCGTACTCGGCGTCGCTCAGGACCGGTGCGTCGTCCAGGTAGTAGGCGCGGTTGGCGTCCTCGATCAGGCGGCGCAGCCGCGCCGCCTCGCCGGCCGCGGGCCCGGCCGCCGCGCGGCTCATTTGCCGGTGGCCTCCTGGGCCACGACCGCCATGGTGACGCCAACCAGCCGCTCGATCTCCTCCGCGCTCGCCCGGGCGAGCACGCTCTCGCCCCACGGCCCCTCGCGGTCGGAGAAGGTGTCCAGCAGGCGCCGCAGATAGCCGATCAGCGCCGCGCGTTCCCGCTCCCGCCCGTGCGGATCGGCGGGTTCGCCCCGCCGCTCCCGCAGCCGCTCGAAGCGGTGCGCGTTCCGGAGCGCGCGGGCCGTGAGGCTCGCGATGACCTGGCAGAAGCGCACGTCGGCGTCGGAGAAGGACTGGCCGTCCCGGAAGGTGCGCAGGAAGATGGCGCCGATGGCCGCGCCCCGCCACGTGATCGGGACCACGGTGATCGACCTGACCCGGCGGGTGCTGAGCGCGCCTCGCGCATGGCGCAGCGATGCGTCGGTGGAGACGTCGTCAATGTGGACCGTCTGGCCGGTCTGCAGCGCCTGGCGGAGCTCGGGGTAGCGCTCGAGATCCACCACATAGTTCCGGATGCTCGGGTCCTCGTAGCTGGCCACCAGCCGGACCGTGCGGCCGCCCCGCTCGGTGAGGAAGATGGACGAGCGGTCGAGGCCGAACGCCTCGCCCAGCCGCCGGGCCACCGCCTGGACGATGTCCACGAAGTGCAGGGAGCCGCCGATCTCCTGCAGGATCTCGATCACGGCGAGCAGGTGCCGGCGTTCCTGTTCCAGCGAACGCACCCGGTGCTGCAGCTGCTCGACTTCGTCCCGCGCCGTCGTCGCCATGGTCTCCGTCCGCAAGCGGAATGGTGCGTCGAATCTAAGCGGAAGCGGCGGGAGTGGAACAGCGTGCAGGGACCGGCATCCGGGTGTACAATTCCTGTGGGCGTCGCGAATGCTGACAGCGCGCCCGGCACGGTCCGGCATGCATCGTGGCCGCACGAGGGCCACGTGAACTCAGTCAAGCAGAATCGGGAGGCCCCATGGGACGCACTTCGGAAGGCAGCACCGGCAGCCTGCTGGCGGGGATCACCATCGGCGCGCTGGTGGGAGCGGGGATCGCCCTGCTCCTTGCGCCGCAGTCCGGCGAGGACACCCGCCGCGAACTCTCGCGCCGTGCGCGGGCGCTCAAGGACGATGCGATGGACACGCTGGATGACGCGTCGGCGCGGGCCCGCCGCGAATTCCATCGCCGCCGGCGCCAGCTCCGCGAGCGCCTCGAGGACGGCGTCGACTCGGTGAAGGAACGGCTGGCCGAACGCTGACAGGGGCGCACGGCCGTGCGCCCCTTACCGGTGCTCCGCGTCGAGGGCCGTCAGCAGCGCCGCCGCTTCCTTCTTGTATTCCGGGTCGCCGGGGTCCGCCATGGGGAGCGCCGCGATGCGGGTGAGCTGGGTGCGGGCGTCGGGATAGCGCTTCAGGTCCAGGTAGATCCGGGCCAGGTCGAGCCGATGGAAGATGCGCCGTGGATCCAGTTCCACGGCGCGCTCCATGTTGGCCACGGCCCCGTCCCACGACGCCTTGCTGAAGATCTCGCCGCCCAGGAAGTTCTTCGCAAAGAAGCGCTCGACGCCGGAGAGCCGCATGATCTCGGCGTTCCAGCGGCCGAGGATGTGATAGGCGCCGTCATGCCGCGGGTCGAGCCGGATGGCCGCGAGCGCTTCGTTCCGGATTTCCGCCGCCCGCTCCACGCGCTCCTTCTTGCTCTTGGTGAGCGAGGCGCGCCCGATCGCATCCGCGAGCACGAAATGGCCTTCGGCGTCGTTGGGGTTGAGGCGCACCGCACGCCGGGCATAAGTCTCGGCCAGGGCGTACAGCGAGTCGCGGGCGGGCGACTTCACGTTGTCCGGCGTCTCCTTGCCCACGTCGATGAAGGCGAGTGCCAGGCGCCAGTTGGCCTCGTAGCTGGTGCTGTCCGCGGCCACCGCGGCGCGGAAGTGCTGCAGCGCGCCGTCGGCATCGAGCGAGTCCCGTGCAGCGATCCCCGCCTGCACCTGTTCGGCGGCAGTCTGGGCGACCGCAGGGACGGCCGCGCCGAGCAGCAGTGCCGAAACCATGGAGAAGCGCCGCATGATCCACTCCTGTCTGATGAATCCGCGCCGGGCGGAGTTCGCTGAATGCTGATTCCCCGCCTGATCGAACGCAAGCGCGACGGACAGGCGCTCGAGCCCGGCGAGTGGACCGAGCTGGTCGGCAGGTACGTGGCAGGGAGCGTGCCCGACTACCAGATGGCGGCCCTGCTCATGGCCGTCTACTTTCGCGGGCTGCAACCTGAAGAGCTGAGCGCCTTTACCGACGCGATGCTGGACAGCGGCGATCGCCTGCGATTCGACGGGTGGGCGACTCCCCGCGTGGACAAGCATTCCACCGGCGGGGTCGGGGACAAGACCAGCCTTCTGCTGGCGCCGATGCTCGCGGCGGCGGGTGTGGCCGTCCCGATGATGTCGGGTCGCGGACTCGGCCACACCGGCGGCACGCTGGACAAGCTGGAGTCCATCAGCGGCTTCCGGACCAATCTCTCCCTCCGCGACGCCGAGGCACAGGTGCGAAAGCTCGGCTGCGCGCTGATCGGCCAGACGCCGGAGATCGCGCCGGCGGACAAGCGCCTCTATGCCCTCCGGGACGTGACCGGCACCGTCGAGTCCATCCCGCTCATTTCCGCGAGCATCATGTCCAAGAAGCTGGCGGAGGGGCTGAATGGCCTGGTGCTGGATGTGAAGACCGGCAGCGGCGCCTTCCTGCCTGCGCTGGATGACGCGCTGACGCTGGCGCGCACCATGGTGGGGATCGGAGAATCACGCGGGTGCCGGGTGGTGGCGCTGCTCACCGCGATGGACCGGCCGCTCGGCCGTGCGGCGGGCAACGCGCTCGAAGTGCGCGAGTCGGTCGAGGGACTGCGGGGCGAGGGGCCGCGGGATCTCATGGAGGTCACCTATGCCCTGGGCACCGAGATGCTGCTGACCGCCGGTCTCGCGCCGGATCGGGCAGCGGCGCGGCGCACCCTCGAGGAGACCGTCACCTCCGGCGCCGCGCTCCGGCGCCTGGCGGAGATCGTCGAGGCGCAGGGGGGCGACCGGCGCCAGGTGGAGAATCCCGGGCTGCTCCCGCAGGCCCCCGTGCGCGTGACGTTCCGGGCACCGGCTGACGGTGCCGTCACGCGCATCGAGCCCCGGCAGGTCGGGCGGGCCATCGTGGCGCTGGGTGGTGGCCGCGCGCGGGTGGAGGACACGGTGGATCCGGCGGTCGGCTTCGTGTTCCTCGCGCAGCCAGGCGATCAGGTAGTCCGGGGCCAGCCGCTGGCCGAGATTCATGCGCGCACGGACGACGCGGCCCAGGGCGCGGCGCAGGCGCTCACCCAGGCCATCTCCCTTGGCACAGCGGACGAATTGCTGCCGCTCGTGTCGCACCGGGTGACGGCGACCGGCGTGGAGCAGCTCGCGTGACCTGGCTCTGGGCGGCGCTCGGCGCGCTGGTGGTGCTCGCGTGGTTCCTCCGCCGGGGCGAGCGGACGCGGCATCGTGCACCCTCACCGCGCGCAGACATCGACTGGCAGGAGCTCGAGGCCGCCGAACGCGAAGTCCGCGGCTGGGATTCGAGCGTGAAACCGGATGACGACGCACCCGGTGCCGACTGGGGACCGGGCACGGGCAAGCCCAGACCGCCGGAGCTATTGTAGACGCGAGACGCGAGACGCGAGACTTACTTTCGGTAACCCACGACCCACGACCCACGACCCCTCATGACCATCCCCTGGCTCGAAGGCCCTGTCCCTGGCATCATCCCCGACCTGCAGCCGGCCGCGCACCAGCTGCTCGACGCCCGTGCCGACCTGCAGCGCGTCGTGTCACCGTTGCCGGAACCACTCATCTGGGAGCGGCCGGGCGGTGCCGCATCCATTGGATATCACTTGTTGCACGCGGCGGGCAGCGTAGACCGGCTGCTCACGTACGCGGCGGGGCGGCCGCTGAGCGACGCGCAGTATGCGGCACTCGATGCGGAAAAGAACCCTGCTGCACTGGGCCGCACAGGGCCGGAACTCCTGGCCGGGATCGTGGCTGCGATTGACCGTGCGCTGGACGTGCTGAAGCACACGAGGGCGGACGAACTCGACATGCCCCGCGGTGTCGGGCGGAAGCAGCTGCCCTCGAACGTGCGCGGTTTGCTCTTCCACGTGGCGGAACACACCCAGCGGCATAC
>DASTBA010000156.1:0-19159 GCA_035712285.1 Gemmatimonadales bacterium | reverse complement strand
GGGTGAGACGCTGGCTGCCTCCCGGGATTCTCCTGCTGGCCGCCGCATGCGCGCGGCCGGCTCCGGTGGCGCCATCACCCGTACCAGGACCGGCACAGCCGGAGGTGGCTCCACCGCCCCAGCCGGTGCCGGCACCCGCGGCTCCCGCTCCCCCACCCCGCCTTTCCAGCATCGCCGCCGCCTTCACCGGCGACATCAACCTCGGCACGGCGACGCTGCCTGACGGACTGCCGCCCGACAGCGGGCGAGCCCTGCTCCGGGCCGCCGCAAGCACGCTCAAGGGAGACCTCGTCGTCGGCAACCTCGAAGGAGTGCTGGCCGACACCGGCACATCCGAAAAGTGCATCGAGCGACGGCGCGGCCGGGAAAGGGTCAAGCCCAACTGCTACGCGTTCCGGACACCCACGTGGCTTGCCAGGCGCCTCAAGGACGCCGGCTTCACGCACCTCAACCTGGCCAACAACCACTCCGGCGATCTCGGCGATGCCGGCCGCGCCTCCACCGCCGTCACGCTCGATTCCCTGGCGCTCCGGCACTACGGCCCCCTCGGCTCCATCGCGCTCGACAGCATCCGCCGCGGCGATAGTCTGTCGGTGGTCGCACTGGTGGGATTCAGCACCTACCCCTTCTCGTATAACCTGCTGGACTCGGCCGCGAGTCGCGCCATCGTGGATTCGGTGCGGCAGGTGGCGAATGTCGTCATTGTCACCTTCCATGGCGGTGCCGAGGGGGTGAATGCGCAGCACGTGGGGATGGTCCCCGAGTCCCTGGCGACCGAACCGCGGGGCGAGCTCCGGACGTGGGCACACCTCATGATTGACGCCGGCGCCGACGCCGTCATCGGCCACGGCCCGCACGTGCTCCGCGGCATCGAGTTCTATCGCGGCAAGCCGGTCGCCTACTCGCTCGGGAACTTCGCCACCTATCGCGGATTCAGCCTCCAGGGGCCGCTGGGCATCACCGCGGTGCTGCACCTCGAGTTCGGTGGCGACGGCCGGTATCTCGGCGGCACGCTGGTTCCGATGATCCAGCGCCCGCGCATGGGGCCGGCACCCGATCCGAAGCGTCAGGCGATCCCGCTGGTACGCCGGCTTTCTCAGGAAGACTTCGGATCCGCCGCGGCCATCATCACCGATGCCGGAGCAGTCCTCCCGCCGACCCGCGCACCACACTAACCTTCGGCATGAACGACACGCCCGAACAGGATCCGACCCCGGTGGCGCTGGCTGCGACGCAGGGCCCCGTGGAGCTGCGCGCCGAGCTGCTGGAAGACGAGCGCACGCCGGAAGGCATGGTGTGCATGGGTACGTACCGGGGCGATCGCCTGATTTCCCGCTGCGTCATGCCGCCGGAGGCGTGGCAGCAGATCCAGGAATACCGGCTCCTGGGGGAGCCGGTGCAGGTGGTTCTCCTCGCCCGGGAGGCCCCGCCGGGGCTCCAGTGCCAGCTCTTTGCGGTGGTGCCGGTGCCGGAGGAGCTTCAGGATGACGAGGACGGCGACGAGCCCGAGGAGCCCTGGGCGTCGAGCGTGCCGAGTTCGGCCTACGAGGCCGCGATCACCGACGAGCAGCAGCAGACTGACCCCACGGTGGCCACGCTGCCGCTGGGCAACATCGTCCGCTACGCGCACGACCGGCAGCATCCCGGCAGCCTCGCCGAGGAGGCGGCCGACGTGCTGCGGAAGGTGATTCAGGGAGAGACGGCGGAGCTGGTGGACCGGGCGCTGGCCAATTTATTCAAGAACCTGTAGGGACGATGGTCGCGAACCAACGGAGATATGTCACTCTGAGGCCGCAAAGCGGCCGAAGAGGCCTGAGCCCAGCCGCAGTTTCGGCCCCCTCGCTACGCTCGGGGTGACATACCCGATGGGCTGTCGCCGGCCGACCATTGACTCACACCGGCACCCCGGTCCTGAACTGCCAGATCTTCCGGAGCAGCTCATCCAGGTGGCCATGCACCACGAAGGCATCCACCGCCGCCGACGTCGCGGCTGAATCCACTCCCCACAGGCCGGCCCGCTTCTGCTCCGTCTCGAAGCTGGCCTGCACCCAGACCCGCTCCTCTTCGGCGTAGACCGTGGCCAGCATGGGATAGAAATGCTGGGTTACCGCGTTCACGCCCGGCCCGCCGATGGCGATGGTCGGCTGGCGCTGCAGCGCGTCGCTCCGGAAGTAGGCCTCGTCGTCAGTGACCACCGCCCGCCGGTAGGTGTGGCCTTCGCCCCGCCGGTCAATCTCGTCCCGCAGCCAGAGCGCGAGCGGGCGATCCCGCTCCATCGCCGTGCTGGTGGAGCCGGTGACGACGACCACGGTTTCTTCCAGGTCCAGCAGCTTCACTTGGGTGGGTCCTCCGGAGTGATGTCGGGCGGCGGCGTACGCTGATTCTTCTCGAACTCGCGCTCTGCCTCTTTCCGTTCCCTGATTTCCCTGATCGCCTGCTTGAACTCGGCCATGTTCTCCGAGCGCTGCGCCGCCGCGCGAAGGTCCCGGTAGAGAAGATCGGAGCGGTCGAACGCCTTCTGGTCGTTCCCGTGCGGCAGCGGCAGCAGGGCCAAGACCGCCGTCGGAATCTTGAGCCCCGCCAGATAGATCCACTTCGAATCCAGCCCGAACTTCGACCCGGCGATCGTCGTGGTCCAGTCGGGCGGCCGCGCCGCACGGGCCGCGGGATCCATCGCCAGCGAATCCAGAAACGCCTGGATGATCGCCTTCACCGCGCTGTCGGCGAGCTCGGCATGGGTCCGCGCCACCCGGGCCGCCAGTTCGCGCGGCGTGTCGGGAAGCGGTGCCACCCAGAGCTTTCCGCTGGCCTCCGCCGGTCCGATCCGTGCGAAACCTGCCGCTATCGGTACCGAGCCACCGACACGTCGCGCCACCACGCCCGAACCCGAGTCGCCCGCAGGCGGCGTCTGCACTGGTGCCGCCGGCACGCCGGGCAGTCGGGGCGTCAGGCCGCCGCGCCGCCGCGCCGCCGCGCCTGTCACCCCCGCCGTCATTCCCGCGAAAGCGGGAAAAGCGGGGGCGAGGCGCACCGAGGGCACCGGCAGCAGCTCCGCGGCGCGCACCGTACCGGAACTCACCAGCAGCGCTGGCACGTATGCCAGGCGCATGAGCCAGACGAGCACCGCGCCGTGCACGGCGATGCTCGCCGCGAGCACGGCCCACGGCACGCGCCGCCGGTGCGGCAGCAGGAGTTCAGGTGCTGGGCGCAAGCTCCGCCCACGCCGTGCCGGCGAGCACTTGTCCGAGCCGCCCGATTCCCTGCACCAGCCGCTCGGGACTCACCGTGAGGGCGATCCGGAAGAAGCCCTCGCCGGCGGGGCCGAAGCCCGACCCCGGCAGCACGATGGCGCCGGCATCGAGCATGGCCTTCCGGGCGAACGCGGCGGACGGCACTCCCTCTGGCAGCGGCACCCAGAGGTACATCGCCGCCTTGGGGCTCTCGATGGCAAAGCCCGCTTCCCGGAGCGCCGCCACGCCGGCGTCACGGCGCCGGGTGAGCTCGGCCCGGATCGGCGCCACGAACTCCTCGCTCCGCGCGAGCGCCACGCAGCCCGCCTTCTGGATGGCCAGGAACGGCCCCGTGTCGACGTAGCTCTTCACCCGGTTGAGCGCGTAGATGAGCGGCCTGGCACCCACCGCGAAACCGATGCGCCAGCCGGTCATGGAATAGCTCTTGGAAAGCGAGAGGAACTCGACCGCCACCTCGCGCGCGCCCGGAATCTCGAAGATGCTGGGCGCACGATAGCCGTCGAAGGTGATGTCGGCATAGGCATTGTCGTACGCCAGCAGGATGCCGTGCTTCCGGCAGATGGCGACCGACTTCTCGAGATACTCGAGGGGCGCCACCGCCGCCGTCGGATTGTTGGGATAGTTGAGATAGGCCAGACGGGTACGCGCGAGCACACCGGCGGGAATCGCATCCCAGTCGAGCAGAAAGTCGGTCTCGGGCCGGAGCCCGCAGATCTGCGGCTCGCAGGCGGAGAGCAGGGCACCGCCGATGTAGGCCTGATAGCCCGGCTCGGGCACCAGCACCACGTCCCCGGGGTTGCAGACCCCGAAGGGCATGTGGGTGAGGCCTTCCTTCGATCCGATGAGCGGCAGGATCTCCGTCGCCGGATCGAACGACTGGCCAAAACGCGCCTTCACGAAATCGCTGCACGCCTGGCGGAACTCGGGCAGCCCCTGCTGGAATCCGTACTTGTGGTAGCGCAGCTCGGTGAGCGCCTCGGTCAGCGCCTCGATCACCGGCCGGGGCGGCGGGTAGTCGGAATCGCCCGCTCCCATGTCAATGACATCCACGCCCTCCGCAATCAGGCGGCGCTTGATGGTCGGAATCTCCGCCAGCGGATAGCCGGGAAGGCGGTCAATACGGGTGCTGTTGCGAATCATTCGTGAACTCCTCATTGGTCGACAGTCGACTGCCGGCCTCTAGGCACTCGTCCCGATGCCGAACCGGGCGAAGAAATCCTCGCACCGCGCCAGGACCTCCCGCCACGGGCCGATGACCCGGTCCGCCGGCGGAAGGCCGCCCAGGACGTATTCACCGTAGCGCTTGGTGGTGACGCGGTTGTCGAGCAGGACCACCACGCCCGCGTCCTGCCGGCTCCGGATCAGGCGGCCGAAGCCCTGCTTGAGCTTGAGCGCCGCGTGCGGAAGCAGGTATTCCATGAATCCGTTATGTCCCTGCTCCTCCAGCCGCTCCACCCGGGCCGCGGTGATCGGCTCGCTTGGAACCTTGAAAGGTAGCTTTGTCAGCACCAGCGCGCGGAGCGCCCGTCCCGGCACGTCCACCCCTTCCCAGAAGGAGTCGGTGCCGAGCAGGATGGCCTGCCCCGATTCGCGAAACCGGCGGAGCAGTTGATCCCGCTGCCCTTCCCCCTGCACCAGGAGCGGCCAGCGGCCGTCCAGCTCGTCGCGCAGCCGTTCCGCCGCCCGCCGCAGCGCGGCGTGGCTGGTGAACAGCACGAACATCCCGCCATCGGAGGCGTAGCCCAGCTCATGCACCGCGCGCGCAATGGCGGCATCATGCCCGCCCTCGTTCTCGCGCGGATCGGCGATGTCGGTCGGGATCCCGAAGAGGCACTGCGACCCGAAGTCGAACGGCGACGCGAACGTGGCCTTCACCGTCACCCGGCTCTCCTCCCCCTCGAGTCCGAGGCGCGACTGGAGGAAGTCGAACTCGCCGGAGGCAGCCAGGGTGGCGCTGGTGAGCACCACCGTCTCGACCCGATCGAACACGAGTTCCCGGAGGATCGGCGCCAGGTCCAGCGGGACCGACGAGAGCACCACGTCCTGGTGCTTCCGCCCGGTCCGCTCCATCCACCGCACCGTCGCGGTGCCGCCGGGAACCGGCCTCAGGGCGCGGTTGAGCCCGTCGGTCGCGGTGTCGAGCCGCCGGATCACCGCGCGCATTTCGCGCAGCAGCTGGTCGCGCCGCTCCGATTCCGCTCCCTGCTCCAGGCGATCCGCCACCGTTTCCACCAGCTCGCGCAGGGTCCGGAACGCGAGAATCACGGCATCCAGCTCGCGCGCGAGGCCGGCGCTCCAGACCTCATCCTCCGCAAACCCCTCGTCGAGCCGCAGCTGCCCTCCCGGCACGCTCTCGAGGCGGCCATGCAGCCGGAGGAACAGCTGGTCCGCGGCCCGGCGCGCATCCGCCACGGCGGGCAGGAGCCGCTGCAGCACCAGGTCGTGACTGGCGCGGCTCAGCAGGTCATCGCGAGCCACCAGTTCCCGCACCAGCGTGGGCAGCAGGCCCCGCCCGTTGCGCTCGAACCGCGCCAGCAGCCGCCGCACCCCGCGGCTCGTCACCTGGATGCCCAGGTGCCGCGCGGCCACGTCCTCCAGATGATGCGCCTCGTCGAGGATCAGTCGCTGGTAGGGCGGCAGCACCGCCGCCTCCTGCCAGTTGTCCGATGCCTGGCGCACCGCCAGGTCCGCCGCGAGCAGATGGTGATTCACGATCACGACATCGGCATCGGCGGCCCGCCGGCGCGCCTTGAACAGGAAACAGCGATCGTAGTGCGGGCACTTCATCCGGGTGCAGAGGTCCGCCTCCGCGCACACCTCCTCCCATACCTCGGGCGACGGCGGGTCCGGGAGGTCGCTCCGGGTCCCATCCGCCGTGCGCGCCGCCCAGGCGGAGAGTTCGTGCAGCTCCGCCACCCGCTCCTGTTCCAGCAGCGTCCGCTGCGCCGCGTCAGCGGCCGCCAGGCGGGAGAGGCAGAGATAATTCTGCCATCCCTTGAGCAGCGCGAACGTGGGTTCGTGCTCCGGCGTGCCGAGCGCCCGCCGGAGCAGTGGCAGATCCTTGCCGACCAGCTGCTCCTGCAGGTTGATCGTGTTGGTGCTCACCACCGTGCGCTCGCCATTGGCCCGCGCCCAGGCCAGTGCCGGCACCAGGTACGCAAACGACTTCCCGACGCCGGTGCCCGCCTCCAGCAGCTGGACGCCGCCGTCGTTGAAGCCGTCCGCGATGTACGCCGCCATGTCCCGCTGGCTCGGCCGGTCCTCGTACTGCCCAAGCACATGAGCCACCCCGCCCCGCTCGCCCAGCGCCGCCACGATGTCGAACGGGTCGATCCGGGTGACGTCGCGCCCACGGGGAACCTCCACCACGACGTACAGGTCCCGCGCGTCGTTCGAGAGAATGCCGAAGCCGACGCCCCCGTCGTGCAGCCGGGCCGCCACATGGAGATCGGCTCCCGACGGGTCCAGCACCCCGCTGGGATGGTTGTGCAGCAGCATCTCCCCACGGCGCGCCACGCCCGGGAGTGCGAGCACGGCGTCCACCGTGCCGCGCGCCACCGTACGGGCAGCCGACAGCACGCCATCCGGGCCCACCTCCGCCACGAACGACACCTCGCGCCCGCCGGCTGCCGCGATCTCCGCGGCAAGGTAGGCGCGAACACCTGGGGCGATGCGGTCGGTCAGGTCTTCAGTTCCTTCTTCTTGGCCGCCGGAAAGAGGACGTTGTTCAGGATGAGGCGATAGCCCGGGGAATGCGGATGCACCGACAGGTCGGTCGGCGCGTCCCCGATCTGGTGCTGCGGGTCTTCCGGGTCGTGTCCGCCATAGAAGGTCCACGTACCCTGGCCGCGCTCGCCATGAATGTACTTGACCCAGGGCGCACCCGGCTCATCGGCCAGCACGGTGACGCTCGGCTTGAGGGTCCGGCGGGTGAAGGAGGTGGTGAGGCCGTAGAAGTCCGGGATCACCTGCCGATGATTCTGCACCAGCATGCTGGCAACCGGGTCGATCTTGGCGCTGAAGTTGAAGAGCGTGAACGATCCGAGCGGCTGCCGCCGGTCCGGCGAATTCACCTGGTGCCCGTCAATGTCGGAGAAGACCGCGATGGTGGGGCTCTGCTCCAGCCTGGCATTCTCGAAGGCGAGGGCCTGGTCCCAGTGCATCTTCTGCGATGCCGCCGGATCCATCGGGGTCCCGTCGGCGTAGGCCGCCGCGATGTCCACGCCGTCGCTGGCAAGCGCCAGGTCGAGCGTCTCGGTCGCGGTGCACATCGCGAACAGGAAGCCGCCCCGCTCGACGAAGCCCGCGATCCGCTGGGCGATGGCTCGCTTGTCGGCCGGCACATTGGCAAAGCCGAGGGATCGCGCCATGGCCTGGTTCTGGCTGATCATGTCGGTGAGCCAGGGCGCGCCGGCGTAATTCAGCACGAATTTCGAGTACTGCCCCGTGAAGTCCTCATGGTGCAGGTGCAGCCAGTCGAAGTCCGCCAGCCGCCCGCCCTGCACTTCCGCGTCCCAGATCTTGTCGAACTTCACGCCGGCATAGTTGAGTGCCATGGTGACCGCGTCGTCCCATGGCGCAGCCGTGGGCGGTGCATAGACCGCCACCCGGGGGGCCTTCTCGAGCGGCACCGCGTCCATGTTGCCCTGCGCGATCTCCGCCTTCGCCGCCGTGACGGTACCGTCATCCACCGGCTGGGCCGTCACGCCCGACAGCGCCGCGTCGCGGGCGGCGGCGGCGCTGCCCGGCAACAGGAAGGCGCCACCGCGATAGTTGATCAGCCACTCCACCCGTTCACCGCGCTGCAGTGCCCGGTACGCCACCCCGTAGGCCTTGAGATGTTCCGACTGGGCGTCGTCCATCGGGATGAACAGATAGGGCGCCACGATCAGGCGGTGCACCGGCAACCCGGGCCACGCCGCCGTCGCCAGCGATGCCGCCGCCATGCCCACGAACTCCCGCCGCCTGATCATGGTGCCGGTACCGCTCCCTTCGCTTCGTCCAGCGCCCGCCGGGCCTCCGGCACGACCGCACTTCCCGGATAGGTAAGGATAAGATGTTCGAGCTGATGAATGGCCTGACCCTGGCGATGGGTGGCCTGCATGAGCCGGGCAAGTTCCAGCTCCGCCGCCGCGGCGACCGCGGGCGCCGCACTGTCATCCGCCGCCCGAAGAAGCACTTCGGCTTTTGCCGCATCACCAGTTCGCCGTGCCAGCTGACCGGCGAGGAGTCGCACCGCTGCGCCCCCATCGGCCGGGGGCAGCCGGTCCGCCACGGCCTCGAGTTGTCCGGTCGCCGTGGCGCTATCGCCGCGCGCCAGGGTAAGCAGCGCAGCGCCGAGGGCCGGGAGGCTGTCGTCCTGGATGGGCTGCAGCAACGAGAGGAGCGCAATCCGGTCGGTCACCGCTTCACGGCTCCCGGCATAGGGACCGGCGCGCCGCAGCAGCTCGGCGCCGTTCTTGAGGTCGCCCCGGAAGATGGCGATCTGCCCCCGCAGGGCGAGACCGTCCACCGTGCTGTCACCCGTAAGCCGTTCCAGCGCGTGATCCAGCTGTCCGGCGCGCACCCACCCCCATGCCAGCTGGCGGCGCAGCTCGTCCCGGTCTTCGGCAGTGAGTGCCGGCCCGACTTCGGAGAACTTCTGTTCCGCTTCCTCCATCTTGCCGGCGTCCACCAGCACGCCGACGAGAGTGACGCCCGCCGCCGGGGTCGAAGCGGTCGCTCCCTCGTCCTGCGTCACCACCGCGAGCACGCGCTCCGCCGCGGCATTGTCTCCCGCGTCCTGATACGCACGCGCGGCATTCAGGCGGGCGCGCGAGGCCGCGACCCCCACGGTGCGCTGCGCGATCGCCTCGAAGGCCACGCCCCGGGCATGCGACACCGCGCGATCCCCCGATGGGCGCAACTGGTCCGCGAACGTGCCGAGGGCCTGCACCGCCCGGGGACTGCGCTCCGGCAGCGCCGCCACCAGCTGCGTAATGGCATCCGCGGGATTGCCCCAGCGGGCCGCAAGTACGGCGCGTAGCAGTTGCGCATCCAGCCCCGGCGCCGCTTCCAGCGCGTGCAGGATGCCCGCGCGCTGGTCCTCCGGCGCACGGGCAAGCGCCGCCCCCGCAGCCACCTGATAGCCGGGAAACGCGGAGATCGCCCCGACCCACTCGCGCGCGGCCTCGCTCCAGTTCCCTTCGCCGATGCGGATCTGCGCCATCTCGTAGGCGAGTGCATCGGGATCCTTGAGCTGTGCCCGCGCCAGGTCCACCACGCCGCGGGCCGCGCTGCGATCCCGCGCCCGGAGCTCCGCCTGCACCCACTCCCGCCACGGCTGGGCGTCGCCGCCGGCGCTCGCCGCCCAGCGTCCGACGACGGCGCGCGCGCTGTCCCCATTCCCCCCGGCAACGTATGCCCGGACCAGTACACCGTATGAGACGCCGCCCGGTGCCACCTCGGCCGCTCGTGCCGCGAATGGAAGAATCGTCGCGGCACTGTCACCCTGTCCCGTCACCCGTTCCAGGCCCAGCAGGGCGGATGGTTCCGCCGGATCGGCGGCGAGGATGGCGCGAAACGCCTTCGCCGCGGCCGCCAGCTGCCCGGTGCGCTCCAGCTCGAGCGCATTCGCCAGCGAGTCCTGCGCCGCCCTCTGTGCCAGCAGGGACCCCGGCGCCACGAGCGTCACCGCCAGCATCCACGCCTGCCATCGCATCACCGGGCCGGCTCCTCCGCCAGGCGCCGGAAGTAATCCACCACGAGCCGCCGATCCTCGGGCGAGAGCCGCTGCAATTCCTCCCACCCCGGCAGCCGTGCCGCGGCGCCTGCGCGCTCCAGCTGCTCCCGCAAGGCCGGAGGCAGGTGCACGTTGCCGTCCCTGGCGGTCGTGCTCTGCCGCTCCTTGTTCTCGTCCGGTTCCCGGCCCTGGAGCGTGCGGCCGGCATCCAGCATGCGCCGGAACAGCTGTTCCTGCCGCTCTGTCGTCTGGCGATCGAGCCGGCCCGCCTCGATGCGCCGTGCCTGATCCTTCGCGTCCTGCGCCAGTTCTCCCGCGCCCGGCATGTTGCCCTGGGCCTGCATCCGCTCGAGCTGCTCGGCGATGGCCCGCTGGGCCGCCGCGAGCTGGGAAAGTTGCTGCTGCATGCCAGCCTGGCCCTGGCCCATCATCGGGATGAGCGCACTCAGCTGCTGGCCCACCTGTCCCTGCTGCCCCGCCAGCTGGCTCATCCGCTCCATCGCTTCCGCCAGTCCGGAGCCGGACGCCGAGCCGGCCACATCGTTCCGCGACCGGACCATCATGTAGGCCGCGGTATTGAGCGCATCTACCGCCGTACCAGTCCGGTCCGCACCGGCGGGGAGATTGGGCGTCGCGGAGGCCAGCGCCTCCCGTGCGCTCGCCATCTGCTGGCGCGCGGCCTCCAGCGCAATGCCGATCTGCTGGGACACCAGCGCGTTCTTGCCCGACACGTCACGAATCCGTTCGGCCACCTTCTCCAGGCCGTCCTCGATGCCCGCCTGTTCCTTCCGGGCGGCGTCGGCTGGCGCACCGGCATCGAGCTGGCGCGACAGCGCAAGCTCTTGGCGAGCCAGCCGGCTGGTCTCGGCCAGCGACTGGTCAAGCGCCCGCATCACTTCCTCGCGCCAGTCGTCCTGGATGGACTTGCGGGCCTGGTCCATCTGTGGCGCGAGCGGCGTCAGCATGTTTTCCGCGTTCCGGCCATGCTGCTGCGCACCTCCACGATTCCCGGCCCGCATCTGCTGGCCGGCCTGCTGCATCTCCTGCCCCGCCTGCCCGGCCTGCCGAGCCGCCTGCTGCAGTGCCTGCTGCGCCGCGGACGAATCCATGCGGCCGGCGGCGGCCTTGAGCTGTGCACTCAGCGAGTCGGCGCGCTGCGCCAGCTGCTGCTGGTCGGCCGCGGCGCGCGCGCTGTCCGCCGAGGCCGCCTTCGCATTCCAGTCATTCTGCGCCTTGGCCAGGTCCCGCGCCTCGGCCGACAGCGACGCCAGCTCGCCCTCCTCGGCCGCGCGGCGGAACAGCTCGCGAGATCGCTCGAGGGCATTCTTCAGCTGCTTCTGGGCCTCACTCAGGTTCTGCAGCGCGCGCTGCGCCTGCTCCGCATCGAGCTGCTGAAGCGCCTTCTGCAATTCGGCCAGTTTCGCACGAAGCTCGGGTGTGAGCGCCCTGGCCAGCTCCTGCGCCACGTCCGCCAGCTGCTTCTGGAAGGCCGGATCGTCGAGGCCCGCCTGCACCGCGGCCTGGCGGAGCGCGTCCAGTTGGCCCTTCAGCTCCTCGGCCTGCCGCACCAGCTCGCTGGTGGCGTCGGCCGCCGCTTCAGCCCGCTTTGCCTGCTCGAAACTGAGCGGCGGGTCGGTGCCCTCACGGCCGGCGCTGGCGCGCGCCCGCTCGCGCGAGAGGTCTTCCGTCTGCCGCGAGACCTGCTCCGTCCGCTGCACCAGGGAATCGAGGCTGCTCGCCGCGGCGGCCGTCGCCATGCGCTGCGCCGCGCGCAACTCCTCCGCCGACGGCACCCGGACCAGATACTCGGGTGAGCGGCCCACATGCGCCGCCGGCGCGTTGTCCCGGGCAAGGATCCGATACCGCACCGTATCACCCGGCTGGGCGCCTAGCGCCACCAGGTCGAGATCGTAGGAAAGGATCACCCGGTCGGAGCCGCCGCCGCCGAGTGGCACCGAGTCGCTCCGGAAGCTGTCCCGCCCCTTCCGCATCTCGACCGTGACCGAGCTCACCGCGTGGTCATCGTGCGCATCGATCACCAGGGGCAGCCGCAGGGACAACGGGGCGACGGTGTCCGCACCCGGCACCGGAACCCGCACCTCCGGCGCGCTGTCCGCCAGCAACCGGATGGGAAGATGCACGGCTTCACCACCGATCGATGCACCGGCACTGCTCAGCACTTCGAGCCGATAGTCCCCACTCTGAACCGGAGTGAACGTTCCCCGAAAGGAAGAGCCGCGGGTCTCCAGCGTGTCCGTGGCCGCTCCCATGATCCAGCGCGCACTCCCGAGCGGAGTGGTGGCTTCCCCGGCCGTGACGACACGCGTGCCCGCAGGAAGCAGCACCGTGTCACCCGACACCGGCAACGGCTCATCCTCGAGGCCGAGGTAGCGCGGGTAATGCGCCGTGACCGTGAGTGCCCCGAGAAATGCGGGCAGGCGCACCGTCACCTCAACGGTGTCGGAGCCGCGGCCGGACGCCCGCGCATGGGCGAAGAGATCCGCCGTGAGCGGCGGCGAGGTCCAGGCCGCCCGCCCGTCCGCATCCAGCGCGAGGGTATGCGCGCTCCAGGTGTCGCCCGGCGCACGCGTGAACAGCACCGCGCGGGCGCGCCCCGGCGCCTCCACTCGCAGCTCGGCGCGCGCCCCGCGATCCACCGCGGACCGCACTGCCGTGATCCGCACCGGCTGCGCCGCCTCGATGACGGCCCGGGCCGGATGCCAGAGGCGGGACGGGGCACCATTCCAGGGCCGGGCGGAGCCGAGCAGCAGCAGCCCGGCCACCACGGCACCGGCGCCTCGCAGCACCCGTCGCCTGATCCGCGCGGCCAGCGGCGCGACCGCCGCGTCCGCGTCGCGAGCCACCGCGTCGGCGCCGGCACGGTCGGCGTGCGCTCGCAGCTGATCACTCGCACCCCGGACCGGGGGCTCAAGCAGCCCGCGCAATGCACCCGGCCGCCATGCGCCACTCGATTCGAGTCGCCTGGCCAGGGCCACCGGCGTGAACGTTGCGCCGTCGCGCGAGATGATGGCCAGCCCGGCGCCCAGCAGCGCGATCACTCCGAGCCAGGCCAGCGGCACCCAGAGCGGTGCCCGCGCCAGTTCGGCCCGAAGCAGCCAGGCAACGACGCCCAGGACCAGCAGCGAGCCGCCCGCCGCCAGCAGCATCCAGCCGGTGCGGCCTCGCAGGGCAAGCGGCCGGCCGACATGCTGGAGGGCGTCGCGCGTGGCGCTGCTCATCCGCCGTATCCTACCGCGTAGGCGAACAGGTTGACCCCCATGCGCAGCGCCGCTTCCCGCTTCTCCGGCGGGTCGTGATGGACCTCGGGATCTTCCCACCCATCGCCCAGATCGCTCTGATAGGAGTAGTAGACCGCGAGACGCCCGTCGAGAAAGATCCCGAACCCCTGCGCCGGCAGGCCATCGTGCTCGTGGATCTTGGGAATCCCCTTGGGGAAGTCGTAGATCAGGTGATAGATCGGATGGCTGAGCGGCACTTCCTCGAGCGGATGGCCCGGAAAGAGGCGGTTGAGCTCCCGGCGGATCGAGGCGTCCATCCCGTAGTTGTCGTCGGCGTGCAGGAAGCCGCCGGCACGCAGGTAGCGCCGCAGGGTTTCCAGGTCGGCGTCGCTGAAATGGACGTTCCCGTGGCCCGTCATGTAGATGTAGGGAACGTTCCACAGGTCATCGGAATCGAGCGTCACCACTTTTTCGGTGACCGCCGCACGGAGGGCGGTACGCGTCCGGATGGCCGTGAGGAGGTTGGGAAGGCTCGACGGATTGGCATACCAGTCCCCACCGCCGTCGTAGTGCAGCCGTCCGATGGTGAGCGGCGCCTCCGCCTCCTGCGCCGCCACGCGTGTCGCCGAGCCGCCGAGTGCAACCAACAGGAGAATGCCCCGCAGGTGGAGCATGACTACTCCGACGTGAGATCCAGCTCGTTCACCAGGCGATAGGCATCGTTGCGGGGGAGCCCCAGGCGCTCGGTCAGCTGGGCGGCCACGTCCTTGCGCGTCCCGCCGGCCCGGAGCAGTTCGCGGGCGAGATCGCCCGCCTCTGCCGGCGGCCCCGTCTCTGCCGGTGCCCCCGGATCGGCGCCGGCAAGGACAACGGTCACTTCGCCCAGCACTTCACGGGATGCGTAGTCCGCCACAAGGGTCTCCAGGGAGTCCGTACGGATCTCCTCGTGGATTTTCGTCAGCTCCCGCGCCACCGTGGCACGCCGCGCCGGCCCGGTCAGCGCCATCAGGTCTCCGAGCAGCGCGGCGAGGCGGCCGGGCGCCTCGAAAAACACCACCGGCCACGGCTCGGCGGCCGCCCGCTCCAGCAGCCGGCGGCGTTCACCACCCTTCCGCGGCACGAAGCCCAGGAACAGGTAGCGGTCGCCACCCAGCCCGGCGGCGGACAGGGCCGTGATCACGGCGGACGGTCCCGGAATGGGGACGATGCGAAAGCCGGCCTGGCGCACGGCATCCACGAGGTCTGTCCCCGGATCGCTGATCAGCGGGGTGCCGGCATCGGAGACGAGTGCCACGTCGCGGCCTTCGCGCAGGATTTCGAGCAGTGTCCCGATCCGCCGATCCGGTGAATGCGCATGGAAGGAGAGGAGGCGAGGCGAGGCGCCCAGGTGGGACAGAAGACGGCTGGTACGACGGGTGTCCTCGGCAGCCACCACGCCAACAAGCCGGAGGACCTCGGCCGCGCGCGCGGTGAGGTCCCCGAGATTGCCCAGCGGCGTCGCGACGACGTACAGCGAGGCGCTCACCCCAGATGCTTCTTGATCCGCTCCTCGAGGGTGGCCTTCGGCACGGCGCCGACCACCGTGTCCACGTGGCGGCCATCACGGAAGAAGAGGATGCTCGGAATGGAGCGCACGTTGAAGCGCTGGGTCACGCCCTGGTTCGCGTCCACGTCCAGCTTGGCGACCCGCAGCTTGCCGGCATAGGCATTGGCCAGCTGGTCCAGCACCGGGGCAATCGCCTTGCATGGGCCGCACCAGGTCGCCCAGAAGTCGACCAGCACGAGGCCCTGCGACTGCTCCACCTCGGCGGCAAAGGTCTCATCCGTGACCGGGGCAATCAGGGTATTCGTGGCGCTCATCAGGTTATTCTCCAGTCCGGTGATAAATGAAGGAGCCGCGACTGTACTCCCGGCTCCATGTTCCACTCTTCGGGAGACGCCTCGTGACGTCCGCGCCTCGTATCGCTCATGTGGGCATCGCCGTGCCCGATCTTGACGCCGCCGCCCGCTTCTACCGCGAGATCCTGGGACTCGAACCCCATCCGCCCGAGGAATCCGACGGCGCGGCCATTCTCTCGTTCCCGTTCGGCGAATCAGAGGTGGAACTCCTCGCTCCCCTCCTGCCCGACAGCCCCATTGCGCGTTTCCTCGAGCGCCGCGGCCCCGGCATTCACCACATCTGCTACCGGGTGCCCGACCTCGATGCCGCGCTCGCCGCATGCCGGGCCCGGGGCTACCAGCTCGTGGATCGGACGCCCCGGCCCGGCGCCGGCGGGCGGCGAGTCGCATTCATCCACCCGAAATCCACCGCCGGCGTGCTGATCGAACTTACTGACTGAATGAACGCCCGGGGGTTCCCGGCGCCTACCGGGCGCTGGTCGAATCGCTCGGGCCGCACTGGCGGCCCGGACTTCCCAGCTCACCCAGTTCGATCGCGGACACGATCCAGCTGCCGGAGCGGGTGCGCACCGTCGTGAACGGCACGATCTTGTCGCACCCGTCGCGGGTCAGCTCCACCTGCAGGGTGCGCCGGTCCTTGCGCCCCTGGTCCGCGGTATTCGACAGGATCTTGAATTCCGCGCCGTGCAGGTAGGCCTGCATCACGACGATGCGGCGGTCGTAGTCGGAGGGCTCGTGCGTCTTGGCCGCGGCGCCCTTGGACGTACCCCAGAGTTGCGCCATCTTTTCGAGGTTGCTGTCGGCCACGGCGTGCAGAAAACCCTGCACCGCCGCCTCGGACCCGGCCTGCGGCGACGGAGATTGCGCCGCCGCGGTGCCGGCCGTGAGCGACAGGCCGAGGGCGACAGTCGCGAGAATGCGGGAAGCGGAATGGGGCACGCGATGCTCCGGGCAAAGTTCCTGTGCGAAGATAACCGGTGACGAAACCTGCAAACAACCGGGCCGATGCGACTCTACATCAACATTGACCATGTGGCGACGGTGCGCGAGGCGCGGCGCACCGACGAGCCGGATCCGGTCACGGCCGCCCGGCTGGCGGAAGCCGGCGGCGCCGACGGCATCACCGCCCACCTGCGGGAAGACCGGCGCCACATCCAGGACCGGGACGTGGAGCGCCTTGCAAGCTCCGTGCGCACCGTGCTCAACCTGGAGCTCGCCGCCAGCCCGGAGATCGTGGCGCTGGCCTGCCGGCTGCGGCCGTTTCAGGCCACCCTGGTCCCCGAACGTCGTGAAGAGGTGACAACCGAGGGCGGCCTCGACCTTGCCGCACCGTCGGAGCGCCTCCGCGATGCCGTCGGGAAGCTTCGTGAGGCGGGCACCCGGGTCTCCCTCTTCATCGATCCCGATCCCGAGGCGATCCGGGCGGCAATGGCGCTCGGCGTGCCGGCGGTGGAGCTCCACACCGGCCGTTATGCCCACACCTGGCGGACCGGCCCCGGGGCGCTGGATGAGCTGAAGACCTCGGCCCGCATGGCGCGCGACCTGGGCCTCGCCGTGCACGCCGGACACGGGCTCACCTACGAGAACGTGGCGCCGGTGGCGGCCATCCCCGAGATCGAGGAGCTCAACATCGGTCACAGCGTGGTGAGCCGCGCCCTGCTGGTCGGCATGCAGGACGCCGTGCGCGACATGGCCGCGCTGGTCCGTTGACCGTGCCGAAGCCCCTGCATAGTGTAAGGGCCGTGCCGTTCCACCCCGACATCGAGGCCGCATGAACGCCCCGCTCGGTTCCGCGGATTTCTTCGCGCTCGAGGCTGGCGAGTGTCTCGACCGGCTCGACACCCAGATTTCCCGCCCGGAGGGCAGCGACCCGGCGGAGTTCCTGCGCTATGCGCGGGCGCTCCGCGGTTCGGCGCTCATGGCCAACCAGACTGCCATCGCACGGGCGGCGGCGGGATTCGAGGCGCTGGCCCGGGCGTGGCGTGACGGCAAGCGCCCCATGGATCCGGCGAGCCGCGAGCGCGCCGGCCACGCCGTGGAGGAAGTGCGGCACCTCGTGCGCCGCGCCCGGGAGTGGACCCCCGCCGATGAAGCCCGGGCCGGTCGCGTCGCCAGCGAACTGGCGGCCCTGGCCGGCGGCGAGATCCGCGATCCGAGGCTCGGACCGGCTCCGGTCGCGCCGCAGCAGGCCCAGACCGGTATCCGGGCCTTCGTGGCCCGCGAGGGGGCACTGGTGGCCAGTGCGCTGGATCGCGCGGCCCGAAGCCTGGAATCCACGCCCGAGGCGCGTGAGCCCCTGTATGCGGTGCTCCGCCGGATGCAGTCGCTCCGCGGACTCGCCGAACTCAGCGAACTGAGCCCGCTGCCGGAGGTGCTGGACGGCGTCGAGTTTGCCGTCGGAGACCTCACGCGCCTGTTCGCGCCCCCGCCTGACGTCCCGGCCCTGCTGGACTCCGCCGCCGCCGCCCTCACGCGTATCGCGCGGGACGTGGCCGAACGCGGCGCCCCCGATCCTGCCGCCGCCGAACCCCAGATCTTCACGGACCGACTGCTCCGCGCGTTTGCCAGCGAGGACGATGTCGTCCCGATCGAGGCGTTGCTGGATGGCGACCTGCGCCACGCGATGACTCCATCATCGGCCCAGCCGCAGTTCGCCGCACCGTCGCCGCTCGGTACGGTCGAACTGGTGAGCCACGGGGAGCACCTCATCCAGGCCGCCAGCCGCCTGATGCAGGCACCCTCCGCCACCGCGCGGGACCTGCGTCTCTACGCCCTGGTTCCCCCGTTCCGCTCGGCCATGAGCGCGGGTCGCGATCCCCTGACGCCTGCGCTCGCGCGCTACGCCCGGGCTGCCTGCCGCACGATTGCCGACGGCACCGCTGCCGCTGCCGTCGGTACCTTCGCTGAATCTCTCCGCGCGGCCGGTGGTGTGCTCCGGAACGTGGCCGATGCGGGCCTCGATGCCGGCCTCGGTGCCCGGCTCGATGCGCTTGCCGCGGCCCTCTCCCCGGCCGAGACGATGGTCGACGCACCAGCCACCGTGCCGACCGAGGCGCCAACCGCGACTCCGGTCATGCCAACGGCTCTGCCCGAGACCGAGGTCGTGCCCATCGAGTCGCTTGCCCCGGAACCGGTGGCGATCGAGTCGCTGGCCTACGACGGCGAATCGGTGTTCGCGGTCGAGGCGGCCGTCGCAGCGGGCGAGCCTTCCGTGGTGGAGATCCTGTCGCTCGCACCGGACGAGCACCTGCCGCTGGAGCACGGCTTCAGTACCTACCATCGCCTCCGGAGTGGCGCGCCCGCCGCAGAAGCAGTGGTGGACATTCGCACGCTCTGTTTCACGGGTCGGCGGGCGCTGGAACGCGCCGCGGAGGTGCGTTCCGAAATCGCCGGGCAGATGGAACGGCGAGCGGGGCTCGACGCGCTGGAGCCGCTGCTGCGGGAACTGCTGGACCTCGTGCCGCTCGCCATGGACGGAGCGTAAGCCGTGCCGTCCCGACGCTCCTGGTGGGCCCTCGGCGCCGGCGCTGCACTCGCCGGCGTTCTGCTGTGGTGGGTCCTCCGGGACGTCCACTGGGCCGACCTGCGAGGCTACGTCGCGGCGGCGGATCCGCTCCTGATCTGCGCCTCGGTCGCAGCCGCGACCGCCACCTTCCCGCTCCGGCTGGTGCGATGGCGCCTGCTCCTGAGAGCCGACGACGGCCATGCCCTTCCGGCGCTCCCGCTCTGGCACGCCATCGCCATGGGGTTCATGGCCAACAACATCCTGCCGTTCCGGATGGGTGAGCTCATGCGCACCTACGCCGCCAGCCGGCTCGCTCCGGCCCGCTTCAGCGCCACGCTCTCCAGCGTGGCGGTCGAGCGGGTCTTCGACGGGCTCACGGTGATCGCACTCCTGGCCACCGGCCTGCTCACGGCCGGCGTGCCCGCGGATGTGCGGCTGTTCGGCACGTCCGTCGCCCATGTCGCAACGTGGTCCGGGATGGTGGTCCTGCTCGCGCTGGCCGCGGGGCTCCTCGTGGTGAGCTTCCCCGCGCTTGCGGAGCAGG
>DASTBA010000155.1:0-2594 GCA_035712285.1 Gemmatimonadales bacterium | reverse complement strand
GTAGGGGCAGAGCCATGGCTCTGCCCCTACCGTCCACCCGTCACGGCGCCACCGCGTGAAACGCCAGTTTCCCCTCGCGCTCCATCGTTCCCCGCAGCACGTAATCGTTCTCGAAGAGGATCAGCGGCGCGCCCCGGCTGTCGAACACCAGCTTCTTGCCGTAGCCCTCCCCGATCCGCTCGATGTCGTCCATCGGCCCCTCGACCCAGCGCGCCACGGTGAACGGCAGCCGGTCCAGCTTGGCGGGCACGCCGTACTCGTTCTCCAGCCGGTGCAGCAGCACGTCGAACTGCAGCTGTCCCACGGCGCCCACCATCGGGCTCGGTCCCACGCCACTCTCCTCATAGAACACCTGGGCCGCACCTTCTTCCGAGAGCTGGCGAAGGCCGGTGTCGAGCTGCTTCCGCCGGAGCGGATCGGCCAGGCGCACCCGGGAAAAGTGCTCGGGGGAAAAGCGCGGGATGTTGGCGAACTCGAGCGGCTGGCCGGTGGTGATGGTGTCGCCCACGCGGAAGGTGCCGCGGTCGTGGAGCCCGATCACGTCACCGGGCCACGCCTCCTCGACAGCGGTGCGCTCGCGGGCCAGGAAGGTCTGCGGCGAGGCGAGCCGGATGGTCTTGCCGCTCCGGACGTGCAGCGCCTGCATGCCCGCCTCGAAGTGCCCCGAGACGATGCGCACGAAGGCGATCCGGTCCCGGTGCTTCGGGTCCATGTTCGCCTGGATCTTGAAGACGAAGCCGTTGAGCGCCGGGTCATCCGGCGTGATCTCGCCGATGCTCGTCTCCCGCGCCAGCGGTTCCGGCGCCAGCGGCAGGAAGGTGTCGAGGAAGGGGCGCACGCCGAAATTGGTGAGCGCGCTGCCGAAGAAGACCGGCGTGAGCGTGCCGGCGCGGATGGCCGCGGGATCGAACGAATCGCCGGCGATATCGAGGAGCTCGAGCTCGTCCCTCAGCGTCCGGAGCACGCCCTCGCCAATGCGCCCGGGAAGCGACGGGTCATCGAGCGGAATCTCGTCCTCTGCGGCGCGCTCGGCGCCGTGATCGGCTCCCTTCTGGAACAGGCGGACCAGTCGCGAGGCCCGTTCGTACACGCCGAGGAACTGGCTTCCGTCGAAGATCGGCCAGGTGACGGGATAGCAGGTGATGCCGAGGTCGGCCTCGACGTCGGAGAGCAGCTGGAGGGGCGGGGCGCCCACCCGGTCGCACTTGTTGACGAAGGTGAAGATCGGCGTGCGGCGCATGCGGCAGACCTCGAAGAGCTGCCGGGTGCGCTCCTCCACGCCACGCCGGTTGTCGAGCAGCATCACCGCGCTGTCGGCAGCGACCAGCGTGCGGAAGGTGTCCTCGCTGAAGTCGGCGTGGCCGGGAGTGTCGAGCAGGTTCACCTGGAAGCCGGCGTACCGGAACTGCATCACGCTGGAGGTGACGGAGATGCCGCGCTCCTGCTCCAGCGCCATCCAGTCGCTGGTGGCGTGCCGGGCGGCCCGGCGTGCCTTGACGGCGCCGGCCAGGTGGATGGCCCCGCCGTAGAGCAGCAGCTTCTCGGTGAGCGTGGTCTTGCCGGCGTCGGGATGGCTGATGATCGCAAAGGTGCGGCGGCGCGCGACTTCGCGTTCGAGAGCGGGTTCGGTCGTCATGGCGGGGGCAAACTAATGACGAGATGGGTGGGATGGGCAGGATGGGCGGGGCAGGCGGGCGCCCTCAGGGACTGTCATTGCGAGGAGGGCCCGAAGGGCCTGACGAAGCAATCTGGCGGCCCGACCGCAGACCCTCGCCGTTGTAGCCACGTCCTTGCTCGCCATGGCGCCGCTCGTGGTGCAGGCGAAGCCCAAGACGAAATCCGACTTCCAGGCCCGGTTTGTTCCCGGCTGGTACATCGTGCAGCAGGGCGCGGAATACACGCCTCTGATACTCGCAGTCTCGGACATCCAGGCTGATTCCACGCACGGCCAGATGGCGGCCCAGATGGTGACCTTGCGCCCTGGTGAGGCGGTGTTCGCCATCGAGAATTCGCGCGGCACCTACCTGGTCTACGAATGGTTCGGGCGCATGAGCGCGGTGCGCGGGCTGCCCGATTGCTTCGCGCGCCACCGGCGCGCTCGCAATGACAGCGCGGCGGGAAAGCGTCGCCGGCAGGCGACGCCCTGCCGAGCAGCGGCTCTCAGCCGCGTGAACATGCGCGTGCCGCGTCCCGCGCCCGACCTGCCCCTCCCATCCCGCCCATCCCGTCACAACACCCGCACCAGCCACTCCCCGACGAAGTACCCCACCACCGCGACACCGAGTCCCACGATGAACATGTCCATCCCGCTCCGGATCACGCCCCGGCCGGTGAAGATGCTCCGCGCCGCGCCGACCCCGAAGTGCGCCAGCATCGCGATGAGGAAGGCGATCCAGATCGCCGCTTCGCTGCCGGAGAGGAGGAACGGCGCCACCGGAATGAATGCCCCGAACGCCGTCGCGATGCCGGTGACCCACGCCTCCCGCATCGGCGTGCTGGTCGCCTCGCCGATCTTGAGCTCCTCCCGGACCTGCTCCTCCAGCGCCCGCTCCGGATCCTGCATCACCTGGGCGGCGAGCGCCTCGGCCTGCGCC
>DASTBA010000154.1:0-3141 GCA_035712285.1 Gemmatimonadales bacterium | reverse complement strand
TGCGTCCGCCTCGTCATTCCCGCGCACGCGGGAATCCATGTCATTCCGGCGAAAGCCGGAATCCAGGTTGACCATCCCTCCCATCACTGGACCCCGGCTTTCGCCGGGGTGACGTGCGTGGTACGTTCGCGCTCCGCCCTGTCCGCCTCACCCCGCGTACAGATACCCGCACCCCGCCTGCAGTGCCCGGGTCACGGCAAAGATGCCCGATGGCATGAGGGTGACCCCCGGGATCAGGTTGGCGCGCATCTCGGTGTAGACATCGGCCGCCTTGAGCTTGGCCTTCTTCGCGATCTGGCCAGACATGAAGTGCAGCGCCATGTTGCAGGCGAGCACCGTCTGCCCGCGCTTGATCAGCGTGTCCAGGCCGCCGTCGGGCCAGAGCAGGGAATGCTCGTCGCCATCCTTGACATTGGCATTGAGGAACGGATTCCGTTCCGCCGGCTTGCCGCTGGCCGGGTCCACCGACTTGCTGGCCTTGCCCAGCTTGTACTTGCCCCACATGGCATCGTTCACCGCCATCGGGATCGCCTGGTGGCGGATCACCAGCACACCGTGCATGTCGGCATCCGTGGTCTTGTACACTTCGCTGTAGCCGGAGAGCCAGACCCGGGCCTGGTGCAGCACCGTGGCGTCGCTGATCTCGGGCGCGTCGAATACCTGCCGGTGCTCGCCGGTGATGTGGTCCACCCAGCTCATGTCCCACTCGCCGGGTGGCACGGGCCGGGGGGTGACCGGCGCACCCAGCGCCCGCACCTCGGCGGGAATGGCGCTGGCGGCGGCAATGGCGGCGGCGGTGCCGGCCACCTTGCCGAGGAAGGCCCGGCGGGCGGAAGGTCCTTCGGGGACACGGGACATCGGACGACTCCAGGTCAGGAGGAAGGGCTCAATTATGGGACCACGCCGCATTTTCGGCCAGATGTTCCTGCTCGGCCTGCTGGCCGCGCCCGCCGCACCAGCGGCGGCCCAGGAAGGCTACACGCCGACGCCGGAAAACCTCGCCTCCCGAGCCTGGTTCCGGCAGGCGAGGTTCGGGCTCTTCATCCATTTCGGCGTGTACAGTCAGCTGGGCGCCGGGGAGTGGGTGCTCAAGAACCGCAATATCCCCATTCCCGAATACGAATGGCTCGGCTCGCAGTTCAACCCGGTACGGTTCGATGCCGACAGCATCTGCGCGCTGGCCCGGCGCGCCGGAATGAAGTACGTCACCATCACCAGCCGGCACCATGACGGGTTCGCCCTCTTTGCCACGAAGGCGAGCACCTGGAACATCATGGACCGCACGCCGTTCCGCCGGGACATCATCGGCGAGATGGCGACAGCGTGCCGTCGCCAGGGGCTTCGCCTCTTCGTCTATTACTCGCAGCTCGACTGGCGCGACCCCGACTATCCCGCCGACGGCACCGCCCGCACGATCGTCGGGCGTGCGGCGCCCACCGGGCGGTTCGACCGGTACGTGGCATTCATGAATGCGCAGCTCACCGAGCTCTTCAGCAATTACGGCGCGCTGGGCGGCGTCTGGTTCGACGGCGAATGGGACCAGCCCGACCGCGACTGGCATCTGGACGGGACCTATGCGCTCATCCATCGCCTGCAGCCGGCGGCGCTGATCGTCTCGAACCATCATTCCGCGCCTCATCCGGGTGAGGACGTCCAGACCTTCGAGCAGGACCTTCCCGGCGCCAACACCGCCGGCTTCAACACCACCACGGTGAGCAGCCTGCCGCTGGAGACTGCCGCGACGATGAACAATTCGTGGGGCTACAACGCGGCGGACACCAGCTTCAAGAGCGCCGCGGACATCATCCGGCTGCTGGTGGGCGCCGCGGGCCGGGACGCGAACCTGCTGCTCAACGTGGGCCCGAGGCCGGACGGGACCATCCAGCCGCAGTTTGCCACGCGGCTCGACTCGGTCGGCAGCTGGCTCACGCGCTTCGGCCGCGCGATCTACGGCACCCGCGGCGGTCCGGTGGCTCCGCGCGAGTGGGGCGTCACCACCCGGCGGGGCGACACCGTGTTCGTGCATGTCCTGGCGTGGCAGGACCCGCTGCTTGCACTACCGGCCCTGCCGAAACCGGTGAAGGCCGCGCGGGACATGGCCACCGGCCGGCCCCTTCGCGTGACGGCGACGGCCGGCGGGACTACTATCGAAGTGCCCCCGGCGGAGCGGGACTCTCCCGATCGCATCGCCGAGCTGTTTCTGCAATGAAACATGAGAGGAAATGAGATCGCGATGAATACTCGATTCGCCCTGCTCGGATTGCTGACGACCATCGTCGCTCTGCCACTCGCCGCCCAGCAGGTGCCCACCATCCCCTGGCCGCCCACCGACAGCACGCGGCCGAGACCGCCGGTGATCACGCCCGGCCCGGCGGGCGCACCGGTGCCGGCGCCGTCGGATGCGATCGTGCTCTTCGACGGAACGAATCTTTCGCAATGGCGCTCCGACAGCGGCAAGCCGGCGGGCTGGACGGTGCGCGACGGCTACATGGAGGTGAAGCCGGGTGCCGGCACCATCCAGACGGCGCAGGGTTTCGGCAGCGTGCAGCTGCACGTCGAGTGGGCGGAGCCACTGCCGGCGGTTGGCGAAGGCCAGGAGCGCGGCAACAGCGGCGTCTATCTCATGGGATTGTACGAGGTACAGGTGCTCGATTCATACCACAACCCGACCTATGCGGACGGACAGGCCGCGTCCCTGTACGGGCAGTATCCGCCGCTGGTGAATGCGAGCCGGAGGCCGGGCGAGTGGCAGACCTACGACATCGTCTTCCGGGCGCCGAAGTTCAACGCTGATGGTTCACTCGCCCGTCCCGCCGTGGTCACCGTCTTCCAGAACGGCGTGCTGGTGCAGGATCATGTGGTGCTCACCGGTCCCACGGCGCACAAGGCGCGCCCACCCTACAAGGCGCACCCCGACGCGCTGCCTCTCATGCTGCAGGATCACGGGAACCGGGTGCGGTACCGGGATATCTGGGTGAGGAGACTGGGAGAGTAGGCGGGCAGGGCGGAGCGCGAACGTACCACGCACGTCACCCCGGCGAAAGCCGGGGTCCAGTGATGGGAGGGATGGTCAACCTGGATTCCGGCTTTCGCCGGAATGACATGGATTCCCGCGTGCGCGGGAATGACGAGGCGGACGCA
>DASTBA010000153.1:0-4836 GCA_035712285.1 Gemmatimonadales bacterium | reverse complement strand
TGATCCGCTACCTCTATTTCCAGCAGGGGTTCGTCTACAGCGCCGGGGTGCGCGGGGATGAGCTCGCCGGCGCGTCGCATGACAGCACCTTTGCCGCTCAGACGGGCTCCAACGGCTTCGTGATCGGGCCATCCCGGAGCGTCACCGGTCACGCCATGCTGGTCATCAATCCTCACCTGCCCTACTTCGGACCCGGGCAGGTCTACGAGGGACACGTCCACAGCGCCGGCGGCTGGAACTTCACCGGCTACACCCGGTTCGGCTTTCCGTTGCCGTATGTGGGGCACAGCGACGCCATCGGCTGGGTCAGCACCGACAACGCGGCGGACCTGGCCGACCTCTGGACCGAGACGTTCGATGATCCACGTGATCCGCTGGCGTATCGCTACGGCAACGGCCATCGCCAGGCGGAGCAGTGGACCGACACCGTGCTGGTGAAGACCGCCGGCGGCATGGACCGGCGCGTGGTAACGCTCAGGCGCACGCATCACGGTCCGCTGGTCGCCGAGCGCGACGGGCATCCACTGGCGCTCGGCATGGCGCGCTTCGAGGAGGATGGCTGGCTGGGCGAGTGGTATGCGATGACGCGGGCGCGGAGCATGGCCGAGCTGCGGGAGGCAATGCGGCCGCAGGCGATGCTTTTCGGCAACGTCATGTGTGCCGATACCGCGGGGCACACCTGGTATCTCTACAATGGCGCGGTGCCCCGTCGCGACCCGCGCTTCAACTGGCAGAAGCCGGTGGACGGCAGCAACCCCGCCACCGAGTGGAAGGGCTACCACACCATTGACGACCTGCCCCAGCTTCGCGACCCCAAGTCGGGCTGGATGCAGAACAACAACACCACGCCGTTCCTGCTCACCGATCAGGGCAACCCCGATTCCTCGGCGTACCCGCCGTACATGGTTACCGAGGGCGACAACATGCGGGGTGCCGCAGTACGGCATCTCCTGGCCAGCCACCCGCGCTTCACCTGGGACGAGTGGGTCCATGCCGCGTTCGACACCAGGGTGCAGCTGGCCGATTCGCTCCTGCCGGGGATGATCGCATCGGCGCGGCGGGCAAGTGGCGGTTCAGCCGAGCGGGGGGAAGCGCTCGCGCTGCTGGAGCAGTGGGACCATCACGCCGATACGGCGTCGGTGGCGGTGACGCTGCTGGCGGCGTGGGCAGAGCAGCTGGAGAAGGTGCCCGAGGCGCGGCAGAACGATCCCGCTGTGCGGGCGGCCACCCTCGACTCCGCGCTGGTGGCGCTCAAGCGCGACTGGGGCACCTGGCAGGTGCCCTGGGGCAAGGTCAACCGGCTGCAGCGGTATGACGACGTGGATCCCAGGGCGGGATTCCGCGACGCCAATCGGAGCGTTGCCGTGCCGGGCGTGCCCGGCTGGCTGGGCGCGGTGTTCACCGTCTATACCGTGCCGGCCGACAGCCAGCGAAGCCATTACGGCGTCGCGGGCGGCACCTACGTGAGCGCGGTCGAGTTCGGGCCCAAGGTGCGGGCGGTAGCGGTGCACGTGTTCGGGGCATCGGACAATCCCTCGTCCCCGCACTACTTCGACCAGGCCCCGCTCTTTGCCCGGGGCGAGATGCGGCCGTCGTGGCTCGACCTCGACGAGATCAAGGCGCACCTGGAGCGGGCGTATCGGCCGGGGGAGGAGGGGCAGTAGGCTGCTCTCCTCGTCGGCCCAAGCCCATTCGCTGCCCAGCTCACTTGTACTTAGTTGAAGATCTCCGGACACTCGGTCGTAGCTCTGGCCTGCCCCTACGCCACCCTCACCGCCCTCCCATACCTTCCATCGTCGTCCACCGTTGCCTCCCCCAGCAGCGCCAGCGTCTCCAGGTACTGGGCCACCACGTTCACATCCGCCTTGGCAAATTGCGCCGCGGCTTCCTCCGGCGTTATCGACCCGCGGGAGAGCACCGCCCTAGCCACCGCCAGCTGGTCTACGGCCTTGGCCGGCAAATTAGCGCAAGGGCGCTCGGCGCCGCGCTGCCACCCTTCCAAATCGAGCCGCGCGGCGTAAGATGAAAGCGCTCCCCACGTCATTTCAAGAGGTCCTAGTGATCGATTGTCCCCTGTTCTGCTGGACGGCGCGCGGGAAGATCAGCGCGGAATCACAGCGCCTGTGGCGTCGTGCCCTAGATGCGGGAGTCAGAGGCACGACATGACAGCCCCGGCACGACTCAGGGCCATCAGCCCCCAGGTCTGCAGCTCACCCGGATGTGCGCCGCTCAAGGCGGCCTACGAGCAGGCAGTTCAGCTGGGTCCGAAGACATGGGATCAAGTGGAGAAGCTGTTTCTCCGTGCCTTGGAGCAGTTCGATGCCAACGTGGCGGCCGGCACCGCCACCATGGGGGATCTCCAGAACGGCAAAGGTGACTTCTTCAACGACCTGCTGGCTCTGCTGCTGGAGAACTGTGCTGGTGTGCAGCTCTACAGCCGCGGCAAGGTGCCCGGGCTGATGATCCCGCAACACAACCTCGACGTGACCTTTCCGGGCAGGGGCAGCATCGAGTTCATACTGGAGGCAAAGGCCGTTGGCACCCCAAGGCACCCAGGGAGTCCGAAGCAGAAGCCGATCGGCCGGGCCGGCTCCGCGGACCTCGACAAGCGAGTCAAGGAGGTCGGCTTCAAGACTATCGATCTCAAGGCCGAGTTTGCGCGCATCATGGCGGCCAAGGGTGAGGCACCGACAAGCATTTCGGGCGATCTCACCGGGTGGCTCCGATCCGTGAAGCCGAAGTCCTACCTGTTCATCGCCGCCCGGGTTATCAGCGACAAGGACCTGGAGCAGGTGATCCGGAAGGCCCAGCATGCTGAGCTCGCCAGCGATGCGGTCGGCGTCTACGCATTCCGTGCTGAGTCCGCCGACCAGCCGACGCGCTACTCGCGGGCCTTGGTGCCGTCCAACCTGGAACTCGGCCGGGTCCTGTTCCGCGCCTGCCAGGAGCTGACGGCCATCAAGAAGGCGCGACCCGGGGACATCTGAATCTCGCGTGATTTCGGTACGCGCCTTGGGTGGATTTTCGGTATATTGCCGGTTGAGGCATTCCTCGCCGCACAGGAGCCAGGGTTGAAGGGATTTGTGCCGACACCGGCGCCGCTGGTCGACCACATGGTGGACAAGCTCTTTCGCGCCGCCCCTCCGAGCCCATCCTCGACTCTGCTCGACCCGGGATGCGGCGCGGGGGCGTTCGTGGAGGGAGTTGTCCGCTGGTGCACGCGTGCCGGCGTACCGATCCCCTGGATTACAGCCCTCGATTCGGATCCGGAGCGGCTGAGGGAGGCCCGGCGGGTCCTCCCAGACATCGAACGAGTCAAGCTGGTGCAGGAAGATTTCCTGGTGCCTCGCCGCGACCAATTCGATTACATCATCGGCAACCCGCCCTACGTCGCCATTACCGGGCTCGACACGGAAGAGCGCGCCCGTTACCGCCGCCAGTACCTGACGGCAGTGGGCCGGTTCGATCTCTATACCCTGTTCTTTGAGCAGGCGCTTCGGCTGCTCAAGCCCGGCGGCCGGCTTGTCTTTGTCACGCCAGAGAAATTCCTCTACGTTCAGTCGGCGAGCCGATTGCGGCAGGAGCTCGCGACTACGGGTGTTGAAGAGATCGAGCTGATCGATGAGGGGGCCTTCGCGGGCCTGGTGACCTATCCTGCCATCACCACGGTCTCGCGCAGGAAGCCCGGGCAGACGGTCCGGGTGGTAGCCCGGGATGGCAGCGCGCGTCAGGTTCCGCTTCGTGGATCGGGCGCGTCATGGCTGCCCGACGTCAATGGCGTTGCGCACGCGGAGGCACCCCACAGCCTTGCCGAGGCATTCCTGCGGATTTCCTGTGGAGTGGCAACAGGCGCCGATAGCATCTTCGTCGTGCGCGGCGACGAGCTGCCTCCGATGCTCAGGGAGTTTGCGTACCCTACAATTTCCGGACGCGAGATCGCCGTCGGCGAGCAGCCTCGGCCCCGTCATCAGATGCTTGTTCCATACAGCCGCGACGGTGAGCTCCTTTCGGAAGGGCAGCTCGGACCGCTTCGTACGTACCTCGCTCATCCGGCGAGGAGGGCACGGCTTTCGGAACGCACCTGTGTCGCGCGCAAGCCGTGGTATGCATTTCACGAGAACCCGCCCCTTGGCGAGATTCTTCGTCCCAAGATCCTGTGCAAGGACATCGGTGCACGGCCCTGGTTCGTCGCCGATGAAGGGGGAAGCATCGTGCCCAGGCACTCGGTGTATTACCTCGTGCCGAAGGACGCGGGCATGATTCACAGCCTGTGTGACTACCTGAACTCGCCGTCGGTCTCTGATTTCCTGGTGGCCAACTGCCAGCGTGCGGCAAACGGATTCCTGCGCCTGCAAAGTCACGTGCTGAAGCGTGTGCCGTTGCCGGCGCATCTGGCCACGGATCCGCAGATGGCGATCGCCTAGCGGTCCTTAGCTTCAGAGATACAAGGCCTCCCGATTCCCGCCCATCACGGTCTACTACCCGCTGCGTCATTGCGAGGGCGAGCAGCGCCCGAAGCAATCGGGTGGCAGGCATCCCGATCCAGGCTACCCGATTGCCTCGTCGGGCCCTTCGGACCCTCCTCGCAATGACGGCGCGTGGCGACCCACGCTCCACGCCCCACAGCCTGTCCTGAGCGCAGCGAAGGAACTCACGGCCCACGACATTGCCCGCGGGACATCCGTCCGTGCACCTTACGGCGTGTGACTGATGCGATCCACCCGCCGCAAGGAGACCTGACGTGACCACGCCAGCGAAGAATACGATCTGCCTCTGGTACGATCGCGACGCCGAGGCCGCCGCGCGCTTCTATGCCAGCATCTTCCCCGATTCGGC
>DASTBA010000152.1:0-4712 GCA_035712285.1 Gemmatimonadales bacterium | reverse complement strand
CAGGAGGTACCTGTGAAGTACCAATATCGTTTCGTATCCTGCTCGATCGCCCTCATCGGGCTCTGCGCCTGCAGCGCCAACCCCTTGGCCGTGATGGACGACGGCAGCCAGACGATCGCGTTGCGGGTCGGGCAGGAGCTTGACCTCACCGTCGGCACCGTCGGTCCTGGCGCCTATCAGACCCCCTCCATCTCGGGCGAGGCCGTCTCGTTCCTCGGTGACTCGCTGATCAGTTCCTACACTCCCGCGGGGCCGCGGCAGCTCTTCCGATTCCAAGGTATTGCTACCGGACGGGCCATCATCGTGCTCACGCACTCCGGCGATGAGCCAACGATCACCGATACCGTCGTGGTCCGATGACGACACCAGGCATATCACGGCTCCGGCCTGGCGTCGAGAAAGTCGTTCACCATGGGGACGATGACGGACCTGCGCTCCATCAATGTCACATGGGTGGTGTTGGGCAGGATGGCCAGCCGGGACGCGGAGCGCGCCCGCAGGTCGCCGTGCACCTCGCCGCCCTTCAGGCGAAACATCTCCGCGATGTGCTCAAGCCGAATGCCATCCGCATCACCATGGATGAAGAACATGGGCGCGGTGGTGGCCTGCAGCTGGCCGGCGCTCAAGTCCGGTTCGCTGGAAGCGACGGCGACGATGCGCTCGACAAGCTTCCCGAATTGATCCGGCGTCGGGCTGAGTCGCCGGTACTCGTCCTCGAGCGGGGAGCCCTTGAAGGTTTCCGCCGTGAGGTGCGAAATGGCGTCGAGCCCTTCCCGGGTCATGCCGTCACGGCGGAACGTGGACGACAGGACAACGACCTTTCGCACCTGGTCCGGATGCCGCACGGCCACGTCCATGGCCACCCTGCCACCCATGCTGTACCCGATGAGGTCCGCCCGGGGGATCCTGAGATACGTCAGCAGTGCCGCCACGTCATCGGCGAGGTTCGCGCTGGTGGGCTCTCGTGGAATGTCCGCCGTTCGCCCGTGACCCTGCATCTCGACGGCGATGACTTGCCGGGTCCTGGCCAGTTCGTCGATCCACCCGGCCCAGTTGGTGGTGATGGTCATGAACGCACCGTGAAGCAGCACCACGGGCTCGCCGCTGCCGTGGACTTCGTAGTACATCCGGAGTCCGTTGACGGGGGCATAGCCCGTCATCGGGCGCTCCTGTGCCGACAGGTCCGTGATCGCCATCGTCATCAGCAGGCAGGCTGTGATCCGCATGCTGGTGTACCTCCATGTCATCGGATCGGCTACCGTCCCGAGCTTTCGCCCAGGGCAACGAGAAGCTCATCCAGCTGATCGAACGTCTCGACCAGCGCATCGGCTGCTCCGGTGCCGGCCGCGTCGAGCGCTTCCTTCGACGGATAGGTCTCGCGCAGGACCACCAGCGTCTGGCCGCCCCTTTCCTCGAAGGTGACCGAGGTGACCGAACCTCCCTCGCCACCTTCTTCATTGGTCCACGCGAGGCGCGAATACGGCTTTACTTCGACATACGTGCCGAAGAACGCGACCGGCTCGGGGCCACCGATGTCGAAGGCCAGTCGGTACTTGCCCCCGACCCGGGCATCCACCTCGCAGGACACGAGGGTCATACCCATTGATTGGGGCACCCACCAGCGCCTGAGCAGCTCGGCCCTGGTGAATGCCTCGAACACGATCCGCGCCGGGCCGTTGATGGTCCGGGTGACAACCACCTCGCGGTCCGATGCTCGTTCCACCGTGGTGCGGTTCTTCATGGGGCCGGGCCTACTCTCGCTTGTGGCGTTCATCGCTCTGCTCCTTTGCAGTCAATTCCTGGACCACCTTGTCCAGCTCGTCGAAGCGTTCGTCCCAGCGCCGGCGGTACCGCTCGAGCCACGCCGTCGCCTCCTCCAGCCGGCGCGGACCCAGCTGGCACGTCCGCACGCGCCCGATCTTCCTTGTGGTAACGAGCCCCGCCTGCTCCAGCACGCCGACGTGCTTCTTCATGCCGGTGAGGGTCATGCGGAACTTCCCGGCGAGCTCCGTTATCGAGGCATCTGCCCGGCCGAGCCGCTCCAGGATGCCACGCCGGGTGGCGTCGGAGAGCGCGGCGAACGAGGCATCCAGGCGGGGCTGCTGATACTGAACCATACGGTTCAGTATACAGCATGGGCGCGCGGTACGCAACAGGGGAGCCGAAACGGCGGGCCGGCGCCCGGAACTTCGGTTTGACAGGCTGCCACCTGTCCTCGATGTTGATTGGCGGATCGCCCCCCATGCTTCCAGCGCCCCGGTTGGAGTCCATCATGCGCAGGCCACTCACCCTCCTCGCGGCCCTCGCCTGCGCCGCGACCTTCCTTCCGGGCTGCGGATCCGGCGGCCGGAACCTTGCCGGCGACTGGGACGTGTACATCGCGCTCTCGGCGCAGCCGAAGTTCGGCTTCGAGGGATGGCGACGCATGGCCTTCGCGCACTTCGCTGGTCGCGACTCCGGCTACGTGGGCTTCCTCACGCGACGCACGGGACAACCGCTCCTGACGGTGCACCAGGTCTCCATGCACGGCGATAGCGTGGTGCTGACACAGGATTCAGCTCACGCGATGCGCGCGGCGTGGCATGGCGACACGCTTGCCGGCCTGGAGTACGTGCGGGGGCGCGTGACGGACCGCCGCTTCCGGCTGGTGCGGCGCAGCACGCCGGGCGTGGTCGAGCACGATTACCAGATCTGGAAGATGCCCGCCTCCGACTCGCAGTATGCGGTCACCGAAGACACCCTGGTGTTCATGCCCACGCATGACGGTGCGCGGCTCGCAACCTATATCGCGCGGCCGGTCGGACCGGGCCCCTTCGGCGTGGTGCTCCAGCGCACCCCCTACCGCCGGATCCTGCACGACGCCGGCCGCTGGTGGGCGTCCCGCGGGTACATCTTCGTCGCGCAGCACGTCCGCGGCCGCGAGGAATCCAGCGGCGACGTGAGGGACTTCGGCGACTACGACCACGACATCCAGGACGGCTACGACGCGGTGGAGTGGGCGGCTCGGCTCCCCGGTGCCAACGGAAAGGTCGGGATGATCGGCCATTCCGACGAAGGTCGCCTGGCGTGGTACGCGGCGGTCAGCAATCCGCCGCACCTGGCCGCCTTCGCCCCGACGGCGGCCACCGCCGACCCCTGGATGATCGTGCCCTATGCCGCCATGGCATTCGGGCCCATCAACGTGGACTGGGCCTGCCTGATGCGAGACCGGACCATGGATTCGCACACCGCCGAGCTCGACATCGGCGAGGCCATCACCCACCTGCCGCTCGCCACGCTGCCCCGGCGCCTGGGCTGCGGTGACGTGCCGCTCTGGGACCGCTGGATCGCACACCCGACGCTCGACGGGTACTGGCGCAAGCACGCGGTCACGACCTACATCGCCAGCGTGCGGGCGCCGGTGCTCTCCATGGCTGGCTGGCACGACGACTCCCGCGGGCCGCTTTACTACACCGACGCCCTGCTCAGGGTGCCGAACCATCCCGACTGGCACATTGTGATGGGCGTGGGCGCGCACAAGGGCGTGGACTACGTGGCCGGCGACTTCGGCCCCGACGCGCGCTACGCGTACCGCGACCTTCAGCTCCGGTGGTTCGACCACTACCTCCTCGGCAGGAACAACGGCGTGGATACGCTGCCGCACCTCGACATCTTCGTCCAGGGCGACAATACCTGGCGCACCGAGGATGCCTGGCCGCTCGGTCGGCAGGTGCTGACCAACTGGTACCTCGCCTCCGGCGGGCACGCACGGACCAGTGGCGGCGACGGCGTGCTCGACTCCGTGCCGCCCACCGGAGCGCCGAGCGACACGTTTACCTACGACCCCGGCACCCCCACGCCGTACCTCATCGACTCGCGCGAACTCGAGGAGTCGCTCAACGAGGACTACACCCGGCTCAACGCCACACGCCGTGACGCGCTGGTCTTCACATCCAGGCCGCTGACCCGGCCCCTCGAGGTCACGGGCGAGATGTCGGCGGTGCTGTGGGCCTCGAGCGACGCGCGGGACACCGACTGGAGCATCATGCTGCTGGATGTGTGGCCTGACGGCCATGCGGAGCGGGTACAGGACGGACTGGCGCGGGCCCGGTTCCGGCAGGGCATGGATCACGAGGTGCCGCTCGTGCCGGGTCAGGTGGACCGCTACGACATCGACTTGTGGTTCACGTCCAAGGTGTTCGAGCCGGGGCACCGGATCCGGGTGAGCGTCGCGTCCGCGCTGTTCCCGAAGTACGACCGCAACCTCAACACCGGCGGGAAGAACGAGCGCGATTCGACGTTCGTCGTGGCGCACCAAACGGTGCTGCACGACGCGGCGCATCCCTCGCACGTGGTGCTGCCGGTCATTCCGAGATAGCCGGGCGGCCGGGGCTCTGGCCGCGCGCTCTTGCGCAAATGAACTTTGTAATATAAAGTACTCGGCGTCACCAACGTCGAGGCCCCATGCTCTCCCCGCGCGCCCGCACTGCCCGGCGCTCCCTGGCCGCCGCCGCCCTGCTCGGCGTCCTCGCCGATCCCCTGCTCCGGAACGGGCCCTGGGGCCTCGGGCTCCTGGTCTGGATGGCAGCCCTCGCCGTCGCCATCGCCGTGCTCATGCACCGGGTGGGGCGCCCGCTCTCTGCCGAGGGCTATGCCTGGCTGGCAACGGCGGTGCTCTTCGCCGGCGGTTTGTCGTGGCGCGACAGCGAGATGCTCTACGCCTTCGACCTGCT
>DASTBA010000151.1:0-9107 GCA_035712285.1 Gemmatimonadales bacterium | reverse complement strand
CCGATCTCCTGCTGCAGCTGGCCGGTCCGGTAGATCGGGCGCCCATCCACCGAGAGGATGATGTCGCCCGGCTTGAGCCCCGCACGGGCGGCCGGGGAATCCGTCCCGCTCACGCCGGTGATGGTCACGCCGCGGATCTGGTCCAGTCCCACGTACTTCGCATCCAGCCGCGAGGCGTCCATGATCGTGACGCCGATCGCCGCGCGATGCACCTTGCCGGTGGTGATCAGCTGCTGCATCACCTGCTTCACGAGGTTGATCGGGATGGCGAAGCCGTAGCCGGAGTAGAAGCCGGTCTCGCTCGCGATCGCCGAATTGATGCCGATCGCCTCGCCCTGCACGTTGACCAGCGGGCCGCCCGAGTTGCCGGGGTTGATGGCGGCGTCGGTCTGGATGAAGTCGCTGATGCTCAGGTTGGAGGTCTTGAGCCCGTTCAGGCTCCGGCCCTTGGCGCTGATGATCCCGCTGGTGACGGTGAAGGTGAGCGCCTCGCCCAGCGGATTGCCGATCGCCAGCACCCACTCGCCCACCCGCTCGTTGTCGCTGTTGCCGAGCGCGATCGGGGTGAGCCCCTTGGCGTCGATCTTGAGCACCGCCACGTCGGTGTTGGGATCGGTCCCGATCACCCTGGCGGTGAACTCCCGTTCGTCATTGAGCCGGACCGTCACCTTGTCGGCGCCCGCCACCACGTGATTGTTGGTGACGATGTAGCCGTCCGCCGACACGATGAAGCCGGAGCCGGTGCCCTGTTCCAGCCGCGGCCCCACGCTGTCCGGCATGTTGAAGAACCGCCGGAACTCCGGTGGCACCCGCGACGACCGCACCACCTCGGTCTTCTGCGCCTTCACGTACACCACGCTCGGCACCACCGCCTGGGAGACCGCGGCAAAGGCGTTGCTCAGCTCCTCCAGCGGCTTGGCCTGGGGAATGGAGGGCGGTGCCACCGGGGCAATGGCCGACGTGGACGCCTGCGCCAGCTCCTGCGCGGAGCCGCGGGTGGGCAGGTCCAGCAGCCCGGCAAAGAGGAGTCCGAGCGCGAAGGCGAGCGCCACGAGCCCGCCGAATTTGAGCCAGTTCTGGGATCGTACCGACATGCGAGTGCCACCTGTGGGGCCTGCAAGGTTGACCGGGGCGCCCCCATCCGGGGGCGCCTTTCAATCTAGCTGGATGCACGCGCCTGGTGGCACGTCGCATCCGGTGTGTTACGGGGCCGCGGCCGGAATCCCCAGCACCGCCGGTCCCTGGTCGAAGACCACGTCCACCGGGATGCCGGCGGAGCTGAGCCGGTCCAGGTCGCCCTGCAGGACGGGATCGATCGAGCCGTACTTCTGCATGAATGCCACCACGCCGTCGTAATCGCCGTTCCCCTGGAAGCGGAGGATGGTGGCCGACAGCGAATCGGTGGCGAGCTTCATCCGGTCCGGATTGGCGCGGTAGGTCCCGGTCGCCGAGTCGCGGGAGAAGGCGCCCAGTTCCTTGAAGAAGTTGAACCGCGCCACGTTGGCCCGCCCGTGCGCATCGGCCGCCCCGAACCGCACCGAACGGAAGATGCTGGCGAGGAAGGTGACGTAATTGTCGTTCAGCTTCGCGCCGGGCAGGTCGCCCGACTGCGCCAGGGCGCCGATCATGTAGAGCCCCAGCACGTCGGCCTTGCCTTCCTCCAGCTGGCCCGCCTGCTCCTTGAGCGCCGCCCGCACGGTGCCGCGGCCATTGATGGTGTTCTTGATGCCGAGGCCGTGCGCCACCTCATGGAACATGGTGTTCTGGAAGAAGGCGTCGAAGGAGATGTTGGCGCGCTGGTCCGGCGCGATCAGCCGGTCGGCGATCGGCACCAGGATCCGGTCGAACTTGGCCTTCATCGCGTTCTTGAGCTGGAGGCGGCGGGTGCCCTTCTTCAGCTGCACCTGCTCGTCGTTCGGCAGGTTGATGGCGATGGTCTTGCCGCCGGCGTTGGCCTGGCCGGCGTAGAACACGGCGTCGTAGGCGTTGAGGTCGGAGTCGGTGCCGGGCCGCTCGGCCTTGTACTTCGCCTCCACCGGCAATCCCCGCTGCAGCGCCGGGAGCACCTTGGCGAACCGCGCGAGGCGGGCGCTCCACTCCCGGTCCTTCACCAGCACGTACGCCTCGTGCGCCGCCTTGTAGCCGAACAGGGCGTCCTCGTAGGTCTCGATCGGGCCGATCACCAGGTCCAGCCCGTTGTTCTTCATGTCCAGCCAGGCGTAATCACTCGGCTGGTAATTGTCGGTCTCGAGCGCCGTGGCCCGGAGCGACAGGTACTTCTTCATGCCCGGGTCAGGCGCCAGCGCACTGGCCTGCCGCAGCAATGCGGCCGCGCGGGCCGTCGGCCCCCGGAACGCTTCGTGATAGGGCACCGTCACCAGCGCGCCGGTGCTGTCGCGTCGCACCAGGGTATACAGCCCCTTCAGCGCCGCTCCGTGATCCCGGGACGCCGCCACCGCGCTGTCGAACTGCGCCTTGGTCATGTCGGCGGGGTAGAAGCGGGCGCCTTCCGGCTTGGGGCCCACGCCCGGCACGAACGGCTTGTCGCCGTCCAGCTTGTCCCATGGGCCGTAGTTGATGGCGGCAAAGCGCTTGAGGTCGGGATCGGCGATCGAGCCGAGGACGCTGTCCGCCGGCCCCGAGACTTCCAGCCAGTAGATGCTGTCCATCTGCTGCGCCGCCGCGATGAGCAGCGGGAGCATCTGGCGCCCGGCGTCCTTCAGCTGGGACAGGTCGGCGGTGAGGCGCACCGTGTCGTACTTGGCGAGCAGGCTGTCGGATGTCGTGGGGGGCTCGGCGGCCTGGGTCCGCTTCTCGGCGGGCTGGCAGGCCGCCGCGCTGAGCACCAGGCACAGCGCGGCGATCGTGCGGGTCATCGGGGCTCCGGGAAATCGGATGGTTGGGGCGCACGGCCGTTGGGGCGCACGGCCGTGCGCCCTACGGTCACTTGTTTTCGTCGACGATCTCGTAATCCGCTTCCACCACGTCGTCCGGCTTGGCCGCGTCGGGGCCGGCCGATCCGGCGCCGTCCGCCTGCGGCTCCGCCTGGGCGCCCTGCGCCGACTGGTACACCGCGGCGCCGGCGGCGGAATAGGCGGCGTTGAGCTCCTCCAGCGCCTTCCGGATCCCGTCGACATCGCCGGCGCGGAGCGCCTGCTTCGCGGATTCCACCGCCGAATCGAGGCGACCCTTCACCTCGGCCGGCACCTTGTCCACCCATTCGGCGCTGCTCTTCTCGACCTGGTACACCGTGCTGTCGAGCCGGTTGCGCTCCTCCACCTGCGTCCGGCGGGCCTCGTCGTCCGCTGCGTGCTCTTCTGCCTGCTTGACCATCCGGTCGATCTCGGCGTCCGAGAGCCCGCTCGAGGCCTCGATCCGGATCTTCTGCTCCTTGTTCGTGGCCTTGTCCTTGGCGCTCACGTGCAGGATGCCGTTGGCGTCGATGTCGAAGGTCACCTCGACCTGCGGCATGCCGCGCGGTGCCGGCGGGATGCCGGTGAGCTGGAACTTGCCGATGGTCCGGTTGTCCACCGCCATCTTCCGCTCGCCCTGCAGTACGTGGATTTCCACCGTGGTCTGGTTGTCATCGGCGGTGGAGAACACCTCCGACTTCCTGGTCGGGATGGTGGTGTTCCGCGGGATCAGCACCGTGGTGACGCTGCCCAGCGTCTCGATGCCCAGCGACAGCGGCGTCACGTCCAGCAGGAGGACGTCCTTCACCTCGCCGCCCAGCACGCCGCCCTGGATCGCGGCGCCGATGGCCACGACCTCGTCCGGGTTCACCGACCGGTTGGGGTCCTTGCCGAAGAAGTTCTTGACGATCTCCTGGATCTTCGGGATGCGGGTCGAGCCGCCCACCAGGATCACCTCGTCAATGTCGGACGCCTTGAGGCCGGCGTCCTTCAGCGCCTGCTCCATCGGGGGAGTCGTGCGCTTGATGAGGTCGTCCACCAGCTGCTCGAAGCGCGCCCGCGTGAGCGTGTAGTTGAGGTGCTTGGGCCCCGACTGGTCCGCCGTGATGAACGGCAGGTTGATGTCGGTCTGCTGGGTGCTCGACAGCTCCATCTTGGCCTTCTCCGCCGCCTCCTTCAGGCGCTGGAGCGCCATCGGATCCTTGGAGAGGTCGATGCCCTGGTCCTTCTTGAACTCCGAGACCAGCCAGTCAATCACCCGCTGGTCGAAGTCGTCGCCGCCCAGGTGGGTGTCGCCGTTGGTGCTCTTCACCTCGAAGACGCCCTCGGCGAGCTCGAGGATGGAGATGTCGTAGGTGCCGCCACCCAGGTCGAAGACGGCGATCTTCTCGTCCTTCTTCTTCTCGAGGCCGTAGGCGAGTGCCGCCGCCGTCGGCTCGTTGATGATCCGCAGCACCTCGAGCCCGGCGATCTTGCCGGCGTCCTTGGTGGCCTGCCGCTGGGCGTCGTTGAAGTAGGCCGGCACCGTGATGACGGCCTTCTCCACCTTGGTGCCGAGATAGTCCTCCGCCGTCTGCTTCATCTTCTGCAGGATCATCGCGGAGATCTCGGGCGGGGTGTACGTCTTCCCGCTGATCTCGACCGAGGTGAGGTTGTTCTGCCCGGCGACGACCTTGTAGGGAACCAGCTTCATCTCCTCGGTCACCTCGTTCATGCGGCGGCCCATGAAGCGCTTGATCGAGAAGATGGTGTTCTTGGGATTGGTGACGGCCTGGCGCTTGGCCACCTGGCCGACCAGCCGCTCACCGTCCTTGGTGAACGCCACGACCGATGGGGTGGTGCGGCCGCCCTCGGCGTTGGGAACCACCACCGGGTCGCCGCCTTCCATGACGGCGACGCACGAGTTGGTCGTGCCGAGGTCGATACCGATGATCTTGGAAGCCATGATGGGTCCTTGATTGGGCTCAGGACTCGGGGCCTGAGACATGGAGCAATGAATGCAACCGACCCGACTCAGGCAATGGCCGTACCACGAAAGCCCGCCATAATGGCAGCAATTGGCAGGTCGGTCTTTCCGTCGCAACAGATTGTTTGTCAGGCAGTTACGGCCACGCGGCCAGGACCTCCCAGTGCTCGCGACTCACCTTGGCGGTGGCCCCGAACTCCCGGGCAAAATCGTCCCGAAGTCCGGCCGCATGTACTGACAGATACCGATCCAGATCCGCCGGCGAGGCGGCGAGGTAGCGGGTGCGGAAGGCCGCAGGTTCCAGCCGGGCCAACTCGGCGCTGCGAAAGCAGCTCGTCGCCATTACCGCCGGGATGTGGGTCATCCGCATCCAGGTCGAAAAGCGCTCCCCCTCCGCTTCGGTCGGAAGGCGGACGGTGACTTCGTAGGAGACGGGGGCCTGTGACATGCCTGCATGGTAATCGGGTCGCTGGTCGTGGGGTGATGGTCCACAGCCGACGGTCGACAACGGCGGTGTCACTCTGAGGCCGCGAAGCGGCCGAAGAGGCGGGCCTTGGGGCTGACGTCGGCCCCTTCGCTTCGCTCAGGGTGACATGACCAGAAACCCGAGTCCACGCCCCGCCCGCCTAGCCCATCCCGCCCATCCCGCCCATCTTGAGGACTTCCCACGCCCGAACGGAGCTTCCGATGTTCCTGCTGCTTCTGGCTGCCATGCCGGCGGACACGGTGCGGTACGAGGTCCGCTTTCCCAACGCAGTGCATCACGAGGCGGAGATCAGCGCCTCGTTCCCGGCCCGGAAGGGCGACACGCTCGCGGTCTGGATGAGCCGATCGTCCCCGGGGCGCTACGCGCTGCACGAGTTCGCCAAGAACGTCTATTCGGTGCGGGCCGAGACGCCGGACGGCGGTCCGTTGCCGGTCATCGAGCCGGATCCCTATCACTGGCTGGTGGTGTCGCATGGCGGGCCGGTGGTGTTCCGCTACACGCTCTTCGGTGACCGGGCCGACGGCACCTACAGCGGCATCGATCTCACGCATGCGCACCTGAACATGCCGGCCACATTCGCCTTTGCGCCGGCGATGGAGACAGTGCCCATCGCCTTTCACTTCGTGATTCCGGACGGGAGCGGCTGGAAGGTGGCGACCCAGCTCCTGCCCACCGGCGACAGCACCCGCTTCACCGCGCCCGACCTGCAGTACATGATGGACAGCCCCACCGAGATCTCGAACTTCACGCTCAGGACCTGGACGGTGCCGAGGCGGGGCGGCGGGACGTACACCTATCGGCTGGCGCTCCATCACCTGGGCACCGACGCCGAGGCGGATGCCTACGTCGAGAAGATGAAGAAGGTGGTGGCCGAGGAGATCGGGCTCTACGGGGAGCCGGCCCCGTATGACAACGGAACCTACACCTTCCTTGCGGACTACCTGCCGTGGGCCTCGGGTGACGGCATGGAGCACCGGAACTCGACCGTGATCTCGAGCAGCGGCTCGCTGGCGCGGAACGAGATGGGGCTCCTCGGCACGGTGTCGCACGAGTTCTTCCACTCCTGGAACATGGAGCGGATCCGCGCCCGGGCCATCGAGCCGTTCGACTTCCTCCGGGCCGATCCCAGCGACGGACTCTGGTTCGGCGAGGGGTTCACCAGCTACTTCGACCAGCTCTTCATCCGCCGGGCCGGGCTCGCGACCGACTCGAGCTACTTCGCGCGGCTGGGCGGCCTGGTGAACGCGGTGGTGAACTCGCCGGCGCGCACCTACCGGACGCCGATGCAGATGAGCCTCGAGGCCCCGTTCGTGGACGCGGCGACGTCGATCGACCCGACCAGCTTCGCCAACACCTTCCTGTCCTACTACACGTGGGGCTCCGGCATCGGGCTGGGGCTGGACCTCACCATTCGCGGCCGCTACCCGGGCAAGACCCTCGACGGCTTCATGCGGCTCATGTGGGGCAAGTACGGGCGGAACGAGAAGCCGTTCGTGATCAAGCAGCCCTATACCGTGGACGACATCGAGGCGACCCTGGGCGAGTACGTGCGCGACCCGGATTTCGCGCATGACTTCTTCCGGCGGTACGTCCGGGGGCACGACGTGGTGGACTATCCGGTGCTGCTGGCCCAGGCAGGGGTCCTGGTCCGGCCGGCGGATCCGGCGGCGGCGTACGCCGGGCCGGCGCGCTTCAACTTCGACAGCAGCGGTGCGGAACTCGACGCTCCCGTGCTGGTGGGGACGCCGCTCTACCAGGCGGGGATCGAGCGTGGCGACCGGATCCGGACGGTGGATGGGGCGCCGCTTGCCAGCATGGATGTCTGGCGGGCCATGCTCAAGTCCCACAAACCGGGAGACACGGCGGAACTGGTCGTGGACCAGCGCGGAGCCACCCGGACGCTGCGCGTCGCGTTCGCAGCCGACCCACGCCTCGAGGCGGTGCCGTTCGAGGCGGTGGGGCAGCCGCTCACCGACAAGGAACGTGCTTTCCGCGCCGACTGGCTTGGCAGCAAGGCGGTGTCACGGTGAGAACCTTCAACCTGCTCGGAACCCTGCTTGTCCTGGCGCTTCCGGGCACCCTGCAGGGGCAGCAGCGCAATCAGCCGGCGGCCAGCCCCGTCCGTGACTCGGCGCAGAAGCCGAACAGCGATTCGCTCAGGCTGTCGGAGCTCGCCGGCCGGGCGCCTGTCATGACCCACCACAGCATGCAGCTCGGCGGCAAGCGCCTGGACTACACCGCGACCACCGGCATGCTGGCGATCCGCAACGAGGAAACCGGGGCGTCGGAAGGCTACATGTTCTTCGTGGCCTACACCCGTGACGGTGCGGGGGGGCCGGCGACACGGCCGATCACTTTCGTCTTCAACGGCGGGCCCGGTTCCTCGACCGTCTGGCTCCACATGGGTGCCTTCGGCCCGAAGCGGGTGAAGCTGCTGCCGGACGGAGGGCTGCCTGCACCGCCCTATGGCTACGAGGACAATCCCTGGACACTGCTCGATGCGAGCGACCTGGTCTTCGTGGATCCGGTCGGCACCGGCTACAGCCGGGCGGCGACCCCCAGGATGGGCGACAAGTTCTGGGGCGTGAACGAGGACATCGCGTCCATGGGGGAGTTCATCCGGTTCTACCTGAGCCGGTACGAGCGGTGGGCGAGTCCCAAGTATCTCGCCGGCGAGAGCTACGGCACCACCCGTGCCGCCGGGCTGTCGGGTTACCTTGCCGATGAAGGCATCGCGTTCAACGGCATTACCCTGATTTCCACGATTCTGGACTTCAACCTGGACGACGGCGACAACGCCGCGATCTACTACCTCCCGTCGTACACGGCCATCGCCTGGTATCACAAGCGGCTGCCGCCGGACCTCCAGTCCCTCACCGTCGAGCAGGCGACAGCGGCCGCCGAACGGTGGGCAGGCACCGGCTACCGCCTGGCCCTGGCCAGGGGCGCCGGCCTCACGGCGGCGGAACGGCAGGCCGTGGTGGACACGTTGAGCCGCTTCACCGGCCTCCCGAAGCCGGTCGTGGACGAGAACAACCTCCGCATCTCCCTCGGCCTCTTCGACACCGAGCTGCTGCGGGACCAGCGCCGCACCGTCGGCCGCCTGGACGGCCGGTTCACCTCCTTCAGCATGAACAATGGGGCACAGCGGCCTGCGTTCGATCCCAGCATGTCCAACATCCGGCTGGCGTTCACCCCGGTGCTCAACGACTACGTGCGCCGGGAACTCGGGTACACCGACGACATGCGGTACTACATCCTGGGCGGGGGCGTGGACGGCTGGAAGCCGCAACAGGAGGGATCGGCGACCGACGTGACGCCCTCGCTCGAAGCGGCGTTCGCGAAGAATCCCTACATGAAGCTCTTCGTGGCCATGGGGTACTACGACACGGCGACGCCCTACTATGCGGTGGAGTACACCCTGGACCACCTCGCGATCAGTCCGGAGGCGCGAGCCGGCATCACCACCGGCTACTACCCCGCCGGGCACATGGTGTACATCGACGATGCTTCCATGAAGCAGTTCCGGGCGGACCTGGGGAAGTGGATGGCGCGATAGTGTCGGTCAACGGTCGGCAGTAATGAGGTGTGTCACCCCGAGCGTAGCGAGGGGGCCGAAGCTCAGCTGGGGCTCCAGCCCCTTCGCTCGCGATGCTCGCTCAGGGTGACATCTCCAGGGATCTCACCTCTACCGCACGACGATCGTCTGCGACCACGTGGCTGGCAGACGGGCGATGCCGGC
>DASTBA010000150.1:0-12242 GCA_035712285.1 Gemmatimonadales bacterium | reverse complement strand
CCCTCCCGCTGCCGCCGGCGGAAGGGCTCGTACAGCGTCGCCATGCTCTGGGGCGGGATGCCGCGCCCGGTGTCGCGCACGCTGAACTCCACGGCGTCGCCATCCAGCTCGCGGCCGGTGACTTCCACCAGCCCCTCGTTGGTGAACTTGAGCGCATTGGTAGTGAGGTTGAGCAGCACCCGGCTGAGGGCCACCGGATGTCCGACGCGGAAGTCCTGGTGCGGGGCGGCGAGGCGCACCTCGAGTGCCTTCTCTTCCGCGATCGGCAGCACGATGTCGCGCACCGACTCCAGGATGTCCACCACCGAGAAGGGCGTGGGATCGAGATCCACCAGCCGGTCGCCGCCCCGGGCCAGTTCGATCACGTCGCTGGCCATGGACGAGAGGCCGAACGCCGCGCTGTAGATGAGACCGAGCTGGCGTTCCTGGATGTCCGTCACCGCGCCGCTGCGTCCGCGCTGCAGCGTCTCGGCGAGAAAGAGAATCGAGGTGAGCGGCGAGCGGATGTCGTGCGCCACTTCCACGACCAGCTCGAGGCCGTCAGGGCCGGACAGCCGGTCGGAGAGGTGCTGGGCCCAGTCCGGTTCGAGGTGCCGGGAGACCTGCTCCATCGCCCCGAGCACCCGGAGCAGGTCCGATGCATGTGGCACCGGTGTGACGGCGCTCATCTGCTGCACGAACTCGCCCCGCACGAGCGCCAGCAGCCGGCGGGAAAGCGGGGTTCGCGGCACGGCGCCGGCGGCTTCCTCACCCCGGCCCGCCGCCGCGCTCGTGATGGCCGCGATCAGCGCCTGCAGATGCGCCGCCGCTTCCTCGGGAGAAACCGCATGCTCCACCACCCGTTCCCACGCCGCGCCGGCCGCCGCTTCGGCACGATGCAGCGCCTCCTCGACAACAGGCGGGAGGGCGCCCTCGAGGGGGGTGCCGGCGTCCCCCGCGCGGGGTGCGGTCTCAGGGGCTGGCGGCGGCGCCCGATGGCGCTCGCCGCCCCGCAGGTGGGCGATATCCACGCTCACTCGTCCGACATGGTCTCGGATCGCTGGAAGTCGTGCTTGTCCATCAGGCGATACAGCGTCGTGCGATCGATGCTGGCCAGCCGTGCCGCCTTCGACATGTTGCCGCCCGCCCGGCTCACCAGCCGTGAAAGGTACTCACGCTCGAACTGGGCGATCACTCGCTCCTTGGCCGTGTGATACGCCTCGTCCAGCATGGCCGACGAGGTGGCGGCCGTCTCCGAGGGCCACTCGCCCGGGTCGTCGTAGATCGGGATCTCGTTGGGCTGGATCAGCTGGTCCGGTTCGGCCAGCACGGCGACATGCTCGATTACGTTCTGCAGTTCCCGCACGTTGCCACGCCAGGGCCGGGAGCGCAGGAAGGCGATGCTCTCCTCGCTGAGACGCGGCATCCGGTCGCCCATCTGCCGGTGGCGCTGCCAGAACACCGTGAGGAAGTGGTTCGCCAGGAGGGGGATGTCCTCCAGCCGCTTCCGGAGCGGCGGCAGCTTGATCGGCACCACCCGGAGGCGGTAGAACAGGTCGCTCCGGAGCACCCCCTGATCCACCGCCTCCTGCGGATCCCGGTTGGTGGCGGAGACGAAGCGGACATCCACCACGGCATCCTGGGTCTCCGATCCCACCCGCCGCACCACGCCATCCTGGATGACGCGCAGCAGCTTGGCCTGCAGCGGGAGTGTCATCTCCGTCAGTTCATCGAGGAAGAGCGTACCGCCGTTGGCGGTCTCCAGCAGCCCGGGCTTGTCCCGGTCGGCGCCGGTGAAGGCGCCCTTCCGGTGACCGAACATCTCGCTCTCGAGCAGCGGCTCCGGAAGCGCGGCGCAGTTGATCGGCACCAGCGGGCGGCTGGCCCGCCGGCTGTTCTGCTGGATGAACTGGGCGATGACTTCCTTGCCGGTGCCGCTCTCGCCGCTGATGAACACGGAGGCGTCGGTCGGCGCCACCTTGCGCGCCAGGTCCACCGCCTTCCGGAAGGCCGGCGAAATCCCGATCAGCGCGATCTTGTCGCTGTGCCCGTGCTGCTTCATCAGCTGCAGCCGGAGATCCTGCGCCTCGCGGCTCACCATGACTGCGTGCGAGGCCCGGCCGATCAGCACCTGCAGGTGGGTGGCGGAGAACGGCTTCGGCAGGTAGTCCCAGGCCCCGGCTCGCAGCGCCTCGATACTGCTCGTGACGCTGGGGTTGCCGGTCATGACCACCACGATCGTGTCCCGATGCGCGTCCATCGCGGCCCGGAGGATTTCCAGCCCCGAGACCTGGGACATGTACAGGTCCACCAGGATGATGTCGAACTTCCTCCGGCGGACCGTGTCCAGCGCCTCCTCGCCGCGGCCGATGACCGTGACGTTGAAGCCGTCCATCTGCAGGACGCTCGCGCAGCTCTCGCGAAGCGTGCGTTCGTCATCCACCACCAGCACCCGGATGCTGGCCTTCACCTCCGGCGGGATGGACAGCGGGTCCCGCGCGGTGTCGCCGGCCTTCGGCGGGTCGGACTGGGGTGCGCTGTACGCCAGCGAACTGCTCATGGATCCTCTCCTGGAGCGGACTCCACGCAACAAGGAGTCACGGTCACACCACACTGTACAGCTGGAGCGAGCAAATTGTAACGTCTGCGCAACAGCAGTCTGTTGCGCTAACATTGCCTGTATGTAGCTTAGACGCAACGCCTGTTGGCGTCGGAACCATGGAGTCGCGTACTGGGTGCCTCACTCCTGCAAACCCAAGTCCACGCCGTAGCGCGTGGCCGCAACGCTTTGCAGCAAACCCTGTCGCGGTATTCAGTTTGCGTGAGGCGGTGGCGCCACCAAGGGGCCAACCGGGCCTCCGGGCACTTCGGTCACCGTGGAGTCTTGCAACTATGGCTGGCAACCTGCTTCCCCCGGCACCTCATGAAGGGCTGACGCCGTATCAGGGCGGCCTCCCCGCTGCCCCCGATCCGGCGGCGGCGTTCGCCGAACCGGGCGGGGGCAGCGGCATGTCGTTCGGGCGGATCCTGTCCGCTATCCGCCGCTTCCGCTGGCTCATCCTGGCGGTGGTAGCGGCCGGGACCGGCCTCGGGTTCGTGGCCACCCATTTCATCAAGCCGGTGTACGACGTCACCTCCACGATCTGGATCCGGGCGGTGGACGACCAGCAGGCCCGGCAGGCCCAGAGCAAGGGCGTCGTGCAGGGCCAGAACTGGGTCCAGCTGCTCACCACGAACGTGGTGCTGGACTCGGTGGTCGTGAAGGAAAAGCTCTACATCGCACCCAAGAGCGTGGATGACACGCTCCTCTTCCGCGGTTTCCAGGGCCAGTGGCCCTGGCGGACCGGCGAATATGTGCTGGAGGTTGACCCGACCGGGAAGACCTACACGCTGAAGGACAAGACCGGCATCCTCCTGGAAAGCGGCCAGGCCGGGCAACCGATCGGCAGCAAGCTGGGGATGCAATGGGCGCCGACTCCCGCCCTGCTGGGCCGGGACCGGAAAGTCGAATTCTCGCTGGTGAGTCCCCGGGACGCCTCCAAGTCGCTGGCCACCAACCTGGTGGCGAACCTGGCGACCGAGGGCAACTTCCTGCTGCTCAGCCTCTCCGGCAACGATCCGGCGCGCCTGACCCGCTCGCTCAACATGATTGACAGCCAGTTCGTGCGGGTGGCGGCCCAGCTCAAGAATCAGCAGGTGGCGGCCAAGGCCCGGACGCTGGAGGAACAGCTCGCCACCGTGAGCGCGCAGCTCAAGACGGCCGACAGCCGACTCGAGAGCTTCCGCGCGGCCACCATCACGAAGCCCAGCGAAGGCACCGCCATCGCTCCCGGCATCGGCCTGACCCAGAACACGGTCATGACCGACTATTTCCAGAAGCGGGCGCAACTGGACCAGATCCAGCGGGACCAGGCCCGGCTGCAGGACGCGCTGCAGAAGGCCCGGTCAGGACAGAAGATTTCGGACGAGCTCCAGACGATTCCGTCGGTGCTCAACGCGCCCGATCTCAACCGGGCGCTCGGCGAGCTGGGACAGGCGGAGCAGGAAGTCACCGCGCTCAACTTCCGCTATACGCCGCAGTCCCCCAACGTGCAGCAGGCGCAGGCGCGGGTGGACACCCTGCGCCGGCAGGTGATCCCGACCTACATCAATGCGCTCTCCACCGGCCTCAAGGCCCAGGAGATGGCGCTCTCCGCCCAGATGCAGCAGGCGGGGAACGAGATCCGGCAGATTCCGGGACGCACCACCACCGAGCAGCAGCTGACCCGCGACCGCGACATCCTCGCGCAGATGTTTGCCAACATCCAGCTCGATTACCAGGATGCCCGCCTGGCGGAAGCCAGCTCGACGCCGGACGTGCAGGTGCTGGATCCGGCGGTGCAGCCGCAGCGTCCGTCGCGCAACAGCGCCATCGTGATCGTGCTCGCGGCGTTCGGCATCAGCCTCGGGCTGGCACTCGCCCTCGCGGTGCTGCTGGACCGCATGGACAAGCGGGTGCGCTACCCGGAGCAGGTCACCCGGGAACTGGGGCTCAGCATTCTCGGCGCGATTCCCGCCATCAAGCGGGTGCGCGGCGAGCAGACGCCGGAGGAGGCGGCGCAGGTGGTGGAGGCGTTCCGCACCATCCGGATGAACATCGCCCATGCGTACGGCGCGGCCGGCCCGGTGATGCTCACCGTGTCGAGCCCGAGCCCGGGCGACGGCAAGTCGCTGGTCTCGTCCAACCTGGCGCTGTCGTTCGCGGAGGCGGGATACCGGACACTGCTCATCGACGGCGACATCCGGCGCGGCGAACTGCACCGGATGTTCAGCGTGGACCGCCGCCCGGGGCTGCTCGATCACCTGAGCGGGCAGACGGCGGTGGAGAGCATTATCCGTCCCACCAGTCACCAGAATCTGTCCGTGATCGCCTGCGGAACTCGCCATCATCACGGCCCGGAATTGCTCGGCTCCGTCGCCATGCGGGATCTCATGGCCGCGCTCAAGAGCCGGTACAACGTCATCATCGTGGACAGCCCCCCGCTCGGGGCCGGCATCGATCCGTTCGTGCTCGGGACCGCCACCGGCAACCTGCTGCTCGTGCTGCGCTCGGGGGAGACCGACCGCCAGATGGCCGAGAGCAAGCTCCGGCTGCTGGACCGGCTGCCGATCCGCCTGCTGGGTGCGGTGCTCAACGACGTGAACACGGCGGAGAGTGCCTACAAGTACTACCGCTATGTCTACGGCTATACGGCGGATGAGGAACCGACGCAGATCGCGGCGGGCACCTGACCCGGAGCCACGAATACACGAAGGGGGAGAGCCATGGCTCTCCCCCTTTTTGTCGCCAGGTCGCTTCAGTTCCCGGCGAACGCGCGTGCCCGGTCCTCGCTGCCCTCGACGCGAAGATCCCGCAGCGCGGTCGTGGCGCGGAGCAGCAGCTCCACCGCGTCCGCGTCCGACGCCGCGTAATCATCCACCGCGCAATAGCCCGCCCGGAGCCGCAGGGCCCGGGGCCGGCCTCCCAGTTCGACCGAAGTACCATCCAGCGACGCGCCCAGCCGGTTGACCATCTGCAGCGCACCCGCCGGTCCGGTGGATGGCGCAATCAGCGCGAACTCGTTGTTGCCCAGCCGGCCGACAGCGTCCGACACCCGGCCCGCCTGGCGAAACACGCGTCCGATATGGGCCGCCAGGCGATCCGCGTCGTCGTCTGTGATATCGTCGGCCGAATCGGACGCGAAGACCACTGCGGCGAGCGGATGGTGCCGCCGCTGCGCCTCGGAGCCGATCTCCCGGGCCCGGCGGGCCAGCCCCCGCATGTTGTAGAACCCCGAGGCGGCGTCCAGCAGGGATTCGTCCTTGAGGGCATCGGCTGCCACCTTGGACTGGATGAACGTGTGCACCTTGAGCAGGAGCGCCTCGCCATCCACCGGCTGGCCCAGGAATTCCCAGGCGCCCGCGCGATAGGCCTCGAGCCGCTGAGCCCGCCCCGACGGGCCCGACGTGGTCACCAGAATGGGAGTCGTGGGACCGATGCGGGCATCTTCCCGCAACATCCGGCAGATGTCGAATCCGTGCAGGTCCGGCATCTGCGCGTCGAGAATCACGAGGTCGGGAGCCGCCTGCCGGGCACGATCAAGCGTCTGCCGTCCGGTGTGAGCGCGGATCACGGTGTAGCCGCTGGGGGTCAGGATGCTTTCCAGCGAGCGCGCCGACCATTCCTGGTCATTGGCAATGAGTACCACGGGAGGGGCGTCGGCGGATTCGCGTGGAGACATGATACCTCGAGCGAGCGGGGACGAGCGCGTCACACGAGCCGGTGCCGAAGCCGCCGGGCACAGAAACGGCGGCTCTTCTACCGCAGGACTCGTGCGGAATCGACCATATCACGTAAAGACATACACACGAATGACTTAACAACCGGTGTCAAGAACCACGGCAGTCATATCGCTGACGCAATGCAACAGCTTGAATGCGACGTTCTCCCGGCCCGGCCCGGAGCGGTGGGGTAGCGGCGCGTCACCTGTGGCCTGCGTTCGACGCGCGCCGGGTGCGGCACCCGAAGGGGACCAGCCAGATACATGCGTCTAACTGATTGCAGAATAATAATTTCCACCACAGGACGCCGGCAAGCCGAGCTGCTTGTTGCTCCAGCCGGACACGGCGTCAACTTTGAAGTAGCCGCCCCTGTGTCACCCCCTTGGCATGGCCTTCTGGAGAAGCGCCCGGCATGACTGAACGCGATATTGCGGCACGGAATTCGAACGGGAACGGCGACGATCAGGAAGAGAGCGGAGCTTCGTCGAGCGATCTCGGCCAGGAGCTGTCCCGTTTCTCGGATCGGCTCGCGAGCTTCGGGCTGGGTGAGGCCCTCGATGCGCTGCTGTCGCGCCGGGTACGCACCGAACCCGAGCTCAGCCCGCCGGCCGATCCTGCCTGACGCGCGCGTGTGGTGGCGAACCCACCGTGCGCCAGGTCACGGGGCGTTTACCCAACGCCATTAAGTTGCGGGAATGTTCGTGCAGGCCCGGCCTGACCGGTTGCCACCAGATCGTACGGAGACTCATGCACCCGATCGCTCGCAGGATCATCCTGATGTGCTCCCTGCTCGCCATGCCGGCGGCTCTCGCGGCCCAGGACTCGATCGTGTCCGGCCGCTCCATGGCCACGCGCGCCGAACTGGAGGCCTTGGCCCGGAGTACCAGCGGCGCGCACCAGGCCGAGATCCAGCGTCGGCTCACCGAGGGGGACTTCCACGCGGGCGACCTGATCGCCCTCCACGTGATCGAGGACAGCACGCTCACGGACACGTTCACCGTGCGGGCGGGACAGACCCTGAAGCTGCCCAACGTGCCGGAATTCTCGGTGCGCGGGCTGCTGCGTTCGGAACTGCAGGATTTCATGGCGAAGAAGATTGCCGAGTACATCCGGAATCCGCAGGTGGATGCGCTTCCGCTCATCCGGGTGGCTGTCACCGGGGCGGTCAACCGCCCGGGCTTCTTCAACGTGCCCGCCGAGATGCCGGCCTCCGACGTCGTGATGGCGGCAGGGGGGCCGTCCGCGCGGGCGAGCCTGAAGAAGGTCGAGGTGCACCGGGGCGCCGAGGTGGTCATCCCGAAGAGCCAGATGGTCACGGCGCTGGCGGCCGGCACCTCGCTCGACCAGCTCAATATCCAGAGCGGTGACCAGTTCGTGGTCGGCGAGCAGCCCGGTGGCCTGCGCGGGGCGCTGCAGACCGTCGGCCTCCTGGCCGGCGTGTTCTCCGCGATCTACTTTGCGTCGCGCATCTTCTAGTGATGGCAGATCAGGACATGGGAATCGCACTGCCCGGACTTCACGACGCCGCACCTCCCCAGCGCCGGACCCCATCGGGTCCGGTGCTGCGGCCATCGGGCGCCACCCGGGGCGAGCAGACCGTGGCGCAGGCCGCCTCGACACCGAGCGACCGGGCCCGGCGCCTGCTCAATTTCAGCCTGGCCCTGCTGGCGCTCATCATCGCGGCGCCCGTCATGCTGGTAGTCGCGATCCTCGTGCGCCTCACCTCGCGTGGCCCGGCCATCTATACGCAGACGCGGGTCGGGCTGGACCGGCGCTCCGGCGGGCCGGACCGCGTCAACCGGCGCCGCCGCGAGGATGTCGGCGGCAAGCCGTTCCGGATCTACAAGTTCCGGACGATGACGGTCAACGCCGAACATGGTTCGGGGGCGATCTGGGCGCAGGCGAACGATCCGCGCGTCACCTGGATCGGCCGGTACCTGCGGCAGTACCGCCTGGACGAGCTGCCCCAGCTTTACAACGTGCTTCGGGGCGAGATGAACATCGTGGGACCCCGGCCGGAGCGGCCCACCATCTTTGCCCAGCTGCGCGAGCATATTGACGAGTATCCCCTCCGGCAGCGGGCCAAGCCCGGCATCACCGGCCTGGCCCAGATCAACCACCACTATGACCGCTGCATCGAGGACGTGAAGACCAAGGTGAGTTACGACCTGCAGTACATCGAGCGCCAAGGAGTGCTCGAGGACATCAAGATCATGCTGCAGACCATCCCGGTCATGCTCTTCCGCCGGGGCGGCTGGTAATCCGCCGGATGACCGCCTCCGCGAGGCCTCTGCCGATTCTCAGTTCGCTTGCGCGCCGTCCGGCGGTGGCCGTGCCGGTGGCGGTCGCGGTGCTGGCATTCGTGGTCCTCTTCCTCAAGCCGGCCCAGCTCCTGGTACAGGACTGGTGGTCCAACCCGGAAGCGGGGCACGGTCTGCTGCTGGCTCCGCTCGCCCTCTGGCTGGCCTGGCGGCGGGGTCTCCGGAGCGACCGGGTGGCGCGAGTCGGCTGGGGAGCGGCCATCCTGGTCGCGGCCGTGCTGTTGCGTTATGTGTCCGGCCTCGCGGCCGAAGTCTTCACCATGCGGGTCTCCATGGTGATGGCGCTCGCCGGTCTCGTGGTCTTCGCGTGGGGGTGGCGCCAGTTGCTTGCGTGGTGGCTCCCGTTCACGCTCATCTTCCTGTCCATCCCGTGGCCCGCCCTGGTGACCAACGCGCTGGCCCTGCCGCTGCAGTTCCAGGCCTCGAAGATGGGGGCGGCCCTGCTTCGGTCGCGGGACATTCCGGTGCTCCTCTCCGGCAACGTCATCAACCTGCCGGGACATCGCCTGTTCGTGACCGAGGCGTGCAGCGGACTCCGGTCGCTGACGGCGCTCCTCGCGCTGGGGGTGCTGGTGGGCGGACTCTGGCTCCGGACTCCGGTGGCGCGGATCCTCGTGCTGCTGCTTGCCATTCCGGTCGCCATCGTCATCAACGCCGTCCGGGTGTTCTTCACCGGATTCCTGGTGTTCTTCGTGGATCCGAAGCTGGGGGACGGGTTCATGCACCTCACCGAGGGCTGGCTGCTCTTCATCGTGGCATTCGGCATCCTCGGCCTGCTGGCCTGGCTGGCCCGGGGCATCGAGCGCCGCTTCGAAAAGGTGGCGGCCGATGCGTGAGTGGCACCGATGGATTCCGGCCGGCGTCATGGGCTGCGGCTGCCTGCTGCTGGTGAGCGTCCAGCGCCAGCAGGCGATGCCGCTCCGGCAGTCGCTCGAGACCCTGCCCCGGCAACTCGGGGCCTATACCGGCTTCGACCAGGTGATTCCGGAGGACGAGCAGAAGGTGGCCGGCATGTCGGACTATGTGCTCCGCCTCTTTGCGGGCCCCGACAGCCTCCCGGCATTTTCGGTGTATGTGGGGTATTACGAGCAGCAGACGCAGGGCCGCACCATCCACTCGCCGAAGAACTGCCTCCCCGGCGCGGGCTGGGAGGCGCTCAGCGCCCGGCAGCAGCCGGTGGCGGTGGGCTTGGACACGGTGCTGGTCAACCGCTACGAGCTCGCCAACAAGGATGCCCGGGCGCTGGTCTACTACTGGTACGAGGGCCGGGGCCGGGTGGAATCGAGCGAGTACCGCGTGAAGTGGGAACTGCTGAGAGACGCGGCCCTCACCGGCCGTTCGGAGGAGGCGCTGGTGCGCATCGTCGTACCGCTCACCGAGCGCGTCACCAATCCCGATTCGGTGGCCACCAGCGTGGCGCAGATGCTGGTGCCGGCGGTGCGGGAGAAGCTGCCGATCCCGGCCAGCTGACCTAGCGCTGCCCCACGATGAGCCCCTCGCGAGCGGTCCGCTTGCGGGGGGCTCGTTCGTTCTGCGGCGCACGGCTGGCCACGATGCCGCGGTACCCGAGCACGGCAAGGGCGATGATCGCGAGCAGGGCGCTCACGGCGGCCTTCGCCGCGGCGAGCTGGAACCCGCCCAGCAGGTCGGGCCGCACCATGCGGCGCAACTGCACCACATCGAGCGTGAAGCTGGCGGCGCCCAGCACCATCAGGCAGGCGATGACCAGGGCCGAGACCGAGACCGCCCGGAGCACGATCCGGTGGCCCAGCAGCCAGGCGGCCAGCACCAGGAGACCGATCCCCACCACGAACGTTCCCACCAGCAGCTCGAAGCTGCCGGTAACCCCGAAGCGCCAGCCCACCTCGCTCATGCGAAGGGGCCAGGCCGCCGCGAGTGTCTCCGCGATCGGCTGGACGATCAGCAGGATGGCCACGGGGTAGAGGCCCAGGAGCCAGGGACGGTACGGCGCAGACGTGTCGGTCATTCGGCTCGTCACGAGGTGGATGGTGTCCAATAGTCGTTCCATCGTTCCTGCCGCACAAGTAGTGCCGCGCCGGCGGCGTGGCCGCAAAAGAATGGGGCGCCGTGAGGCGCCCCATGTCTGGCCAATCGGTCGGTCCTGCGCGTGTTACACGTTCTTCTTGCGACGGCGAATGAGCCCCGCGCCGCCCATGCCGGCGAGGCCGGTGGCGAGCAGCGTCATGGTGACGGGCTCCGGCACGGTCGTCACGCCCTTGAGCGCGAAGATCGCGTCGTTGTAATCGTGATCACCGCCTCCGAGGATGTCCTCGAAGCCGATGACGTAGTCGTAATCCGACGGAATGGCGTCCAGCGAGTTGGCCCCGAAGTCGGCGAGGTACTCCGCCCGGGTCCAGATCTTGACGTGATCCAGTCCATCCGTATTGCGCGTCGGATCGCCGCTGTAGAAGATGTCGTCCGCGGCGTCGCAATTCGTGCCGTTGGAGGCGCTGGAGGTGTTGACGCAGAGACCGAAGATGGTCTCGTCGCCGACGGCCAGCGACCCGTCGTTGATGTCCACTTCCGACCCCGGCACCGCCGTGTGGTTGTTGAACAGGAACTGGGAATTGCTGAAGTCCCCGACGGTGAGGAAGAACCAGAGATCGTCGTTGAAGCGGGCATCGCTGCCCACGAACGCGACGTGCATGTCTCCGGTCTTGTAGAGTGTGCCGCCGATCGTGCCGCCGGCGTGGGCCGTACCCGCGAACAGCGCGAGCGAGGCCGCCACCAGGGCGCTCCGGCTGACGAGCGTGCCAAGCTTCATGTGTGCGACTCCTGTTTGAGGTTTACTGACCGACCACCAGACCTGCCGACCTGTCCCCGATGGCCTCGCGGCCAGCGGTGCGCGCCACCCTGAGACCACCCAGACCGAGCCAGACCGCGCTCAGGATGGCCAGCAGGGCGATCACGGCCGTCTTCACCGTGGCCGCGCGGAACGCCGGTGCAACGCGCTCGCTGACCTTGGCGGCAATGCCGCCGAAGTCCACGAGGAAGGCCGTACCCCCGATAAGCAGAACCACCGCCAGCAGGAGGAATACCACCGACACCACCGTCAGCACCCCTCGCTGCCGCGCGATGAGCGCGGCGGCCGCAGCAACCGTGAGCCCCAGGACCGGGGTTACGATGCTCCCGATGAAGAATCCGGCTGCGCCATAGCGCCAGTCGGCGCTGGCAAAATCGGCCGGCAGCATCTTCGGGACCGCGTCCAGGAACGGCATCACGATCAAGAGCAGCGCGATCGGATAGCCGGCCATGGCCAGAGAACGTGCGGCAGTGGTGTTGGACTGAATGATTCACTCCAAAAGCATGAGGGCCTGTCTGTCCGAAGCAATATCCGTACTTGACCGCGCTGCCCTGCATGGCTGGCTTAACCGCCTTGGATACAATCAGTTAGACGATACCCTGTGCAGTCTGGCACATCCGGATGCCGAGACAGCTTCGATATTGATGCGGCACTCCCACAACAACATGGCCGCGGGGTGGTCCGAACCTGTGCATTATCTTGCGCTGGCGCAATGCCTTCCGGGGCACACGGATTGCTGCTCCCCGCGCACCGGTACCAGAGATTCCACCGAGGATCGCGATCTGTCAACCGCCGCACCCCGAATCCTTGCCCCCCCC
>DASTBA010000149.1:0-26400 GCA_035712285.1 Gemmatimonadales bacterium | reverse complement strand
GACGTGATGCGCAGCGACCGGCTGAAGCAGGTCATGCAGCAGATCGACGCCAACTTCGACGAGAGCAACGCCGGCTTCAACCGCTTCAGCAAGTTCGTCACCGAGGCCGCCAATCGCGGGCTCATCCGCGTCACCCGGCAGGAGAACGGCCAGTACGAGATCTCGGCGGGCAGTGGCGCACCGCCCAAGGCCGGTCCGGCGCCCAAGGCGGGCCATGCCGCAGCCAAGGCCGCCGAGCCGGCGCGGGAGGAGCGCAGCGGATCCCGCCGCCGCGGCCGCCGCGGCCGCGGCCGCGAGCGCGAAGGTGCAAGCGCCACGGAAACGGCGGCACCGCCTGCCAGGCCCGAGACCGGCCTCACGCTGGCGCGCGCCTTCCAGCTCATGACGGAGGCCCTCGGCGAGTTCCGCGGCCCGGTGGGGCACGAACAGCTCCGGTCACGGATGGTCGCCATGCTCGGCAAGGAGGATGAGCTCCTCGAGGCGGGGCGGTTCCCGCGGCTGCTGCGCCAGGCCAACGACGCCGAGATCGCGGACGTGCGGAAGTCCGGCGATGACGAGTACGAGATCAGCCTCCACCGCCGGCCGGCGTTCAGGCCTGCCGAGGCCGCTCCCGTGGCCGCGGCGAGCAATGGATCCGCTTCGGATGCGCCGGCTCCGGAACAGTCTCCGGCCGCTTCTCGTCCCGGCCTCCGGTTCCGGCGCGGGTCGCGGGGGCCATTGCGCCCGGCCGAAGTTCCGCTTGTGGGCGTCGTGAGTGTCGGGGGAGAAAAGGCGGGCAAGGCGGACGGGGCGGACAAGACGGACAAGGCGGGCAGGACGGACAAGGCGGGCGGGAGTGAGGCAGGTGCAAAGCGTCCGAAGGGTACTGCCCGCCCGCGTGGCGCCAGGGCCGCAAAGAAGGCATCGGCAGCCACACCTGCCGAGGCGAAGCCCGCCGCCAAACGCACTCGAGCGCGAAAACCGGCCGCCAAGGCCGCCAGTAGCGAGGGGTCGGCGTGAGTACTCGACGGGCAGCGACGCTGCCCGTCTCGTTTTTCCGGCGTCCGGCGGACGAGGTGGCGCGGGATCTGGTGGGTTGCGTCGTGGTCTCGCGCGCGGGCGGGAACGTCGTGGCCGCCCGGATCGTCGAGACGGAAGCGTACCTGGGTCTGGACGATCCCGCCTCTCACGCCTGGCAGGGGCGGCGCACCGCGGGCAATGCCTCGATCTACGGGCCGCCCGGTACATGGTACGTGTACCGGTCGTACGGCATGCACTGGTGCGCCAACCTGGTCTGTGGTGGTCCGGCCGCGGGCGCGGCGGTGCTCCTGCGGGCGCTGGAGCCGCTCGAGGGCCTGGAGGTCATGCGGACCCGGCGGGGCAATATGGCTGATCGCCTGCTGGCGTCAGGCCCGGGGCGGCTGACGGTGGCGCTCGCGATCACGCGCGCACTGGACGGGCAGGCCATGCGCGCGTCGCCAGTCACCGTGCACGCGCGGGACGCGGTGCCGATGCTGGCGACGACGAGACGGGTCGGAATTTCCCGCGCGGTGGAGTGGCCGCTCCGCTACGCGGAGCAGGGCTCACCGTGGGCCTCGCGTGCGAGGGTTACAGCTCCTCGCGCGCGGACCCGAGGCTGAAGCGCACGCCGCCCACAATCGTGTGCACCGCGCCGCTGATCAGGCGGCCATTGCCACCGGAGTTGCTGCCCCACGCCGGAATGGTCTGGATCTGATACTGGCCGAAGGCGCTGACCCCGCTCACCTTGAACTGCAGGCCGGCGATGAAGGTCCCGAAGCCTCCGCTGCCGAGGTCGGACGCCACCGGATCATCCACGCCGCCCGATTTCGGGCTCACGACGCTCATGATGCCGCCACCCACGCCGAAATAGGGCGTGGCCGCACCCTTTACCGGAAAGGCCATCAGCGCGAAGGTGAACCGGCGCACGTCGCTGAACGTCACGCTCTGGGTACCGCCGGAATTGGTGAAGTAGCTGCTCTGCTGGTTCTTCTTGAACGCCTCATCCACCGCGATGTAGAGGCCGCCGCGCCGCGCCTTGATGAGGGTGTGGCCCCCCACCATCGGAATCCCGCCCCGCGTCTGGTTGGGCGTGCGGAAGATGAAGGCGCCCGCCTGGCCGCCGATGTACCAGCGGAAATTGTCGCTCGCGAGATCCTGAGCCAGCGCGTCGCTCGCGGCGAGCGCCAGCAGGAGCGCGACCATGGACATGCTGCGGCTGAGCCGGCTCATTGCACTGTCTCCCCCAAGGGTGCCGCCCGTGCCGTGGAAATGCGCAGGGGCCGTGGAAAATCGCGAGGGGGCCGTCGGGCCGCTCGCGGGTGAACTAACGCTCTGATTTACAATGACTTGAAGACTTGCGTGGGCGGTTCGCCCCCTGCCTTGCCAAGGGGAAGTAGCAAGGAGGGGGCCAGTGGGTCAGATGAGGCTGAGGCGGGTCCCGACTTTCCGGAAGGCGGTCAAGGCGTCGTCCAGGTCCTGGCGGGTATGCGCCGCCGAGATCTGGCATCGGACGCGGGCCTCGCCCTGCGGCACGACCGGGAAGCCAAACCCGGTGACGAAGACGCCCTCGTCCAGCAGCATCGCGCTCATGCGGATTGCCGCCGCTGTTTCCCCCAGGATCACGGGAATGATCGGGGTCTCGCCCGGCAGCGGCCTGAAGCCGAGTCCCAGCAACTGGTCGCGGAAGTAGCGCGCGTTCTCCCTGAGGGTGGCGACCCGGCCCGGTTCCGCCTCCAGTACCCGTACGCTCTCGAGCGCGCTGCCCGCCACGGTGCAGGGGAGGGCGTTCGAGAACAGCTGCGGCCGCGCCCGCTGGGTGAGGAAGTCGCAGACCGCTGCTGACGCGGCGACGAACCCGCCGGCCGCACCGCCCAGCGCCTTGCCGAGCGTGGACGTGATCACGTCCACCTCACCATGGAGGCCAAAATGCTCGGCGGTGCCCCGGCCGGTGGCGCCCAGCACGCCGGTGGCATGGGAGTCATCCACCACGAGCACGGCGTCGTGTGCCCGGCAGATCTCGATCAGCTCCGGCAGCCGCGCAATGGCGCCTTCCATCGAGAACACCCCATCGGTGATGACCATCCGCGTGCGACGATCCTTCGCCGCGGTGAGCAGTTCGCGCAGGTGGTCCAGGTCGCCGTGGCGGTAGACGGCGGACTGGCACTTCGTGATGGACTTCGCGAGGCGGATGGCGTCGATGATGGAGGCATGATTCAGCTGGTCGCTGATCACGATGTCATTTTCGCCCAGCAGCGTGGCGGGCAGCGCCTCGTTGGCGTTCCAGCAGCTCACGAAACTGAGGCTCGCTTCGGTGCCCACCAGCCGGGCGAGAACCGCCTCCAGTTCCCGGTGGATATCGAAGGTGCCGCAGATGAACCGCACCGAGGCGGTGCCGGCGCCGTACTTGTCGAGCGCCGCCTTGCCCGCGGCCACTACCGACGGCGTATTGCTGAGCCCGAGGTAGTTGTTGGACGAGAGGATGATGACATCCCCGCGGCCTTCCATCCGGACCCGGGGGCCCTGGGCCGTGGTGAGGTAGTTGAGCTGCTTGTAGACCCCGTCGGCCCGGAACTGCCCGAGTTCGCCGGTGATGCGCTGGTCGAGGGTGCTGGTCATGCGATCTCCAGAATCACCTTGCCCGCCTGGCCGTCCTTGATGACCTGGATCGCCTCGGCCATGCGGTCGAGCGGGAAGCGGTGGGTGATGACGGGGCGGGGGTCGAGCTGGCCGGAGCCGATGAAGCGGCGCATCACATCCCATGTCTCGTACATGCGCCGGCCGGTGACGCCGTACAGGGTGAGGCCCTTGAAGATGACGTCGCGGGCAAAATTCACCTCGGTGGGCTTCGCCGGCGTGCCGAGCAGGTTAACGCGGCCGCCGAGGCGGGCCGCGGCGAACGCGGTGGCATGGCCGGCCGGGTGACCGCTCATCTCGCAGACGAGATCGGCACCGTCGTCCCCGGTGAGCTCGTGCACGCGGGCGGGGACGTCATCGCTCCGCGGGTCCAGGACGACGTGCGCGCCCATGGTCTTCGCCAGATCGAGCCGGGTGTGATTGAGGTCGCTCGCGATCACGAGCGAGGCGCCGGCGGCACGCGCGGCGCCGACCGCGAAGCAGCCGATCGGGCCGCAGCCGATCACCAGGACCCGGCCGCCGGTGGCCATGCCGCCCTCGAGCACGGTATGGACCGCGTTGCCGGTCGGATCCATGATGGCCCCGATCTCCGGCGCGATGCCGTCCAGCTTCATCACGTTGGACGCCGGCATCGCGATGTATTCCGCGAACGCCCCGTCCCGGTCCACGCCGATGATGGAGGTGCGGCGGCAGAGATGCGCCTGGCCGATCCGGCACTGCAGGCAGTGCCCGCAGACCACGTGGCCTTCGGCGGTCACGAGGTCGCCGACGGCGAGGAGGCCGGCGGCCTCGGCCTCGCGCCCCAGCTGCGCCACCTCGCCGGCGAACTCGTGCCCGATCACCACCGGCGGCTTGAGCCGGCCGGCGGCCCACGCATCCCACTCCCAGATATGCAGGTCGGTGCCGCAGACGCCGGCGTAGTGCACCCGGATCAGGACGTCGCTGGGACCGCAGGTGGGGATGGGAACGTCCCGGAGTTCCATTCCGGGGCCGGGAGCTGTCTTCACGAGAGCGCGCATGATCCTGCCATTCGGGAGGTGGGAGACGGGGGAAAATACGACGGCCCGGGGCCGGCGTGAAGCTGAAGAAGGGCGGACGCTACCGGCGGAAGACGATGAGCGGGCCGCTCCGGAACACGGGGTGATAGCCGGCCGTCAAGGCCGACGCGCTCCGACCCATCGCCGCAAACGGCGGCAGGCAGGCGAGGCATCGGCCGCCGAGGCCGAGTGTATCCTCGGCCACCACGACTGGCGGCGCCGCGGCGCGCAGGTCGCGCGCGAGTTCGTCGAGATAGTGCTGCCGGACCGCCTCCGGCACCGCATCGTTGGTCACGACGCTGACGATGAGGCGCGGCGTGGTCGGGCGGTCCGCCAGCACCGCCACGGAGGGCCAGTCCCATGCGAAGACCGCCGTGCCGGGCGGCGTGCTGTCCGCGAGGAAGCGGGTGACTGCCATGGCATCGCTGGCGGACGCGTGATGCCAGATCCGGAACTGTCCGTAATACTCGGCGCGCGGAGTCACTCCGGCGAGCACCTTGATGCCGCGGAGCCCTTCGCCGAGCGGGTGTCTGCCCAGGGTCACGGCCGCCAGCAGGAACAGCACGGCCCCCAGGGTGTCAGGCACCGTGGTGCCGCCAGGATCGTTCCGGGCGTTGCTGCGGAGGCGAGCGACGGCCACAGCGGCCAGCACCGCCATGACGGGCGAGATGGTGTGCAACCGGTATGGAAAGTACGGCCGCTGGATCAGGATGCAGAGCAGGGCCAGTACGAACCAGCCCCCGAGCACCAGCGCGGCCCGCGGGGAAACGCGGTGCAGCGCCACGGCACCGGCCACGGCGAGCGGGAACGCGATGAGCACGACGGGATCGAGTACCAGCCCGTAGGAAATCGCCGACACGGCGACCCCGACGAGATCGGGCGAGTTCTTCGATACATTGAAGCTCACGTACGCTTCCCAGAGCGCGCCCAGTCCGCCATGCATGCCGTACCAGACGCCGGCGAGCAGCACGGGAACGACAAACCCGACGGTCACGAGGCCCAGCGCGCCGCGGCGTCGTCCGGCGGGGCGATCCAGAAGCACCGCGCCGGCCGGCAGTATCAGGAATGCGGCGTAGAATGGCTTGACCAGGGTGGCCACGCCGACTGCGGCTGCGAGGAGTGCCAGTCGCCAGCTTGCGGGGGGCTCATCCGACAGGCAGATCGAGGTTCCCGTTGCGAGCAGCAGCCAGGAGACCCAGAGATCCGGCTGGGCGGTGTTGCCGGCGCCGGTGTTGCCATACGCCAGCACCCAGAGGAGCGCCGCGGCGATGCCGCAGGCGCGGCCGGCGAACCGGCTCCCGAGCCGGCCAATGGCCAGCGCGATCCAGCCCACCGCCACGAGATCGAGCAGCCGCAGTCCCCACCAGTTGCGCCCGAACAGCGCCAGTGCGGCTGCCGATGGCAGGAAGGAGGCGGGGCCCTTGACGTCGAACGCGTCGCGGAAGGGGATCCCGCCGCGCAGCAGGACGTCGGCGGAACGCGAAATCGCGCCCTGATCGTAGCCGAATGGCCAAGCCAGGCTTCCGGCGGCCCAGATGGCCGCCGCGACCGCGACGACCGCGATGGCGATCCGCGTCGTCCAGGCGCGGACCCAAGCCCGGTCAGTGATGTCCACGTGCGCTGGTAGCGGGAGCGATCCGGGATCCGGGCATGATCTAGCGCTCGGCGGCGCCGATCTCGGTCCCGGACGATGGGTCGGGCTTGGTGAGCACGACACCGGTGCTCGGACGGGCGGCGCCGCGGCGGCGGGTGCGGGCCACCTGGTCCCGGGACCAGCCCTCGTACCACGCGACCATCGCCTCCGGCGCGAGCCCGCCCCGGCCGGGCAGGAGCAGGTGAATGCCGCCTGCCGCCGTGACCGCCTGCAGCTGGCGCACGAACACGGCGCGGTCACCGGGATCGGTCTCGATCAGCGCGGAGGCGTCCACTACCACGAGGTCGAGCGGGCTGCCGAACGGGGGCAGCCAGCAGCCGGGCTGCACGAAGAAGCACTCGGCGGCGCCCGCCAGTGCCTCGTCGGCCAGGCCGGCTTCCATCCGTTCCACGCTGCCGATGTCCGCCGCGATGTAGGTGACAGTCGCCTCGTAGGCGGCGAGCAGGTACGCGGCGGGTGCCACGGCCGGGCCCGCGACCAGGACCTGGTCTTCCGGCTCCACACGGGGGAGCAATGCCGCCAGGATGCCATCCGGCTCCAGCCCCCAGTGGGTGAGCTCACGCTGCGCGCGCCGCCGTTCGGCGTACTGCTGCTTCCACTTGTTGAAGGACGGCAGCCGCAGTCGCTTGACGATCAGGCGGTCCACCGCCTCCTGCATGAGCACCTCGGTCAGCAGGAACTGCCCGGCGCAGCTGTCCTGCATCTCGGCGGCGGCCTCGCCGCCGATCTCGATCAGCCGTGAGCGGCCCAGCGAGTTCTTGTAGGTCTCGATGCGCTGCAGCACGTACTCCTGGTACTGCTGCTTGAGCGACGGCGGTGGCCGCCGCGCGCGGGCGCGCCGGGTGTCGGTGCCCCTCAGCATGGTTCCACGTGTACCACGACCTCGTGGAGCTGAAGGGTGTCCTGCAGGCGCTTCTCGACGGCGTCGGCGATGCCGTGGGCGCTGGCGACGTCCGAGCGGCCATCCACCGCGATGGTGAGCTCGGCGAAGCGGGTGCTGGCCGCGGACCGGGAGCGGATGGAATAGGCGGCCCGCACCCCCGGCACCTGCTCCGCCTCTCCCCGGATGGTCTGGGCGTCGTAGGCGCGTTCATCCACGAGCGTGGGCAGCGCGCGGCGGACGATGGCGTAGCCGGCGCGGCCCGCCATGACGGCCACGGCGATCGCCAGCACCGGGTCGGCCCAGCCCAGCCCGGTCCGTGCCAGCAGCAGGCCGGCCAGGACGGCCACCGTGATGAAGACGTCAACGCGGGTGTGCACCGCGTCGGCCATGAGCAGCTCGCTGCCGAGCCGGCGGCCGGCCCGGGATTCGGTGATGGTGACGCCGATGTTCAGCACGAGCGTGGCGGTGATGAGCAGGAGGTCGGCGGTGTGCACGCTCGGCGGGGGCGAGCCGGTGGCGATCCGGGCGGCCGCACCACGCAGCAGCTCGAAGATGGACACCGACAGGAATACGACGATGAGCAAGGCACCGACGGTCTCGAACTTGGCATGTCCATAAGGATGCTCGGCGTCCGGGCCCTTCGACGCCACGCCGATGATGGCGAGCGCGAGCACGTTGTTGACCGCATCGAGCGAGGACTGGATCAGGTCGCCGAAGACCGCGAGTGACCCGGTGGCGATGCCCACGGCGGCCTTGATGGCCACCACCAGCACGTTCGCGCCGAGGATCGCGATCAGCACGCGGCGGATCTCGCGGTTGCGATCCGGGGCGGCGGTGCCTGGCATGGGAGAAAAGTGGGCAGGAGGCGGAAGGGCTGTCAATGCGGTTCCGCCTCCGGCCACGGCAGCGCATCTTCCAGTCACCCTTCCTGGCAAGGAGATCACCGTGCGACGACTGATGCCGGGCTTTGCGCTCCTCCTCGCGGCACTGGCGTTCGGACTCTGGGCGCTCCCCCACCTGCCGGCCCGGGTGGCCTCGCACTGGGCTCTGTCCGGCCAGCCCGATGGCACCATGGGCCGGGCCGCGGCCGCGGTGTTCCTCCCGCTGTTCGGGGCGGTGCTCGGGCTGGTCTTTGCCGTGGTGCCCCGGCTCGACCCCCGGAAGGACCAGCTGCTCCACGCCGGTGTCTGGTGGACCATCGCCAACGCGGTACTGGCCCTGCTCGCAGTGCTGCACGTGGCCCTGCTCGGCTACAACCTCGGATGGCCCGTCCCGATGGCCGGCGTGACGCTGGTGGCGATCGGCCTGCTTTTCATCCTGCTGGGATACCTCATGCCCCGGATGCGGTCCAACTGGTTCATGGGCATCCGTACGCCGTGGACCCTCACGAGCGACGCGGTCTGGCGCAGCACCCACGCCGTGGCGGGGCGGCTGTTCGCCGCGGCTGGTGCGGTGTTCGTCGTCCTGGGTTTCATGCAGCCGCCGCACCTGATGGTGATGGCCGCCGTCGTCATTGCGGTCGCCGTCGGGGTGCCGGTCGCCTGGTCCTACCTGGCATGGCGCCGGGAGCAGGAGCGCGCCGGCGTCAGCGGGTCAGCATGAAGCGCGGCGCATTGCTGATGCTTCCGGCATTGGTGGTTCCGGTGGCCGCGAACGCCCAGGACTCGCTTCAGCCGCCCGCAGGGGTGGTCGAGCGGCCGGTCACCGTGGGCCCGCTCGGGCTCCCGGGGACGCTCACGATGCCCGCGGGCGAGCGGCACCTTCCGGGGGTGGTGCTGGTGCAGGGATCGGGAGCAGCGGACCGGGACGAGACGATCGGCCCCAACAAGCCGTTCCGCGACCTGGCGTGGGGTCTCGCAGCCCGTGGCGTGGTGGTGCTGCGCTACGAGAAGCGCTCGAAGGCGCACCCGTTCTCGTTCATCGGGCGCCGGTTCACCGTCCGGGAGGAAGTCGTCGAGGACGCGGTCGCGGCGCTCACGCTGTTGCGGAACCAGCCCGAGGTGGATCCGGGCCGGGTGGTGGTGCTGGGCCACAGTCTGGGCGGGATGCTGGCGCCGAGGATCGCGGAGGCCGCACGCGGGACGGCCGGCATGATCATCATGGCGGGTCCCACCGCCTCGATCACGGCCATGATCGCCCGCCAGGCCCGGTATCTGGCGGAGCGGGGCAAGGCGGACTCGGCCCGCACCGCGCCGCCGCTCGCCGCGCTCGACAACCTCGCCGCGCGCATCGATTCGCTGACTCCGGCGGACACGCTCTCGACCGCGCTCCTGCTGGGCGCGCCGCCCAGCTACTGGCTGGACCTTCGGAACTATCACCCGGAGGCGCTGGCCGATTCGCTTGCCCTGCCGATGCTGATCCTCCGGGGCGCGCGGGATTACCAGGTGATCGCTGCGGACGCGGCCGGCTGGCGCGCCCGGCTCGGTTCGAGAAAGGACGTGCGGTTCATCGAATATCCCGGGCTCAACCACCTGTTCCTGGAAGGGTCCGGCCCTCCATCGCCATCCGAATACGCCATCCCCGGCCACGTGCCGACGCGGGTCCTGGACGACATTGCCGGCTGGCTCAGGAGCCTTCCGCCGCGACCAGCACCGCACCCTTCAGGTAGCCCGTCTCAGGCACCGTGATCAGCTCGGGGTGATCCACCCCCTGCCCAAGCACCTCCCGCAGCACCAGCCGCCGGCCACTGTCCGCTCCGGCCGCCGCCAGCATCTCGAGAAACCGGGGCCGGCTCACGTGCCAGGAGCAGGACGCGGTCACCAGCACACCACCGGGCGCGAGCAGCCGCATCGCCCGGAGGTTGATCTCGTGGTAGCCGCGCAGCGCCTGCGGCACCGCACTCTTCGTCTTGGCGAACGCCGGCGGATCCAGCGCGATGATGTCAAAGCGTTCCCCGGCCCGTTCCAGGCGGCGCAGCTCCTCGAAGGCATCGGCCTCGCGCCAGGAGATGTTGGTGAAGCCGTTGAGCGCGGCGTTCTCCGCGCCGCGCTCCAGCGCGCCGGCACTGCTGTCGAGCGCGAGCACCGAGCCGGCCCGGTGGGCGAGGTGCAGTGCGAAGGAACCGTGGTAGCTGAAGCAGTCGAGTGCGCGTGCACCGGGCGGTGTGAGCACGCCGGCGAGCACGCGGTTCGGCCGCTGGTCCAGGAAGGCCCCGGTCTTCTGCCCGGTCCAGGGCGCGGCGATGTACTGCACAGCTCCCTCCCGCACGGTTACCTGTTCAGGCACGGCGCCGCACGCCAGCTCGACCTCCTGGCTCAGCCCCTCCTTGCCGCGCACCGGCACGTCGTTCCGGAGCAGGATGCCCTCCGGCTGCATCACACTGCCGATCGCCTCCAGGATCGCGGCACGCTGCGTCTCGATGCCGGCCGACAGCAGCTGTACCACGACCCACCGATCGTAGCGGTCCACCACCAGCGAGGGCAGTCCGTCGCCCTCGGCGTGCACCACACGGTACGCGGTCGCGTCCAGGCCGCCCCGGCGCGCGAGTGCCGCCCGCAGCTGGCTGGTCCACCAGGCGGCGTCGAGCGGCCGGTCGCTGCGTTCCAGCAAGCGAAGCCGGATCTCGGAGCGCGGGGAGCAGAGCGCCTGGCCCAGGAACCGGCCTTGCTGGTCCAGCACCGGTATCACGCCGGGGGTATCGGGCGCGTCAATCACGTCGCTGCGATAGATCCAGGGATGGCCCCGGATCCAGCGCGCGGCGCCGCGCGCGGACACTCGTGCGCTCGCGCCGCTCATGTGGCGGCCGGCCCGGTGAACGATTTGATTGCGGACATGAGGCGGAATCTAGCGGACGCGCTCCGGCTGCTGCTCGTGACCGACGACCGGTACCTGCCCGAAGAGCGGCTGCTGGCATCCATCACGAGCGCGGTCGAGGCCGGGGTCACGGCGGTGCAGCTGCGCCTGAAGACCGTTCCGGCCCGGCGTCTCGCGGAGCTTGCGCGGGTGCTGGTGCGAGCCCTGCCGGTGCCGGTGTTCGTCAATGACCGGCCCGACGTGGCGATCGCCACGGGCGCCGCCGGTGTGCATCTGGGCCCGGGTGACGTGAGTCCGGCGTTCGTGCGAAGCGCGTGGCCCGACGCGCTGTGGCTCGGCGCCTCGGTCGGCACCCCGGCCGAGTGCGGGTTCGGTGCAGGGGCGGATTACTGGGGCGTGGGCCCCTGGCGGCGTACCGATACCAAGGCGGATGCGGGTGAGCCGGTCGGCCTCGAGGGGTTCCGCGGCATCATGCGGCTCGCGGCTGCGAGGCCGTGCATCGCCATCGGCGGGGTCCGGCCCGAGGATGTGCCGATGATCGTCAAGGCCGGCGGGGCCGGCGTGGCGGTGATTTCCGGAATTCTCGGGGCTGAGGATGTGGCGGCGGCAACGCGAAGGTACCGCCGGGGCCTGCCCGGCTGATCAGCCCGGGGCGCGAGAGCTGTCGGCCCGCGCGGCGCGGCGTACCTGACGGATGGCACGCAGGTGCTCCGAGTACGTGCGCGAGAAGACATGGTGCCCGTCGGGTGCGGCGACGAAGTACAGCCAGGGCACATCCGCGGGATAGAGCGCCGCCTGAATGCTCCGGATGCCGGGCGAGTTCACCGGTCCGGGCGGCAGGCCGGGATGCAGGTAGGTGTTGTACGGCGACGGGGTCCGGTAGTCCTTCGTGTAGAGGCGCTGCTTGCGTTCTCCGGTGGTCAGCTGGATGGCGTACTGGACGGTCGGGTCCGCCTGCAGCGCCATCCCGATGCGGAGCCGGTTGTGGTACACGCCGGCGATGGTCTCGCGCTCGCTGTCGACACGGGCTTCGCCCTCGACGATCGATGCCAGCGTGACCAGCTGCAGGCGGGTCATGTGCAGGGAATCGAGCCGGGCGTTCCAGGCCGGCTTCCAGGTGTGCTCGAACTCTCCCACCATCATGCTGACGACGTCGGAGGCGGAAGCGTCTTGGGCGAGGATGTAGGTGTCGGGGTGGAGAAAACCCTCCAGCGTCTGCGCCTGGATGCCGAGCGATTCGCCCAGGCCCGCGTTCCGGGCGGCAGCGAGCACGGAGTCCGCCGGGATGCCGAGGTCGCGCTCGACCGTCTCGGCCACCTCCGGCAAGGTCAGCCCCTCGGGTATCGTGAGCCGCACCGACGCGGTGCGGCCCTCGGCCAGCATCGTGAGCAGCGCGGACGCCGAGGTGCCGCGTGAGGTCACATAGTGACCGGCATGCAGCGTCCGGTCTGCCCCTGTCACGCGTGCCTGGAGCTTGAACCAGAAGCGGCTCGCGATGAGGCCATGTGCCTCGAGCGTGTCCAGCACCTGGCCGAACCGGGCGTGCTCCGGGACCACGAAGCGCTCTTCCTTGCCGGCGGGGCCGGGGGAGGCGCAAGCGGACAGGATGGACAGGGCGGACAGGACGGACGCGCGACGCGGGACACGGGACACGGGACGCCTGACCCGCGACTCATGACCCACGACCCGTGGCATTGTCCTCCTCATTCCTGGTTCCGCCGGCCATCCAGGAACTGCTGCAGGAGCACGGTGGCGGCGAGTGCATCCACGTCGGCCTTGCGTCCGCGGGCGGAGCCATTCATCTCCCGCACCGCGGCCAGCGCGCGGGCGGTGGAGAAGCGTTCGTCGGTGAACTCGAGCGGCAGGCCGGTGCGGGAGGCAACCATTGCGGCGAGGGCGCGCGCCGCATCGGCGGCGGGCCCTTCGGTGCCCTCGGGGGTGAGCGGGAGTCCCATGACCAGCCCCACCGGCTGATGCAGTTCGCAGAGCGCCAGGAAGCGGGGCATGGGGAACCGCTTGCCGGGGCGGCGGGCGAGGGTCTCGAGCGGGCTCGCGATGAGCTGGGTCTCGTCGCTCAGGGCGAGCCCGATGCGCACTTCACCCCAGTCGAGCGCCAGGATGCGGCCGGTGCGGGGGAGGGGCATGGCGTGGGCAACAGTAGGTGTGGGTCTAAGACCCACACCTACTGTTGCATGGTCGAGAAGAATTCCTTGTTGTTCTTGGTGCGCTTCATCCGCTCGAGCAGGAACTCGATCGCTTCTACCGGCGGCATGTCGGCCAGGAAGTTCCGGAGCAGGTAGACGCGGTTGAGCTCGTCCTTGTCCATGAGCAGCTCTTCCTTGCGGGTGCCGCTCTTCTGGATGTCGATGGCCGGCCAGATGCGGCGGTCCGCCAGGCGGCGGTCGAGGACCAGTTCCATGTTGCCGGTGCCCTTGAACTCCTCGAAGATCACCTCGTCCATCCGGCTGCCGGTGTCCACCAGCGCGGTGGCCAGGATGGTGAGCGAGCCGCCCTTGTCGATGTTGCGCGCGGCGCCGAAGAAGCGCTTGGGCTTCTGGAGCGCGTTGGCATCCACGCCGCCCGAGAGGATCTTGCCCGAGTGCGGCACCACCACGTTGTGGGCCCGCGCGAGCCGGGTGATCGAGTCCAGCAGGATCACCACGTCCCGCCCGTGTTCCACCAGGCGCTTGGCCTTCTCGATGACCATGTCCGCCACCTGCACGTGGCGATCGGGCGGCTCGTCGAAGGTGGAGGAGATCACCTCCGCCTTGACGTTCTCCTCCATGTCGGTCACTTCCTCGGGCCGCTCGTCGATGAGCAGCACGATGAGCGCGATCTCGGGGTGGTTCTCGGAGATGGCGTTCGCCAGCTTCTGGAGGAGGATGGTCTTGCCGGCCTTGGGCGGGGCGACGATCAGGCCGCGCTGGCCCATGCCGATCGGGGAGAGCAGGTCCACCACCCGCATCGAGAGGTCGCCGCTGGCGCGCTCCAGGCGAATGCGCCGGTCCGGGTAGCGCGGCTTCAGGTTGTCGAAGGCGATCCGGTGCTTGGTCTTCTCCGGCGCCTCGAAGTTGACCGTCTCGACCTTGAGCAGGGCGAGATACCGCTCCCCCTCCTTGGGCGGCCGGACCTGGCCCATCACGGTGTCACCGGTGCGCAGGTCGAACCGCTTGATCTGGCTCGGGCTCACGTAGATGTCGTCGGGGCCGTACAGGTAGTTCCAGTCCTGGCTGCGGAGGAAGCCGTATCCCTCGGGCAGGATCTCCAGCACGCCCTCGCCACGGATCACCGTGTCGCGGTCGAGGAGGGACTGCTCGATCTTGAAGATCAGATCCTGCTTGCGGAGGCCGGAGTAGTTGGTGATGTTCAGTTCTTCGGCCAGGGCATGCAGCTCTGCGACGGACTTCTGCTTCAGTTCAGCGATATCCACGGACGGGACCCCGACAGGGAGCGCCGGGCGCGAATGCGGCCGGCATGAGGACTTGGGACAGGAGCATCAGCTCGGTATATGCGGATCTTCGTTCCGGGGGTTCCCGGCGTTCTGGATCGGGCTGGCTTGGGGATGAAGTGGCCAGAGACCAACTGGAGTACAGTGCCAGAACCTAGGGCGCCCCGCGCGCGCCGTCAAGAGGGCTCGTGGACGCCCCCGGCTTCGACGCGCTGAGCCGGACGTTCGAGGCCTGGCGCCTGGTGCGGGTCGGCGGCCGGGAGTACGTGGACGCCGTGGTCGCCCCGGCCCACCGGGGACCGTCGGCCGAACTGACCGCCGCCCTCAAGGCGTGGCGCGGTGCGCACTACTGGACCGACCCCACCCGCACCGGACTGGTCCTGGTGCGGCCCGTCGCCGGCGAACGGCCGGAGCGCTGGTGGCTCCACATCCTGCTCGGCCTCGTCACCGTCGTCTGTGCGCTCGGCGCCGGCGCCACGCTGGCGGGTGCCTGGCTTCCGAGCGCCGAGCCCACCCGATATGGCCCGCTGGCCGGGGCCGTCCTGAGCGGATTCCGGTTCTTCGGCGACGTGGCCCGGGGCGCCTGGCGCGATATTCTCCCCGGCGCCAGCTTCGCATTTCCCCTGCTTGCCATCCTGCTCGTGCACGAGCTCGGGCATTACTTCACCGCCCGCCGCTACGGGATCGACACCTCGCCGCCGTTCTTCCTGCCGGTGCCGCCGTCCCTCTCGCCGATCGGCAGCCTCGGCGCGTTCATCCGGATGCGGTCGCCAGTACTGGACCGGCGCCAGCTGCTCGACGTCGGCGCGGCCGGCCCCCTCGCCGGCTTTGTCGTGACGGTCGTGGTGCTGATCCTGGGCTACGCCCGGAGCGAAGGGCTCTCGCTCGGCGCCGAGACGGCGGGCGAGTTCGTCACCTATGCGGGACGCCAGATCTACCTGGGCGACTCGCTGCTCACGCTGGCCCTCCGCCGGCATTTCTTTCCCGATGCCGCCGCGGTCTACCTGAGCCCGATGGCGTTCGCCGGCTGGGTCGGGGCATTCGTGACGGCGCTCAACCTGGTGCCGCTTTCGCAGCTCGACGGCGGCCACGTGCTGTACGCGATGTTCGGGAAGCGCCAGACCACCATCGGGGCCGCGGCGCTGATTGCGCTGCTGCTGCTGGGCCGCTCCTCCCCGAGCTGGTGGATCTGGGGGGTGCTGGCGCTCCTGATCGGCGGCGGGCGCTGGACACACCCGTCGGTGCTGGCGCCCGAGCGCCCGGTGCCGCCCCGCCGGCGGTGGATCGGCTGGGCGTGCATCGTGGTGTTCGCCCTGACCTTTGTTCCGGTGCCGTTCGTGTTGTAAGGGGCGCGCGGACATTCGCCATGTAGGGGCGCAAGGCCTTGCGCCCCTGCGAAACCATCGTGGTGCGCCCTTACAACACGAACGGCGGTATGGCGTCCGCACCGGTCGTGGGATATCGTACACCCCGGTTTCCTGAGGAGATGCGATGGGTCTGCCCAGCACGCACTCGCCTTCGCGGGATCCGCGCGATCCCCAGCTCCATGAGCTCGAAGTCCTCCGTCTCGACGGGCGGACCGTGAGCCTCGTCCTTGCGCTGCGCCGGGCCGAGGACGGCGCGTGGCGCGGCCGCCTGCGCTTCCTCGAGGTGGAAGGCGGTGCCGAACGCGAGACGGCCGAGATCTTCTGCGGGGCGACGGAAGACGACATCTGGCGGGCGCTGCAGGGGCTGCGTGAGCATCACGTCCGGGACCTCTACCGCTCCCTCGCCTGAATGACGCCCGAAGAGCGGCTCTCCCGCCTGCGTCATGACCTGGCCAACCCGCTGGCAGCGCTGCTGGCGGAAACCCAGTTGCTGCTGCTCAACGAAGACACCGTGGACGAGGAGACCCGCACGAGTCTGCGCGAGATCGAGAAACTGGCGATCCGGATGCGGACGATCCTGCGGGAATCGGTGCCGCCGCCGGGAGGCGCCGTCAGTTAGGCGGGTGCGGTGCGGCGGTAGGCGGCGCCGAGGAGGAGATAGGCGGCCAGAAAGACGAGGCTGCCGGCCGATGCCGCCACCCGTCCGTCCCAGCCCGCGCCGCTGGCGGAGAGCAGTCCTTCGATGAGGCCGGCCACCAGCAGGCAGGCGACGGTCGCTCCGAGCATCCGCATCGCCTGCCGCCCCGCGAGCACCAGCGCATCGCCCCGGGCCAGGTCACCCGGTGCCACGAGCGTTCGCCCGAGCATGAATCCGGCGCCACCGGCGATCCAGATGGCAGTGAGCTCCAGCAGTCCGTGCCCCAGGATGAATTCGCCGAGATAGCTCCCGAGTCCCACATTCACGTAATGCCCGAATGAGGCGCCCAGCTGGAGGCCGTTCATGGCCAGCAGGACCAGCGCGCCGATCCCGGCGAAGATGCCGCCCGCAAAGCAGTAGAACGCCACCCGCACATTGTTCGAGATGATGGCCGATGCCATGACCGGGCGCATCTCGCGGCCCACCTCGACGTACCGGTGACCGGTGCCCTTCTGCTGGAGGCCGATCTCCGCCCGCTCCAGCATGACATCAGGCAGCACCTCCGCGGCCAGCGCCGGTTTCTGCCGCAGCATGGTGAAGCCGCTCGCGGCCGGCACCGCGAAGGCCAGGAACGCCACGGCGACATACCGCCAGTTCCGGAGCACGGCGGCGGGACATTCCCGGGATATCACGATCCATGCCCGCGTCAGTCCCTTGCCCTCGGGCCGGTAGAGCGCGCTGTGGCCGGCGGCCGCCAGCCGCTCCAGGCGCTCCAGGTTCTGGCGGTCAGCGCCATAGGTGCGGAGGCGGGCCAGGTCGGCGGCGACCTCACGATAGCGTTCAGCGAAGTCGGGCAGTTCGGCGGCGCTCAGGTCATCGAGGCCCCGCTGCTGGACCCGGCGGGCCAGCGCATCGAACTCGCGCCATCGCCGGTCCTGGCGCGCGATGAGCTGCCACCCCGGCCCGCCGCCCCGTGCACTCAGCCCGCTCGTGCGCCGGTTGCGCTCGGCGGCGAGCAGCGTGCCGAGCCGGGCGATGAGACTGTCACCCGGGGTGGCCGCGAGCGGCTCCGCCAGGCGCAGCGCCAGTCCGGCGGCAAGTCGCTCGCGCGCGTCGGGCGCCAGCTCCCCGGCGCGTGCCACAAACGACTCCAGCAGCTGGAACTCGGTGTCAGCCAGTTCCGGCGCTTCCGCCCTGACCACATCGGGCGTCGCCTGACGGACAGCCGGCACGGGGCGTTCGGCCGGCCGATCCCGTACCACGACGGTGCCGGCCACCAGGTCGCCGAGACGGCGGCCGCGCGGATGCAGCACGACCAGCACCGCTCCGCCGAGATAGGGGGGCGGCAGGAAATCGGCGATGCGCAGCAGGTTCCGGATGACGGCACCGGAGCGCGTGAGGGCGTGCCCGGTCTCGCCCACGACCCGGATCCCGAGCAGGCGCTTGCCGGGGGTCTGCCCGTTGCGGAAGGCCTCGAAGAAGATGAAGTAGCCGTACCAGACACCGAAGGTCATGAGCACGGCGGCGGCGAACAGGTAGGGACCGAGCAATGATGCGGCGATTCCGGTGACGGCGAAGAGCAGCATCATGCCGCCAGCCAGGACCGTCACGAGGAACTGGTCCACGAATGCCGCGGCGGCGCGGGATCCCACCCCCGCGATTTCGTAGTCGAGCGCGACATGCTCCGGTGTCTCCACGCGGAGATGCCGGCGCAGGTCGGGCCTGGTGCTGCCGGGTGCGGGCATGCCTCAACGTACCGCCGAACGGGACTCGCGCGGAAGCCAGCCCCGCCGCATCTTTCGCCGATAGTCAACGGTGGACCATCCTTGCCCGCCCCAGGAACGCTCATGCCCGATACGGCGCTGCGCCCGCTCACCTTCGGCGAGATTCTCGATCATGCGGTGAACCTGTACCGCCGGCTCTTCGTGCCGCTGGTGCTGGTACAGGTCTGCTGCGTGGGCTGGATCTATCCCATCCAGGTCTATTCGGCGGCGAACGGGCAGCAGCTTGGCGTCGGCTATCTCCTCATCATGCTGGCGTCGTTCGTCCTGTCCGCCCTCGCCAGCACTGCCGTTGCGCTCATCATCTCGGAGAATTACCTGGGCCGCACGCTGGCGGCGCTCCCGGCGCTCCGGCAAGCGCGCCGGATGCTCGGCGCCGTGATCACGCTCTCCTTGGCCATGGGCCTGGTGCTGATGGTCTCGTCCATCCCGGCCGCCGGCGCCCTCACGGCGGGGATGGCGTTCATGCTGCCGAGCGCGCTGGGGGTGCCGCGCAACCCCGGCTTCGGGGCGCTGCTGATGCTCTCGGGATTCGGGCTCATGCTCGTGCCGGTGGCGATCTTCGCCGGGCTGGCCGTCTCGACGCCCGCCCTGGTGCTGGAGCGCCTGGAGGCGACGCAGGCGCTGCGGCGCTCCTGGGCGCTCACCCGGGGCTCGCGCCTCCGCGTGATCGGCGTCCTGTTCGTGACCGCCCTGCTGATCTCGATTCCGTTCGTCGGCGTCATGGGCGTGGCCGGGGCATTCTCCGCCGGCCGCGCCGAGACGACGGTGTCGCTGCTGATGCTGTCACTGTCATACGTGGTCTCGCTCGTCGTCACTCCCCTCTTCTACTGCGTGCTGACACTGCTCTACTATGACCTCCGGGTCCGCAAGGAGGCGTTCGATCTCGAGGTGCTCGCCGCCGCGATGCCCTCGTGACGCCTCTTCCCGTACCGCCCGATTCGCTCCGCGCGGCGCTGGATTCGGTCTTCCGGTCCTCCGCCTATGACTGGCGCCCGCAGGACACCGCCGTCTCGTGGCTGCACGCCCGCTGGCTCGAACTCATGGCCTGGCTCACGCGCCTCCACGATATCAATCCCCTGGTGTACCGGGCATTCATCACGCTGCTGGTGCTGGTGCTCCTGGCGGTGATCCTGCACGCCGCCTGGCTGCTGATCCGCACGACGCGCACGGCGCAGTCGGGGGCGAGCGGCCTCCCGGCGGAGGGCCCGGCCCGCCCGCATGACGCGGCCTGGTTCCAGGCGGAGGCGGACCGGCTGGCGCGTGAGGGACGCTTTGCCGACGCGGTGCAGGCGGCATTCGTGGCGCTCGCTCGCCGGCTCGAAGGGTATGGGCTGCTCCAGTATCATCCCGCCAAGACCCCGGCGGAGTGTGCCCGGGAAGCCCGGCTCGCCGAGTCGGATCGTCCGCGCCTGCGCGGGCTGGTGCGCGACCTCTACGGCGCCGCCTTCGGCGGTGCGCCGTTCGGCGCCGAGGAGTTTGCCCGCTGGCAGCGCGAGGCGCTCGGAGAGTGGCATGCAGCCGCGCACTAGTCTGATCGTCGCGGGTGGACTTCTCCTCGTCGTCGGTTTTGTTGCCGCCCAGCTTGGCCACCGGCAGGCGCGGCCCGAGGATGCCGATCTCCGGCGCTCCACCTATCTGTCGGGCCCTGACGGCGCGCGCGCCTGGGCGGATGCGCTCGGTCTCCTCGGCGTTCGTGTCCAGCGGTTCCGGCGCCGCAGCCTCGACTGGCCGGCGCCGGACTCCGCCTCGGTCCTGGCCCTGCTCGATCCGGCGATGCCGTTGTCGGACCTCGATGCCCAGCGGCTGCTGGCGTGGCAGCGCGGCTCGGGCGGCGTCCTGGCGGCGGGAGGCAGTACCGATACGTACCTCCGCTGCTTCGGTCTCGGCAGTGTCCCGCGGTTCGGTGCGCGCGTGCTGATCGGCGGAGACACCGTTCCCGTGACCGCGGCGTTCGACACCGCGCGCGCACGCCGGAGCCGTTTCGGGGGGATGGCCGTGCAGACTGCCGGATGCTCGGCGGGCCGCTACCAGCTCGATACGCTGCTGGTCACCACCGGCGGCCAGCCCTTCATGCTGCGCGCCCGGCTGGACTCAGGCGGGGTCGCCGTGCTGCTCGCCGACGGTGCCCCGTTCACCAATCACCTGGTGCGCGATACCCATGCGGGAGAGTTCGCGCTCGGGCTCGTCGCAGGACACTATCGGCATGTCGTGGTGGACGAATATCACCAGGGGTTCGGTCCGGAAGGCGGCCTGGTTTCCGCGACCCGTCACTGGCTCGTGGCAACGCCCGCGGGATGGGGTATTCTGCAAGTGACGCTGGTGGCGGTACTGGCCCTCGCGGCCGGCGCCATCCGCTTCGGCCCAGCGCGCCGCGTGCTGGTGCGGAAGCGCCGTTCCTCGCTGGAGCACGTCCATGCCCTGGCCACGGCGCTCGCTGCCGCGCGCGGCCATGACGTGGCCGTATCCCTCATCGTGAAGGGGCTTCGGCGGCGCCTCGCGGGCCCGGGAGAGCAGGGCCGGCTCTCCACGAGGGACTGGCTGGCCTCGATCGTGCCGCGCGTGCGCACCCCGGATGGCCGGGCTGCGGCGGAGCGGCTTCTCACTCTTCTGCGCGGAGGGGCGGACGCATCCGGTGTCCGCGCCGCCGCGCTCGCCGTGGAGGATGTGTGGCGGGACCTGAGACCATGATGCGGGACGACGAGGCGGCACCTCTGGCGGACATCGGCGCGCGGCTCGTCGCCGGCGTCGGCAGCGTGGTGCTGGGTCAGGAGCGGGCGGTTCGCGAGGCCCTCGCGGCGCTCATGGCACGGGGGCACGTCCTGCTCGAAGGAGTGCCCGGCACCGCCAAGACCCTGCTGGTCCGGGCGCTGGCGGAATGTCTCCACCTCGGATTCCGGCGCATCCAGTTCACACCCGATCTCATGCCCTCGGACGTGACCGGTGTGAGCGTGCTCGGCAGCGACGGCCAGTTCACCTTCCGGCCCGGGCCGATCTTCGGCGATCTCGTGCTGGCGGACGAGATCAACCGCGCCCCGGCCAAGACCCAGGCGGCGCTGCTCGAGGCGATGCAGGAGCGGAGCGTGACGGTGGACGGCGTCTCCCATGCGCTGAGCGGCGAGTTCACCGTCTTCGCCACCCAGAACCCGGTGGAGTTCGAGGGCACCTACCCGCTGCCGGAGGCGGAGCTCGACCGCTTCCTGGTCAAGGTGGAGCTGGGGTATCCGGAGGCGGAGGTGGAGCAGGGCATCCTGCACCGGGTGCTGGACGGCTTCGAATCGGATCGGCCCGCCACCTATGGCGTCCGGCCGGTGCTCGATCGGGCGGGCCTCGCCGCCCTCCAGCGCGCCGCATCGCGCGTCCGGGTCGAACCTTCGCTGGTCGCGTACATCACCGGGATCGTGCGCGCCACGCGGAATGCCCCGGCGCTCACGCTGGGCGCGTCGCCCCGGGCGAGCGTAGGGCTGCTCAAGATGGCGCAGGCCGGCGCCCTGCTCGATGGCCGCGCGTATGTGACGCCGGATGACGTGAAGGCGGCCGCCCCCGCGGTGCTTCGCCACCGGGTGGTGGTGGCCCCCGAACTCGAGCTCGAGGGCGTGAGCGCCGACAGCGCGCTCGCCGCCGTCATCGAACGGGTGGAGGCGCCAAGGTAGGACGCGAGACTCGAGACTCGTGACCTGTGTTCCGTGTCCCTTACAGGAGCAAGCAATGCGTGCAGTCGCAGCACTGTCCGTCCTCTCCCTGATTGCCCTTCCGCTTGCGGCGCAGTCGCCCGGGCGCGCCATCCGCCGCACCATACCGATCACCCGATCCTTTCAGCGCGCCCTCGCGGCGGGCACGCGGGACTCTTCCGGCTCACCCACCGCGAAGTACTGGCAACTCCGGACCGATTACGCGATCCAGGCCTCGCTCGATCCGGCCAGCTCCACGGTGACCGGGCACGAACGGATCACACTGGTCAACAACTCGCCCGACAGCCTCGCCGTCGTGCAGCTCCGGCTGTACCAGAACCTCTTCCGGCCCAATGTGGCGCGTTCCGCGCCGGTGGCGGCCCTCACCCAGGGCATGACCGTCACCGGCCTGGTCGCGAACGGCGACTCGGTGCCGGTTCCGGAGGGCTGGAATCGGGAGACGGTGGTGCCGGTCCGGCTGCAGAAGCCGATCCCGGCCCACGGCACCGGCACCTTCGAGGTGTCCTGGTCGTTCCAGGTGCCGCTGGTGCCGGAGAACGCCCGGGGTGATCGCATGGGCAGCTGGGGCCACCGCCTCTTTCAGGTGGCCCAGTGGTATCCGCAGGTCGCGATGTATGACGACCTGCGGGGCTGGAACATCGATCCCTACCTGGGCGACGCGGAGTTCTACAACAACTTCGGCTCCTTCGACGTGACACTGGACCTGCCGGCGGGGTGGCTGGTGGGCGCCACCGGCGTGCTGCAGAACGCCGAGCAGGTCCTGGCGCCGGCGGTGCGCGAGCGACTCGCCCGCGCGACGGCGAGCGACAGCCAGATTGTCATCGTCGGGCCCGACGACCGCGGCGCGGGCAAGGCCACCGCCGCCGGCGACCGGCTCTCCTGGCACTTCACCGCCGACAGCGTGGCGGACTTTGCCTGGGCCACGTCGAACGAATTCGTCTGGGATGCGACCCGCGCCACGATCCCCGGGAAGGGCGTCATCCCGGTCAGCATCTTCTACCTGCCGGAACACGGCCGGTACAAGCAGACCGGCGCCTATGCGCGGCATGCGCTGGAGTACTACTCGAACCTCTGGATGCCGTATGCGTTCCCCGGCTTCACCCAGGTGGACGGTCCCGAGAGCGGGATGGAGTATCCGTCGCTCACCATGAGCGGCGCCGGCTTCGGCGTCACCGATCACGAGATCGGTCACCAGTGGTGGCCGATGATGGTCGGGGTCAACGAGACCTGGTACGGCTGGATGGACGAGGGCTTTAATCAGTACATGAACACCCTGTCGGGCGCGGCCTTTCGTGACACGCTGCCGCGGCTGGACGGGCTGGGGCGCGCCTACGGCCGCATCGCCGGCGACGAGTCCGAGCCGTCGATGATGTGGGACGCCAACTACGACGGGCCGCGCTATTCGTTCGTGACCTACGGCAAGGCGCCGATGATGCTCTCCATGCTGGGCGGCATCGTGGGTGACTCCGCCGTCCAGCGCGCCATGAGCGGCTATGCCCATGCCTGGCGCTTCAAGCACCCCTCGCCCTGGGACTACATGTTCTACATGGACAAGGCGCTCGGGCGCGATCTCGGCTGGTTCTGGTACTACTGGCTCTTCACCACCGCCAGCACCGACAACTCCATCACCGGCGTCACCCGGAGCGGTAGCCGCCTGACGGTCACGGTGCATCAGGGTGGCGACATGCCGTCGCCGGTGGTATTGGGCGTCACGTTCAAGGGGACGCCACCCCCGGTGCGCGGGCTCGCGAACGCGCGGGTCACGGGGCAGACGGTGCGGGTGACGTATCCGGCGAGTGTCTGGTTCACCGGGCGCCGCGACTTCCGGGCGGTGCTGCCATTCGGCCGGAGCGGGATCGAGCGCATCGTGGTGGATCCGGATGGCCGTTTCCCGGATTCCGACGTGACCGACAACATCTGGCCGCGGCAGGCCGCGGCGCCGGCGCGCTGAGTCGCCCATGCTGGTGCCCACGCGTCGCTGGTTGCTCGGTGCGGCCCTGCTCGCACTGCTTGCTGCCGCCGGCTACGCGTGGAACGGGGCACTCGGCCTGCTCCTGCTGCTGGATGCCGGATGGATCGCGCTGCTGCTCGTGGATGGGTGGCAGGCGGGGAAGACCGCGCTGACGGTTGCGCGTGAGGCACCGCCGGCCTTCTCGGTGGGTCGCACGCTGCCGGTGTGGTATCGGTGGACGAGCAGTGCCCATCGCCCGCAGCAGCTGCACGTGAAGGAGCAGCTTCCCGGACCGCTCGGCGGCGCGAACATGCCGATGCGCCGGCTGCGGGCGCTGCCCGGCGAAACGGTGGAACGGGTGGACCTTACGCCGGTATCCCGAGGGCGGGATGACGGCGGCCCGATCTCCATCCGGCGGCTGGGACCTCTCGGGCTGGCGTGGCGGCAGGAGCGGCGGCTGCTGCCGTGGGAGGCCACGGTCTTTCCCTCACTCTCGGGCGTGGTGTCGCGGGGGTTGCCGTCGCAGGCCGTCCGCCGGCGGGAAGCCGGACTGCGCAATCTCCGCCGTCCGGGCGAGGGGCGGCTGTTCGAGGGGCTGAGGGAATGGGTGCCGGGTGATGACACCCGCATCATTGACTGGAAGGCCACGGCGCGCCGCCGGAAGCCGATCGCCCGCGTCTACGAGGACGAGCGCCGCCAACGGGTACTGCTCATCCTCGACGCGGGCCGGCTGCTGACGGCCGAATCGGATGGGGTGCCGAGGCTGGAGCGCGCGGTGCAGGCCGCCTTGCGCCTGGCGTATGCCGCGGTGGAGCACGATGACGATGTCGGCGTGCTGGTCTTTGCCGACACCATCCAGTCCTATGTGGCGCCGGCGCGCGGGCGGCGGGCGCTGCGCGCGGTGCTGGATGCGCTGGCGCTCGGTGAGGGGCGGCTGGTGGAGAGCAATTACCCGCAGGCCTTCCATTACCTGGCGGCGCGCAACCGGAAGCGCGCCCTCACCGTGTTCTTTACCGACGTGATCGATCGCACGGCGAGTTCGGCCCTGGTGGCGCAGGCAGCGACGCTCCGGCCGCGGCACCTGCCCCTGGCCGTAACGCTCCGGGATCCGGCGCTGGAACGCATGGCGATAGCGCGGCCCGCGAGCGAGGCGGAGGCGTTTGAACGCGCCGCGGCCGAGGAACTCCTGCTGGCGCGGTCGCAGGCGCTGGATGCCATGCGGAGCCGGGGCGTGATCGTGCTGGATGTGCCGCCGGACAGCGCCGGGGAGGCGGTGGTGCAGAGATACCACGCGCTGAAGCGGCGGGGAGTGTTGTGAGAGTCCCGGGTCACAAGTCGTACGACTGGTGACCTTCGACTGACGACCTTAATGCACCGGCACCAGTCCGGCGAGTTCTTCGTAGACGGAATCGAACGCCAGCACGATGTCGGGATCGAGCTGACTCCCCGAGACTCGCCGCAATTCCTCGCGGGCTGCGGTGGCGGAGTATGGCGCCCGATACGGCCGGTCGGTGGTCATGGCATCGAAGCTGTCCGCCACGGCGATGATCCGGGCTTCGATCGGGATGGAGTCGCCCTCGAGGCCATCGGGGAAGCCGGCGCCGTCCACCCGTTCGTGGTGGGAGCGGACACAGCGCAGCACGGCCGGTGACTCGTGCGCGAGCGGGGCCAGCATCTGCTCGCCGAGAGCAGGGTGCTCCCGGATCTGGCCCACTTCATCGGGCGTGAGCGTGCCGGGCTTGAGGAGCAGGGCCTCGCGGGTGCCGATCTTGCCGATGTCGTGCAGTTCGCCGCCCAGGCGGATCTGCTGCAGTTCCTCTCCGCCGAAGCCGAGCTGGCGCGCGGTGGCGACGGCGTAGTGGCTGACGCGGATGGAATGGCCGCGGGTGTAGGCGTCCTTGGCTTCCAGCGCGCGGGCCAGCATCTGGACGCCCTGCAGGAAGATCTCCTGGATCCGGTGCGCCTGGCTCCGGATGCGGTGTTCGAGGTACTCCTGGTAATAGCGGTTCTGCAGGGAAAGGGCGCGTTTCTCGAGGGCACGTACCACGCGGGCGCGGAGCTCGCGGATGGAGACCGGCTTGAGGAGGAAGTCCGCCGCACCGTAGTGCAGGCATTCGACTGCCGTGGCGCTGTCCGATGCCCGGCTCAGCAGGACCACCGCCGTATCCGGGGACCGGCGGCGCACTTCGGTGAGGAGCTCGAAGCCGTCCAGGTCCGGCATGCGGATGTCCGAGACGATGAGCGGGAGGCCGTCGGACACCGCGAGGGCGTCCAGCGCCGCGCGGCCGGTGTCCACGCCCGCGCACGCCAGCCCCTGGGCGGTCAGCAGGCCGATCAGCGCCTCGCGCACGTCCGGATCCGGGTCCACGACGAGGCAGCGCGCCGAACCGTCCGGGAGCGGTTCGGAGAGTGCAGCAGTCATTGCAGATTCCTTGGCGAAGGGCGCCCACGAGGGCCAGACGCCGTACAGGCAGACACAATACTGTAGGAACTCCGGTCCTGATTGTAAACACTCCAAAATGCGATCGGGTTCAATGCAGCGCATGACGGCGCCGGTCTTCCAC
>DASTBA010000148.1:0-18172 GCA_035712285.1 Gemmatimonadales bacterium | reverse complement strand
GGCCGTGGCGGCGACCCGGATGGCTGGAAGGACCATGGTTCCGACGTGCCGGGGGCGGGCAGCATCTGGCTCGCGGTCATGGGTCCCGACACTCCCGCCCTGGGCGAGCGGCAGAATGTGCCGGAGATCCGCCAGGCCCAGGTCGCCGCGACGGTCGCGGCGCTGCTGGGGAAGGATTTCCGGACGTTCCGGAAGGACGCGTGGTCCGCGTTGCAGCTGCATGGTCAGTAGATCCTTCGCTGTGCTCAGGATGAGGAGGTTGCACCCTCCCCGCGCCCCGCGTCCCGAGTCCACTCTGGCGCTCCCGCCCGAATGACGACACTTTGAGGACGTAATCCCCCGCCCGGAGGGCCGACCCATGCAGCGACGAGACCTGCTCCGCACGCTGAGCGCGGTGGCGACGTTCCCGGTGTTCGCCGGCCTGTCGTCGGAACGGCTGTGGGCGCTGGGCGTGGCGGCCCACGGACGGACCGGGGCGCTCCGGACCCTCACCCCGCCACAATCGGCAACAGTCTCCGCGATCGCCGACCTGATCCTCCCGCGTACCGACACCCCCGGGGCGCTGGACGCGGGCGTCACGGATTTCATTGACCTCCTGCTGACCGAGTGGTACCCCGCGGCCGACCGGGACAACGTTCTCTACGGCCTGGGCTACATTGACGGGGAGGCGTCGGCGCAAGGTGCGAAAACCTTCGCCGAACTCGCTGCCGACGCGCAGGCCACCCTCGCCACCCGGCTCGATACCGCCAGGGACCACCCCCAGCCCTCCGCCGCCGCCACCTGGCGTACCATCAAGGGGCTCACGATCTACGGCTATTTCACGTCGAAACCGGTCATGCAGGATGTCCTCAAGGTGAAGATCTGGCCGGGGAGGTGGGACGCGTGCATACCGGTTTGACTCGTGACCCGTGACTCGAGACTCATGACCAGCGACAGTTACGATGCGATCGTCGTCGGCTCCGGCATCACCGGCGGCTGGGCGGCCAAGGAACTCTGCGAGCACGGGCTGAAGACCCTCGTCCTGGAGGCCGGGCGCGACATCAATCCCGCCACCGACTACGTGGAGCACGTCCAGCCCTGGCAGATGCACTTCCGGGGCTGGGGTGACCGGAAGAAGCTGGAGACCGAGCAGCCGATCCAGAAGAGCTGCTACGCCTGCGACGAGCTGGGCTCGAAGTTCTTCGTGAACGATCTCGAGAACCCCTACACCTTCGATTCCGACAAGCGCTTCGAATGGCTCCGCGGCCGCCATGTGGGCGGGCGATCCATCATGTGGGGCCGGCAGGTCTATCGCTGGAGCGACCTGGACTTCGGGGCCAATGCCCGGGACGGCCACGGCGTGGACTGGCCCATCCGGTACAGGGACATCGCGCCCTGGTATTCGTACGTGGAGAAATTCATCGGGATCAGCGGCAACCGGGAGAACCTGTCGCAGCTGCCCGATGGCGAATTCCTCCCGCCCATGGCGCTCAACTGCGTGGAGTCCATGGTGCGGGACAGGCTGCAGGCGAAGTGGGGACGGAAGCGGGTCCTCACCATCGGACGCTGCGCCATCCTCACGCAGAACCACAACGGCCGGGCCGCCTGCCACTACTGCGGCCCTTGCGAGCGGGGCTGCATCACCGCGTCCTACTTCTCGAGCATCGGCAGCACGCTGCCGGCGGCGCGGAAGACGGGGAACCTCACCCTCCGCCCCAACAGCGTGGTGGAGCAGGTGCTGTACGATCCGGCGTCGCACCGGGTGCGCGGCGTCCGGGTGATTGACGCGGAGACGATGGATGCGTTCGAGGTGGAGGCGAAGCTGGTCTTTCTCTGCGCCTCGACCATGGAGAGCGCCCGGCTCCTGCTCCATTCCACCAGCGACGCCTTCCCCGACGGGCTCGCCAATTCCAGCGGGCAGGTCGGGAAGAACCTGATGGACCACTGTATGGGCGGTGGTGCCCGGGGGGACGTGGACGGCTTCCTCGACCGGACCACCTTCGGCAACCGGCCCAACGGGATCTACGTGCCGCGCTTCAAGAATGCCACCGAGAAGAGCAGCAAGTTCGTCCGGGGCTATGCATACCAGGGTGGGGCCGGCCGCTCGGGGTGGGGCCGCGGCTCGGGGATGCCCGGCTTCGGCGCCGACTTCAAGCAGTCGCTGTTCCAGCAGGGCGGCTGGGGAATGAGCTTCTACGGCTTCGGCGAATGCCTTCCCCAGGCGGGCAACTACATGACGCTGGATCCGCAGGTGAAGGACAAGTGGGGCATTCCCGCGGTGCACGTGAACATGACGTGGGGGCCCAACGAACTTGCCCTGCTGGAGGACATGCAGGTGAGTGCTGCCGAGATGCTGGAGGCGAGCGGCGCGAAGAACATCTCCACCTTCAATGACCACGCTCCTCCCGGCCGCACCATCCACGAGATGGGCACCGCCCGGATGGGGAAGGACGCGAAGACCAGCGTGCTCAACAAGTGGAACCAGGCCTGGGACGTCCCCAACCTCTTCGTCACCGACGGTGCCTGCATGGCGTCCTCGGGCAACCAGAACCCCTCCATCACCTACATGGCGCTCACGGCACGAGCCGTGGACCACGCCGTGGACCTGCTCAATCGTCATGAACTTTGACCGCCGCCGTTTCCTCGGCGCGGCCGGGGCCGGCGCGCTGGCGCTGGCGCTGCCGCCGCCACTGCTCGAACTCACCGGCGCTCGCATCGGCCGGATCGGCCTGCAGCTCTACACGGTACGCTCGCTGCTCGCGAAGGACTTCGAGGGTACGCTGGAGCAGGTCGCGAAGATCGGCTACAAGGAAGTGGAATTCGCCGGGTACTTCGACCGCACCCCGGCGCAGGTCCGGAAGCTGCTGGATCATCTGGGGCTCCGGGCGCCGTCGGCACACATCCCGCTCGAATCGCTCCAGACGGACTGGGCGCGCACGCTCGATGCCGCCGAAGCGCTGGGGCACGAGTACCTGGTGGTCGCGTGGCTGGACCAGAGGGACCGGAACTCGCTGGCGGCCCTCGGCCGCACCATGGACACCTTCAACAAGGCCGGCGACGAGGCCTGGGACCGGCGTATCCGGTTCGCCTATCACAACCATGACTTCGAGTTCACGCCGGTTGACGGGCGGCTTCCCTACGATGTGCTGCTGGCCGGGACCGATCCGCGCTACGTGAATTTCGAGATGGACCTGTACTGGATCACCAAGGGCGGCCAGGACCCGCTGGCGTATTTCCAGAAGTACCCCGGCCGCTTCCCCATGGTGCACGTGAAGGACATGGCCGCGGGCCAGGCGATGGTGGATGTGGGGAAGGGGCGGATCGACTGGGCCCGCATCTTCGCGAAGCGGAAGGAAGCCGGCATCCGGCATTACTTCGTGGAGCACGACGAGCCGCCCGATCCGATCGCCAGCATCACGGCGAGTTATCGGTATCTGAAGGGGCTCAGGTTCTAGAGAGCTGGACCGTTGGGCGACGAAATGGACGATCTGTCACCCTGAGGGAGCGCAGCGACCGAAGGGGCCAGAGCCATCCGCAGTTTCGGCCCCTTCGCTTTGCTCAGGGTGACAAATCGCTGACTTGCAACCGGTTGACTCACGACTCACGACCCCATGCACCGACGCACTGCCATCCAATACCTGGCTTCCGGGGCCGCCGCCGTCCTTCCGGTTCTGGGGGACTCGGGAGCCAAGACTCGAGACTCGCGTCCCGCGTCCCGCGTCCCGGGTCACTCACTTGACCGCCACCTTGCCCAATCCGTCTGCTACTGGCCCTTCGCCGACGTGCCGCTCGATTCCTTCTGCGCCACGGTGAAGAAGCTGGGGCTCGGCGCCGTGGACCTGCTCCAGCCCGACCAGTGGCCGGTGGCGGCGCGGCACGGCCTGGTCTGCTCCATGGGTTACGCCAGCCGCCGGGACGATTTCCTGACCCGCGGCCTCTGCGACACCGCGATGCACGACGTGATCGCCCGCGAGGTGGAAGCCACGCTGCCGCTGGCGGCGAAGGCCGGCGTGCCGAGCGTCATCGTGATGTTCGGGAACCGCCAGGGCCGCTCCGATGCCGACGGCATGGCCAATGCCATCGCGGGACTCCGGCGGATCGCGCCGGTCGCCGAGCGGCATCAGGTGACGCTCTGCGTGGAGCTGCTCAACAGCAAGGTGGATCACAAGGACTACCAGGGCGATCACACCGCGTTCGGCGCCGCGGTGGTGCAGGCGGTGGGGTCGCCCCGCGTCAAGTTGCTGTACGACATCTACCACATGCAGATCATGGAAGGGGACGTGATCCGCACGATCCGGGAGAACGCGCGGTTCATCGGGCACTATCACACCGGCGGCGTGCCCGGCCGCCACGAGCTGGACGGGACGCAGGAACTGCAGTACCGCGCCATCGCGCAGGCCATCGCCGACACCGGCTTCACCGGCTACCTCGCGCACGAGTTCGAGCCGGTGCGGCCGTGGGTCGGCTCGCTGCGCGAGGCCGTCCGGCTCTGTGACGTTCGCATGCAGGCATCCAAGGGGAGTCCATGAACGTGCAAGGCACGCGGAAGACCTACGATGTGGCCATCATCGGCTCGGGCGCCGGGGGCGGCATGGCCGCCTACGTGCTCACCCAGGCCGGTGCCGACGTGGTGATGCTGGAGGCCGGCGGGCCATGGAACAACATGACCGACTCCGCCATGCTCACCTGGGCCTACGACTCGCCCCGGCGAGGCGCCTCCACGAAGGAGCGTCCCTTCGGGGAGTTCGATGCCTGCATCGGCGGCTGGGACATTCCCGGCGAGCCGTACACCCGCGCGGCGGGGACCGACTTCGACTGGTGGCGCGCCCGCATGGTGGGCGGCCGCACCAACCACTGGGGCCGGATCTCCCTCCGGTTCGGGCCGGACGACTTCCGCCGGAAGACCCTGGACGGGCTGGGCGACGACTGGCCCATCAGCTACGACGACGTGGCGCCGTATTACGACAGGGTGGACGACCTGATCGGCGTCTTCGGCAGCAACGAGGGGCTGCACAACGCTCCCGATGGTCACTTCCTGCCGGCGCCGAAGCCGAGATGCTATGAACTGCTCGTGAAGCAGGCGGCCGACAGGCTCAACGTGACCTGCATCCCGGCCCGGCTCTCGATCCTGACGAAGGCGATCCACGACCGCCCCGCCTGCCACTACTGCGGCCAGTGCAACCGCGGGTGCCGCACCAACTCCAACTTCACCTCGGCCAACGTGCTGATCCCGCCGGCGCTCAGGACCGGCAAGCTGACGCTCGTCACCAACGCCATGGCGCGGGAGGTGACGGTCGGCTCCGACGGGCTCGCGAACGGCGTCGCGTACGTGGACAAGACCACCAATACCGACCAGCATGTCAGCGCCCGGATCGTGGTGCTGGCCGCGAGCGCCTGCGAGTCGTCCCGGCTGCTCCTCAACTCGAAGAGCGGGAAGTTCCCGCACGGGCTCGCAAACTCGAGCGGCATGGCGGGCAAGTACCTCACCGACACCACCGGGACCGACGTGGCGGGCTTCATCCCGAAACTCATGAACGGACTCTCGCACAACGAGGACGGCGTGGGCGGCGGGCACCTCTACTGTCCCTGGTGGCTGGACAACGGCAAGCTGGATTTCCCGCGCGGTTATCACATCGAGATCTGGGGCGGGCGCGGAATGCCGTCGTACGGCTTCATGGGTGGGGTGGACCGCTACCCCGACTTCGGCGGCTACGGCAAGGCGCTGAAGGACTCGTACCGACGGCTCTACGGCACCACGATCGGCTTCTCCGGCCGGGGGGAGATGATCCCGAACGCCGGCTCCTATTGCGAGATCGATCCCGAGGTGAAGGACCGCTGGGGCATCCCGGCGCTCCGCTTCCACTGGAAGTGGACCGATCACGAATACAACCAGGTGAAGCACATGCAGGAGACCTTCCGGGCACTGGTGGATGCGATGGGCGGCACCGTGTTCGATCCGATGCCGCCAAAGGCCGAGGGATACGGGATTTCCTCCGGCGGCAGCATCATCCACGAGCTGGGCGGCGCGCGCATGGGGAGCGACAAGTCGCGCTCGGTGCTCAACCAGTGGTGCCAGGCACACGACGTGAAGAACCTCTTCGTGACCGACGGCGCACCCTTCGTCTCCCAGGCGGACAAGAACCCCACCTGGACCATCCTGGCGCTGGCGTGGCGCACGGCGGACTACATCACCGAGCAGCGGAAGGCAGGTGCCCTGTGAGCGATCTCTCGCGCCGGGAGGTGGTCGGCATCCTGGGCCTCGTGACGGCGACCGGCGCCTTCGGCTGCACGACCGGCGAGGTGGAGCGCGCGGCACAGAAGGCCTCGGCCGCAGCCGCACCATACAAGCCCGGGTTCTTCACGCCGGAGGAATGGCAGACGGTCAAGGTGCTCGCGGACATCATCCTGCCGAAGGACGAGCGGTCCGGCAGCGCCACCGACGCCGGCGTGCCCCAGTTCATGGACTTCATGATGCAGGACCGGCCTGACAGCCAGCCGAGGATGCGGCTCGGCCTCGCCTGGTTCAACCGGGAGGCGCAGTCGCGATTCCAGGTGGCGTTTCCTGATGCAAAGCCGGAACAGCAGCTCGCGATCGTGAACGACGTCGCCTGGCCCGAGAAGGCGAAGGCCACGGAAGCGCTGAAGGAGCCGGCGGACTTCTTCTCCAATTTCCGCAACCTGACCGCCAGCGGCTTCTTCTCCAGCCGCATGGGCGTCGAGGATCTCGGCTACAAGGGCAATGTCTTCAACGCCAAGTGGGACGGCTGCCCGCAGCCGCAGCTGGACAAGCTCGGGGTGAGCTACACATGACTCCCCTCGGTGTCGCCTTCATCGGCAGCGGCTTCAACGCCCAGTTCCACATGCGCTCCTGGACCGGCGTCCGCGACGCCGACGTGCTCGGCGTCTGGAGTCCCAATCACGACAATGCCGCCGCCGCCGCACGCTATGCCCGCCGCCTCGACATCGGCCGGGCGAAGCCGTACCGGTCCATCGCCGAGATGGTGGCGGACCCCGCCATTGACGCGATCTGGCTCTGCGGTCCCAACCAGGCGCGCATCGAGAACGTCGAGGAGATCGTGGACGCGATCGCCCGCGGCAAGGGGGAGCTCAAGGGGCTGGCCTGCGAGAAGCCGCTCGCCCGGAACGTGGCGGAGGCGGAGGAGGTCTGCCGGCTGGTGAAGCGTGTCGGACTTCCCACCGGTTACCTCGAGAACCAGCTCTTTGCCCCGCAGGTGGAGACCGGCCGCAACCTGATCTGGGCGCGCGGCGCCCGGCTCACCGGGCGGCCCTATCTCGCGCGCGCCGCAGAGGAGCACAGCGGGCCGCACATGCCGTGGTTCTGGCAGGGGAAACTGCAGGGCGGCGGGGTGCTCAACGACATGATGTGCCACTCCGCGCTGGTGGTGCGGCACCTCCTCACGCGGCCCGGCGAGTCCTACGACACCGTCCGGCCGGTGCGCGTCTCCGCGCGGATCGCGAGTCTCAAGTGGTCCCAGCCGGCCTACGCCCGGAAGCTGCGCCGGACCATGGGCCGCGCGGTGGATTATCGCCGCCGCCCATCCGAGGACTTTGCCAGCGTCACGATCGAGTTCGAGACCGACAACGGCCAGACAGTGATGGGCGAGGCGTCCACCTCCTGGAGCTTCGTCGGTGCCGGGCTCCGGCTCTCCGCCGAGCTGCTGGGTCCCGAGTACTCCATGGCGTGGAACTCCCTCGATGCCGGGCTCAAGCTCTTCTTCAGCCGGGAGGTGAAGGGCCGCGCCGGGGAAGACCTGGTCGAGAAGCAGAACGCGGAGACGGGACTCATGCCGGTCGTCGCGGACGAGGCGGTGGCTTACGGCTACGAGGCGGAGAACCGGCACTTCGTCCGGGCGTTCCTCGGCAAGGAGCGGGCGCGGCTGGTCTTCGAGGACGGACTGGATGTGGTGCGCCTGCTGATGGCGGCCTACATGAGCGCCGAGAAGGGCATGACGCTGGATTTCCCGCCCCGCGGGCTCGGCCGGTTCGTGCCGGCGGTGGCCCGTGGCAAGTGGCGCCCGTGACTGAAACCTGATCGCCTCGCTGTACGTCGCTACTGAATACCCCACTCCCAGGAGTAGTTCGTGATGACCAAGCAAGGTCGCGCCGGTATTCTGTTCCTCACCCTGACCGCGCTGGGCGCGGTGCCGCTCGCCGCCCAGGGTTTCGGTTCCTCAGTTGCGGTGGGCGACGGGGTCGCCTTCATCGGCCAGGCACGGAACAGCTATGCGCCCGGCCTGGTGTACATCTATCGCGCCACCGGTGCCGGGCAGTGGACGGCCGCGGGGCGCCTCGCCGCTCCCGACTCCGCCCGGAACGACGGTTTCGGCGCCGCCATGGCTCTCGACGGCAGCACCCTGATGGTGAGCAGCACGACCAGCGGCGGCAACAGGGGCAAGGTGTACCTCTTCACCGGCTCCGGCGCACAATGGAAGCCGGCCGGCGACATCGCTGCCCCGGCCGACTCCGGCCGGTTCGGCTCCGCGATGGCGCTGCGTGGCAACACCGCCGCGATCAGTGCCCCCGCCGCGGATGGCAGCAAGGGAGCGGTCTATCTCTTCAGCCGCAGCGGCTCGAAATGGGCACTCGACACCACGATCCAGCCGTCGGATCTCGCCCCCAAGTCGAGCTTCGGCGCCAGCATCGCGCTGGATGGTGATCTCCTGGTGGTCGGCGCCACCGGTGCCGACTCGGGCACCGGTACCGCGTACGTCTACCGCAAAGGGGGCACCGGCGGGTGGGCGCAGGAGGGCCGGCTCACGGTGCCGAACCTCGGGCGGCCAGCGGGGCTCGGTACGTCGCTCGCCATCAGGGACGGCGACATTCTCGTCGGCATGCCGCAGGCGTACGGCTTCACCGGCGCGGTCGCCGTCTTCGCGCACGACACGGCGCGGAAGCGCTGGGCCAGCCGTGAACGGCTGCAGGCCTTTGACGGGCCGGTCGGCAGCCGGTTCGGCTCCTCCATCGCGCTCGTCGGGAACGAGGTCTGGGTCGGCGCGCCCGGGGTGGACCGCGCCACCGGTACCATCTACCGCATGACCTGGGAGACCGGCCGCGGCGTCACATCGGCCACGAAGCTGGCGCGCGACTCCGCCGCGGCGCGCACCTTCTTCGGGGCGGGAATGGTGATGGGCGCGAATGGCGGTCTCGTCACCATGCCGTTCGCCGATGGCGGCGATGGCAAGGTGGCGGTCCTCAGCCGCAGCGGGAACGGCTGGACGGTGGGCGAGGCGCTGAGCGGCCAGGTCTTCGGTCTCGACGCGCTGCTCGGCAAGAAGCGCGACTGCAACAAGAAGGTGGGGCTGTTCGACTGCGACAGCATGGACCTGATGGCATTCATGCCCAACGCCACCATCGGCGCGCGGCGCGGCGTGGACCTGAACGACATGTGGGGCTGGACCGATCCGCAGACGAAGCGGGACTATGCCCTCGTGGGACGCACCGACGGCACGTCGTTCGTGGACGTGACCGATCCGGTCAACCCGCGCTATCTCGGTGACCTCCCCATGACCACGGGAGCGAACGCCGCGGCCTGGCGCGACATCAAGACCTACAGGAACCACGCCTACATCGTGGCGGACGGCTCGGGCCACCACGGCCTGCAGGTGTTCGACCTGACCCGCCTCCGCAACGTGAAGGCGCCGCAGACCTTCACCGCCGACACGACGTACATGGACCTCTGGAGCGTGCACAACATCGTGATCGACACGGTGTCGGGCTACGCCTACGCGGTGGGCAGCAACGGCGGCGGCGAATCCTGCGGTGGCGGCCTGTACATGATCGATATCCGCAGCCCCGACGCGCCGAAGTTCGCCGGTTGCTTCGCGGACCCGACCACCGGCCGGGCCGGCACCGGCTACATCCACGATGCCCAGTGCACGGTCTATCACGGCCCGGACAAGCGCTATGACGGGCACCAGATCTGCTTCAACGCGGCGGAGACCGCCCTCAGCATCGCTGACGTGACCGACAAGTCGAAGCCGGTGGCGCTCTCCCGCCAGGCCTACCCGAACGTGGGCTACGCCCACCAGGGGTGGCTCACGGCGGACCAGAAGTACTTCTACATGGATGACGAGCTGGACGAGCTGCAGGGGCTGGTGGACGGCACCCGCACGCTCATCTGGGACGTGAGCAAGCTCGACGACCCGGTGCTGGCCGGCCAGTACTTCTCGAAGGACAAGGCCAGCGACCACAACCAGTACGTGCTGGGCAACTTCGTGTACCAGTCCAACTACGAGAGCGGGCTCCGGGTGCTGGACATCACCGACCGCCTCAATCCGAAGCAGGTGGGCTTCTTCGACACCGTGCCGATCGGCGTGGACGCCCCGGGTTTCGGCGGCAGCTGGAGCAACTATCCGTTCTTCCAGAGCGGGGTCGTGCTCATGACCAGCGGCGCCGAGGGGCTGTTCATCGTGCGGAAGCACAGCTCGCAGCCGGTGCCATGAACCGGCGGACCCTCCTGGTTACCGGACTCCTTCCGGTGCTCCTCGCCTGCGCGGCGGGAGCACCGGCGGGATCGCCGCCGGCGCCCGCCCCCGGAGGGGCGCGCCTCTACGTGGCGAACCAGACGGCGTCCACCATCTCGGTGATCGACATCAGGTCGCAGTCGCTCGTCGAGACGCTGGACCTGCAGAAGCTGGGCTTCACCGACAAGGCCAAGCCGCATCACATCGCGACCGAGCCGGACGGCTCGGCCTGGTACGTGTCGCTGGTGGGCGATGGCTACGTCGTCAAGTTCGACCGCAACAACAAGGTGCTCGGCAAGTCGCGGTTCGCCACGCCCGGCATGCTGGCGCTCGACCCGAAGAGCGACCTGCTCTACGTCACCCGCTCGATGACCGCCGTCAACGCGCCGTCGAGCATCGGCGTCATCCACCGGAACACCATGGCGGACGCCGGGGTGGTGGACGTGGTGCTGGGCCGCCCGCATGGTGCCACCGCCGACCCGCGCGGCACCTGGGCGCACATCGCCGGGATGGTGGACAACGAGATCGCCAACGTGGACGGCGCGACGGGCGACGTGACGCTCACCCAGGTGCCGGGCGACATGGAGCACATGTTCGTGGGGCTCTCCACCTCGCCGGACGGCTCCCGCGTCATCGCCACCACGCAGATGACCGACAAGGTGTTCATCTACGACGCCAGCGTGCCGGGGAAGCTCACGCTGCTCAAGACGCTCGATTCACCCGGCTGGCCGTGGGACCAGGCGTGGACGGCGGACGGCAGCGAGTTCTGGTTCGGGAACCAGAAGGCCAACACCGTCACCGTGGTCAACGCGAAGACCATGGAGATCAGCGACGTGATCAGGGGTAACGGCCTGGCCGAGCCCCATGGCATTGCCGTGAGTCCGGACCAGAAGTACGTCTTCGTCTCCAACCACAACCTGCAGGGCGTGTATACTCCCAGGGCGGGCAGGATGGGCGGGACGGGCACGGTCGTGGTGATTGACCGCAAGACCCGCAGGATCGTCAAGGTCATCGAGACCGACCGGGATGCGGCCGGCATGGCCGTGCTGAACCCGCCGCGGTGAGGTGGTTTTCGATCGCAGCGCTCGCGGCGGCGGGAGCCCTCCTCGCCGCCGCGCTGCCGTACCGGCCCGCACCGGCGTTCCACCGCGTGGTCAACGCCTTTCCCGTCTACGACAGCGCCGGCCACCCGTACCAGTTCCCCTTCCTCGGCGGCCTGAACAACCCGCGGCCCCAGCTGGTGGACATTGACGGGGACGGCGACCTGGACCTGTTCGTCCAGGAGTTCACCGGCCGGATGATGTACTTCGAGAACACCGGCACCGCCAGGGCGCCGGCGTTCGAGTGGCGGAGCGACGACTACCAGGCGCTCGACATCGGCGAATGGAGCCGGTTCGTGGACGTGGATGGCGACGGCGACTGGGATCTCGTGGCCGAGACGCCCTACAGCTACATCCGCGTCTACCGGAACGAAGGCACCCGGACAATGCCGGATTTCCAGCTGGCCACCGACACGCTGCGCGATGACCAGGGCAAGGCGATCTTCAACGATCGCCAGAACATCCCGCAGATGACGGACGTCAACTGCGACGGCAAGCTGGACCTGCTGATGGGCCGCACCAGCGGGATGGTGACGCATTACGCCGAGACCGGCACCGATGCCCAGGGCATGCCCGTCTTCCGCTTCGTGAGCGACACCTTCCAGCATATCCAGATCATCGGCACGGCGGGGCCGGCCCCGGCGCCGAGCCTGCATGGCGCCAACACCATGATCGTCACCGACATTGACCGGGACGGCGATCCCGACCTGCTCTGGGGGGATTACTTCGAGCCGGGGCTCCTCTGGCTCAAGAACACCGGCACCTGCGCATCGCCGGTCATCGGGCAGGACTCGGTTTCCTTCCCGCCGGGCGCGCCGTTCCACACCAGCGGTTACAACGCCCCCGTGGTGGCGGATCTCGACGGTGATGGCGATCTCGACGTGATGGTGGGTGTGCTGGGCGGCGCCTTCAACGCCAACACCACGTCCATCGGCAACCTCTATTACCTCGAACAGACCGCGCCGATGGTGTTCGCGGTGCGCACGCGGCAGTACCTGACCCAGCTCGACATCGGCGCCGAGAGCGCGCCGGCCATCGCCGATGTGGATGGCGACGGGGACCTCGACCTCATCCTCGGCAACCGGATTTCCCAGTCGAATTCGCGGACCGGGGCGCTCGAGTATTTCGAGAACCGGGGCACGAAGACCAGGCCCGAGTGGCACGAGGCCGGCGCCCTCGACATCACCGGCACCTTCAACTACGCCCCGGCGCTCGGCGACCTCGATGGCGATGGAAGGCCGGACCTGATCCTCGGGACCTGGCGCAACGTGCTTGCCTGGTACCGGAACATCGGTGCGAAGGGGAAGCCGGTGTTCCAGCTGGTGGACAGCGCGGCGGTGACGCTCACCCGCGGCAGCAACGCCACGCCGACGCTGGCGGACGTGGATGGCGATGGCGACCTCGACCTCCTCGTGGGCGAGGGGTCGGGCAGCATCAACTTCTACCGGAACGAGGGCACGAAGCGGGCGCCGAAGTTCGTGCTGGTGTCGGACGAGTATGCCGGCATCGCCGCGGGGCGGCGCAGCGCGCCGGCGCTGATGGATGTGGACGGCGACGGCGACCTGGACCTGCTGGTGGGGAACGAGTCGGGCCAGATGCAGCTGTACCGGAACGACGGCAGCCGCACGCGGCCCGATTTCCGGCGGGACACGTCATTCGTGCTGCACGGATCGTTCAATGCCGTTCCGGCGGTGGCGGATATTGACGGTGACGGCACGGCCGAGCTGTTCCTCGGCAGCAGCGGCGGTGGGGTGCAGTTCTGGAAGGCGGACAAGGAGGACAAGGCGAGCGAGACGGACAAGGCGGACGAGACGGACAAGGCGGGCAGGTAGGGAGCTGCGCGTCATTGCGAGCGTGCCGGTGGCGTGCGAAGCAATCCGGCCGCCTGACGCGTCATTGCGAGCCCCGCAGGGGCGAAGCAACCTTGCAGCCCTTCCGAGATCCCCTGCTGAGCCCGCCCCAAATGGCGCCCGGCCATGTGTCCCGTCGCCCATCTTGCTGCATGCGTGTCTCCCGCTGCGCCGTTTACATCCTCACCTCGCGTCAGCGCCGGGTGCTCTATACCGGGGTGACGAACGACCTCCGGCGGCGCATCGCTGAGCACAAGAGTGGGAAGGGTCGTGCATTCTCGTGCCGGTACGCGCTGGATGCGCTGGTGTGGTACGAATGGCATGAGGACATCACCGTCGCCATCGCCCGGGAGAAGCAGATCAAGGGTGGGTCGCGTGCCAGGAAGATCATGCTGGTGGAGGACATGAATCCGGCGTGGCGGGACCTGAGCGGTGAGCTATGAGTGGTGAGAGTGGCCAGCGGAGACCGCGGTCGGGCTAAGGTTGCTTCGCATCCCTGCGGGATGCTCGCAATGACGTGTCGGCGGGCTCGCCCGCGCCCGGCGGCTCGATCCTTCGTGTTGTCGTGCTTTCGTGTGCGCTAGTAATTCTTCGATGCCGGCAACTCCCCCAGGAACTTCCATCCCGCCTTCCAGTCCTTCGGCAGTCTGGTTCCCTCCAGCCGGGCGCGCACCATCTCCACCGGAATCGGCCCCGACTGCAGGATCGCGTCATGGAACTGCCGGTCGGTCATCTTCCCGCCGTCCACCAGCTCGTGGTGCAGCGCCCGGAACTGCATCCCGCCCATCATGTAGGCCACCTGGTAGAGCGGTGAGTAGTCGCCGTTGAACGAGCGGCGTACCTCCGCCTCCGCGTTGGCGCGCTCGTGCCCCACCCGGTCCACCAGGAACTGCACGCACTGCTCCGGGGTCCACCTGCCGAGGTGGAAGCTGAGCGAGAAGATGACGCGGGCGGAGCGATGCATGCGCCAGAAGAGCATGCCGATCCGGTCCGCCGGGCTCTGCGGGAAGCCCTGGTCCCAGAAAATCGTCTCCCAGTAGAACGCATTTCCTTCGATGTAGAATGGCGTGTAGAAGAGGCGCCGCTGGGTGTTGTAGCGGTCGTTCATGAAGCCCTGGAGCTCGTGGCCGGGGATCAGCTCGTGGAACACCGTGGCCCGCGCGAAGTGCCGGTTGTTGCCCCGCATGCTCATCAGCTTGTCGGGCTCGGTCATCGCATCGGTGGGGAAGGCCACCTGCACCACCTCGCCGCCGAGGAAGAACGGGGCCGTCTTCTGCGCCTCCGCGGAAAGCATGGTCATGCGCCAGCCGTCCCGCGCGAGCGGCGGGACGGTGACCAGGTCGTGCGATTCGACGAATGCCACCGCCTCGCGGGCGAGGTCCCGCACCAGTGCCGGCTGCTCGCCCGGGGCAACATGATCCTGCTTCACCTTCTCGAGCGCCGCCTTCCAGTCGTCGCCGAAGCCCATCTCCCGGGCCGCCTTCTTCATCTCCCCCGTCATCCAGTCCATCTGCCGCTCGGCCTCGGCGATGAGCTCCTCCGGCGTGTACGCGATCATCTCGCCGGCAAGATCCTCCATCAGGCCGTCCCGCCCGATCGGCTGGCCGATGATCGGGTCGTCCTGGCCCTTCCGGATCCCCACGACCTTCTCGCGGAGCAGCGCCGAATACGCCTTGAGCGAGGAATCGGCGTGGGCCCACGGGGCACGCGCCCACCAGCTGAACACGGGATCGTAACCGTCGAAGAACTTGAACCACCGCTCCAGCGTGCGGCGCAGGTCGTTGTTGACCTCGGCGGCACGATAGGCGTCGATGCGGGAGGGCTTCACCGTGCCGCTGTCTACCGCCTTCCGCAGGGAGTCCACCTGCAGGGCAATCCGGTTGAGCTCGCGGGCCGCGCTGTCCGCCGGCAGGAAGGAGAGATTGCGGCGGGAGACTTCAAGAGTGTTGATGGCATCGAGCCATGGCAGGAGCGGTGCGAGCGTCCGGACGCGGGCCGCCTCCCGGCTGAGGAGCGCCTGCTGGTGGACGATCTGGTTCCGGAGGAGCTGCCAGTCTATCCGGCCCTCGATATCGAGCGTGTCGTAGCGGACCGAGTCGAGTGCCGAGCGCCAGGCATCGAGAAAGGCGCCCGCAACCGCGCGATGCTCGGCTGACCACGGCACCCCCCAGCGGCGATTCAGCAGGTCCCCGTCGGCGTCATACCGGCGGACGAGGTCGGCAAGATTGCTCGGCGCGGCGACGGCGACTGCGGATGGGGCGGGGACGTAAGGACTCGGGGACTGGGCTCGCGCCGCGTGTGTGAGGCAGCAGCCGAGCAGCAGGCCTGTACGGGCGCGCTGCAGCGCGCCCCTACAGGCTCCAGCCATCCCTGAACTCCGGCTTCAGCCACTCCTCCGGCAGTGTCACGTTCCGGATCATGCCCGACCTGCTGTCCAGCTCCAGCGTCTTGCCGGCCCGCACCGCCAGGCAGCCGAGCAGCACCATCTGGGTCAGCGCGCCGGCGTGGCCGTCGAAATTGGAGAGTGCCGGTGGGCCGCCCTTGGCCGCATCAATGATCTCCGCATACACGCCCTTGGAGCGGGCGTACTTCTGTGGCAGGGGATGCGCCTCGAGCTCCTTCTGCCGGTCCGCATCCAGCAGGCGGGGGTTCTCGGCGTACATCCCGGCCAGGATACCGCCCTTGTCGCCAATCCAGAGCTGGCCGCCGATGTCGGCGAAAGGCCAGTCGGCATCGTCGGGGTAGCCGGCAGGGCGGGGCGGACGGAGGTCTCCATCACGCCAGACCACCTTCACTGGAGCGCGGTCTCCCCTGGCGCCGAACTGGTACTCGATGCGGGAGGACTTGGGCGCCGTCTCGGTGTAGAGCTCGGTGGACTCGGGGATGATCCGGTCGGGGAAGCCGAGGTCGAGAATCCAGAAGGCCGCGTCCATGCCGTGGCAGGCCATGTCGCCCAGGGCGCCGGTGCCGAAATCCCACCAGCCGCGCCAGCGGAACGGCATGTAGGCCGGATTGTAGGGCCGGTCGGGGCGGGGGCCGAGCCAGAGGTTCCAGTCGAGCGTCTGCGGCGGCGCATGCAGCTCGGTGGGACGGTCCATGCCCTGCGGCCAGATGGGACGGTTGGTCCAGTAGTGCACCTCGCGGACCGTGCCGATGAGCCCTGCCTCCACCATCTCGCGGAGCAGGCGCAGGCCGTCGCCGGCATGGCCCTGGTTGCCCATCTGGGTGGGGAGCTTCCGCTTCCGCGCCTCGTCGCCCAGCGCGCGCACCTCGTACAGCGTCCGGGCGAGGGGCTTCTGGGTGTAGGTCGGCTTGTCGTGCTTCAGCGAAAGCATCGCGGCCGGTGCATGGCTGTGATCCGGCGTGGAGACCGTCACCAGGTCGATGTTCTTCGCTTCCTTGTCGAACAGCTCGCGGTAGTCCTTGAACCGCTTGGCCTTGGGGAAGCTCCGGAAGGCGTCTTCCGCCGCGTTCCAGTCCACGTCGCAGAGGGCGTAGATGTTCTCGCCGCTCATCCCGTTGACGTCGTTCCGGCCCATGCCGCCCACGCCGATGCATGCGACGTTGAGCTTGTCGCTCGGCGCCGTGAACCCCGGCCCGCCCAGCACGTGGCGCGGGACGATGGTGAAGGCGCCGGCAGCGGCGGTAGTGCCGACGAAGTCACGGCGGGAGAGCGGAGTCGCGGGCATTGCAGGGTCCCTTGCAAGGGTGAGGTTGTTGTTGGACGCGGGACGCGGGACGCGAAGGCCGTCGGCTGTCACGCTGAGCGAAGCGAAGCGGCCGGAGCCATGCCTGGCGCGTCGGCCCCCTCGCTGCGCTCGGGGTGACACGCTTCCGTCCAGCCGTCCAGCCGTCCAGCCGCCTAGCCGTCCAGCCGTCTCGCCGTCCTGAAAAACACTGCAAACAGCACGAACACCACGAACGCGCCGATGGCGGGCACCAGCCAGATCTGGTGCCACTGGTGCACCACCTGGGTGCAGGCCGCCATCGGCGCGCCGTCCTTGCAGCTGGCGTAGCGGTCCACCACGGCGCCGCTCACGAAGGCGCCGATGAAGTAGCCGACGCCGTTGGTGACGAAGTTGATGAAGCCCTGCGCCGCGGCGCGGATCTTCGGCCCCGCCTTCTCGTCGGTGTAGATCTGCCCGCTCACGAAGAAGAAGTCGTAGCAGATGCCGTGCAGGACGATGCCGAGGTAGATGAGCGGCATCACCGGGCCGGCGGCGCCGAAGCTGAAGGCCAGGTAGCGGAGCCCCCAGGCCGCCATTCCGGCGAGCATGATCGTCTTGATACCGAACTTCCGCAGGAACCAGGCGAGGAACAGCATGAAGACCAGCTCGCTCATCTGGCCGAAGGTCTGGATGAACGCCGGGTCGGGTGCGCCCACCTCGTTGAGGTAGGGGTTGGCGAAGGTGTAGTAGAACTGGAGCGGGATGCAGAGGAGGAACGATCCCAGCACGAAGATCAGGAAGGAGCGGTCCTTGAGGAGCCCCAGGGCGTCGAGGCCCAGGGCATCCCGCACGCTGAACGGGGCGCCCGCCGCCTTGGGTGGTGTGTGCGGCAGCGTGAAGGAATAAAGGCCGAGGAGGATCGAGGCCCCGGCGGCCACGCGCATCGGGAGGGCGAGGGCGTCGGCGTGGAGCACCTTGCCGATGAGGATGCCGGCCACGATCCAGCCGATGGTGCCCAGCACGCGGATGGCGGGGAACTCCCGGGCCGGGTCCGCCACGTGGTGGAACGAGATCGAGTTGGAGAGCGAGAG
>DASTBA010000147.1:0-5846 GCA_035712285.1 Gemmatimonadales bacterium | reverse complement strand
CCTTGAGGTACTCCTCGAGGGTGTAGGGCACGTAGGGAGTGCCGCGGGCGAGCTCACCGACCCGGATTGCCGCGGTGCCCAATGGCGCAGCGCGCGCGGTGAGCTCGGCTGCACGCAGCGCCGCGATCCAGTCGCGCAGGCGGTCCTGATCGGGGCCGGCGGCTCCCGGCCATGTGGCGCCCAGCGTATAGAGCGGCCGCGCGAGCGCGAGGGATGCGAGCCCCAGACTGGAACCGATCAGAAACTCACGCCGCGATCTGTCCACGCGCCCCTTCGTGCTTTCGTGCTTTCGTGTCTTCGTGCTTTCGTGTGAGCCTCAGCCGATCGCGCCCCGGATCCGCACGATCTGGTTCCGGTGTACCAGGTCGTGCGCGGCGTAGAGCTGCATGAGCCGCGCGAGGCTTTCCTCCCCGCGCTCCGCATGGATCACGACGCGCTGCAGTTCCGCCGGCGTGGCCCGCGTGAAGAGCCGGAGGTTGGCGGCCCGCAGCCGGCCAAAGTCGCCCAGGGCGTCCTCGACCGACGATTCCTGGTAGCGCAGGTTCGCGGCCCACGCGTCCTGGTCATAGCCGGGCACCGGCGGCCGGTCCTGGGCCAGCGCCATGCGGAACCGGAAGCTTCCCACCAGCTCGGAATCGGCGAGGTGCTGGATCACCTCCCGCACCGACCACTTCCCCGGCTTCTCCGGCCGGGAAAGCTGCAGCTCGCTCATGCCGCGGATCAGCGATCGCAAGGCGTCGGGGGTCTCACGCAGGACCTCGATCGGCTCGCGGGAGCCGAGGGTATCGAGCAGGGAGGTGACGTAATCCCGGACCTGGTCCGGGGTGCTGGAGGCGGGATTGGAGAACGCTGACATCGGGACCTTCACGCGCGAGGGTTACATCCGTTCGATCAGGCTCTTGTACCGGGGCAGCTCGTGCAGGGACACGAGGTCGGGGTCGTGCTCGATCCACTCCCGGTGGCCGAACCCGTTCTCCACCGCCTTCTCCAGCACCTCGAGCGCGCGCTCCGGCTTGCCCTGCACGCCGAAGCAGCAGGCCACGTTGTAGAGCACACCGGCGTCGTTCGGGTCCACGGCGAGAGCCCGTTCGGCCCACTCGCCGGCCTTCACGATCTGCCCGAGCTTGTAGAGGCAGTTGGAGCCGAGGTAGAGGGCGCGCGCATCCTCGGGATTGAGCTCCAGGTGCCGGTCAATGATGTCGAGCGCCAGCTTGTACGCATTGAGTTCGCCGGGGTCGTTGATCGCGGACAGCGAGAGCGCACCCAGGGCCGCGGCCTGGAAATCCTCGGGGCGCACGGCGGAGGCCTGGGCGAAGAGGCGATAGGCCTCGCGGTAGTTGCCCTCCCCGAAACGGGCCAGGGCGTAGTAGTAGTGCCCCTCGTAGAGCTTCGGGTCGAGCTCGATCGCCTTCTCGAATTCCGCGGCGGCCCCGTCGTACTGCTTGCTGAGGCTCAGGGCCAGGCCGCGGGAGGCATGCGCATCGGCGAGATCGGGCCGGAGCTCCAGGGCCTTCCGGCTGGCGGCATCGGCCTGCTCCAGGTTGGCGTCGCTCGCGTCCCAGTAATGGAAGAGCATCGAGCTGGTGTCGGCGATGCCGGCATGCGCCCGGGCGTAGGCCGGGTCGATCTCGATTGCCTTCGTGAACATCCGCCGCGCGAACTGCAGCGCCTTCTCGCGGAACTGGTGGAAGTACTGCCGGCCGCGGAGGTAGAACTCGTATGCCTCGACGTTCTCCGCGCGGGGCCGCTCGATCTTCTTCTTCTCGTCCTCGTTCAGCACCACGCTCAGCGCCCTGGTGATACTGGCGGCGATCTCGTCCTGGATCGCGAACACGTCCTCCAGCTCCCGGTCGAAGCGGCCGGACCAGAGCTGGTAGCCGTCGGTGACGCTCACCAGCTGGGAGGTGACCCGGAGCCGGTTGCCGGCCTTCCGGACACTCCCCTCCAGCACCGTGGCCACCTTGAGCTTCCGGCCGATCTCGCCGATGTCCTCGTTCTTTCCCTTGAAGGCGAAGGACGAGGTGCGGGACGCCACCCGCAGCGCCTCGATCTTGCTCAGGGCGTTGATGATCTCTTCTGCGACGCCGTCGGTGAAGTATTCCTGGTCCCGGTCGGGGCTCATGTCCACGAACGGAAGGACGGCGATGGACTTGGTGCCGGTGGCCCCGGTCGTGGCGTTCACGGACGTGGTGGCGGTGCTCACCGGTGTGACCACCCGGATCGAGTCCACCAGCGCCTGGGCCAGCTCGGTGGCGGTGGAGAACCGGTCGGCCGGGTTCCGCGCGAGGGTGCGCATCACCGCCGTCTCGGCGGCGTCGGGAATGCCGGCGCGGCTGGAACGGAGGGCGGGCGGCGCCTCGGTGAACCGCTTGACGATCACCGCCTGGGCGGTGGCGCCGGTGAAGGGCGGCGTCCCCGCCAGCATCTCGTAGAGGACGCAGCCGAGCGAGTAGATGTCGCTCCGGCCGTCGAGATCGACGTCGCCCGAGGCCTGCTCGGGGCTCATGTACGCCGGGGTGCCCACCGACGTGCCGGTCTGGGTGAGGTTGTCGTTGCCGCCGCTCACCGCCTTGGCGATGCCGAAGTCGGTGACGATCGCCTCGCCGCCGGAGAGCATCACGTTCTCCGGCTTGATGTCCCGGTGCACCACGCCCCGGCTGTGGGCATAGGCCAGGGCGCTCGCCACCTGGCGGGCGATGCCGACCGCCTCCTCCAGCGGCAGCTGCTTGTCCCGGTTGAGCCGCTGGCGCAGCGACTCGCCCTCGACGAAGGGCATGACGTAGTACAGCAGGGACGCGGGACTCGAGACGCCGGACGCGAGTCCCTCGTCCCGCGTCTCGCGTCTCTCGACGCTGCCCGAATCGATGAGCGTGAGGATATGCGGGTGACTCAGCCGCGCCGCGATCTCGATCTCGCGCAGGAACCGGTCCGAGCCCACGTTGGCCGCCAGCTGGGCGTGCAGGATCTTCACCGCCACCGGGCGGTGATGCTTCAGGTCCTGGGCGAGGTACACGGTGGCCATTCCGCCCCGTCCGATCTCCCGCTCGAGGCGGTACCGGTCGGCGAGGGTGGCCAGCGGAGTGACTGGGGCGCTGGACAACCTGGTTCCTGTCTGCGGGAAGGGGAATTCTAAACCGGATTCCGGGTGCCGGGTAGAGCGGGATACAGGGGCGCGGCTGGCCGCGCCCCCGGGTCCGTACGGGCCTATTCCGACTTCTTCGGAGCTACCGGCGTGGTCTGCACGGCCACCACCTTCCAGCCGTTCATGTCGTGGTGCAGGATGGCCGTGTACTTCGAGACGAGCTCACCACCACCGCTCGGATGCATCTTCACGGTGCCGAAGTCAATGGCGGTCGCACCGTACACCTTCACGGTGTCCGACGAGAGCACCATGTGCGGCCAGCTGGCCGAGCCGGCCGCCAGCATGTCGCCGATCGCCTTGGCGCCGACGAACCGCTCACCTTCTTCGTTGGTCACGATCGCATCGGGCAGGTAGTGAGCGCCCACCGCCTTCGCGTCCTTGGCATTCCAGTCCGAGGCATACGAGGTGCGCAGGGTGTTGAGATCCTGGATGACCGTGCGCAGCGGGATCCGGGGCGACTCGATGCCCTGCGCCTGCAGGGCCGCGGGTGCCGTGATGCCGACGGCCAGCAAGACCGGTACTGCCCGACTGAACCACTTCCGGCACGACATGAACGCCTCCTGGTAGGGGTGCCTGGTGACGAGACTATCCTACTGCCTCCCGGCCGGGGCGCTAGGGGGACGGGGCGGACAAGGGGGACGGGGCGGGCAGGAGTGTTGCGATGCCGTCACCCCCGCGAACGCGGGGGTCCATGTTCACTTGCAATCGGTGCCCGGCCCGCCGAATCTTGTCGGAATGCCGGGAAGCGCCGCGACCCATGCCCAATCTGCTGGACTCGAATCGCCCAGGCGCCCCCTGGCCCCGCTCGCCATCGGGATCGCGGTCGCCGTGCTGCTGCTCCACGTCGTCGTCAACCGCATCACGCCGTACGGCTTCCACCGCGACGAATTCCTCTACCTCGCCATGGGTCGGCACCTTCGGCTCTGGGCCATGGATTTCCCGCCCTTCATCGCCATCGCCGCCAAGGCCACGATGGCCACTCTCGGCGGCTCGCTCATCGCCGTCCGGGTCTTGCCCGCCATCGTCGCGGCAATCCTGGTGGTGCTGGTGGTCCTCGCCGTGCGGCGCATGGGGTGCGGGCCCTACGCCCAGGTGCTGGGGGCGCTGGCCGTGGCGCTGGCACCGCTCACCCTCCGCGCCGGCAACCTCTTCCAGCCGGTGATCTTCGACCAGCTCTGGTGGACGCTCGCGCTGGTGGCGCTGATGGGGATCGCCGACCTCCGTCCCTCCGACCATGACAGCGCCCGCCGCCGCTGGCTGCTGCTGGGCGTGTGCCTGGGTCTCGGCCTGCTCACCAAGTTCAGCATCGCCTTCATCGGCATCGGAATCGTGGCCGCCGTCTTGATTACCGCCTCCCGACGCTGGCTGGCGACACCCTGGCCCTGGCTGGCGCTGGTCGTCGCTCTTGTCATCGGCAGCCCCAGCATCGTGGGCCAGCTCCGGCTGGGCTTTCCGGTGGTGGGCCAGATGCACGATCTCCAGGCCGAGCAGCTGCAGCGGATCTCGCCGCTGGCATTTCTCCAGGGACAATGGGACATGCTCGGCCCGGTGGTACTGCTGGCCGCCCTCGGTGTGATGGAACTGCTGCGCGGCCGGTACCGGATCGTGGCGTGGGCCTGCCTCGCCACCTTCGTCCTGCTCATCGCCCTCAAGGGGAAGCCGTACTACGTCGGCCCCATCTATCCGGTGCTCCTCGCCGCCGGAGCCGTGGCGGTGGGCCGCATCGCGGGGACGCGTGTGCATGCCGCTTCCCGTGCCCTCTGGCGCGGGATTCCACTGCTCGGCGTCGTTGCGTTCGGCGTGATCAGCTTCCCCTTCGGCGTACCGGTGCTCCCGCCCGCCCGGATGGACGCGTATGCCCGCGCGCTGGGCATCACGTCAGAGACCAATACCGGCGAGATCATCGCGCTGCCGCAGGACTACGCCGACATGCTGGGCTGGGAGGACCAGGTGGAGGCCACGGCGCGGGTCTATCACGGACTCTCGCCCGCCGAGCAGCAGGACGCCGTGATCCTCGGCACCAGCTACGGCCGCGCCGGCGCGAACGATCAGCTCGGGCCGGCGCTGGGTCTTCCGCCCGCCGTCTCGCCGGTGGGGAGCTACTGGTTCTTCGGGCCCGGCACGAAGCCGGGCAAGGTCCTGATCGTGATCGGGGGCACCGCCGCCGAACTGCAGCGCTTCTACGACTCGGTCTCGCTGGGCGCGAAGGTCATCGGCCCGTGGCGGGTGCCCGAGGAGCGGGAGGTGAACATCTGGGTCGCGCGCGGGCCGCACCAGACGCTGCAGGAGGTGTGGGAGAAGTTCCGTGGGCAGAACTAGGCGGCAGGACGGGAAGGCGGCGTTCGCATTCATCTTCATCACCGTCCTGCTGGACATGCTGGCGCTTGGCATCATCGTGCCGGTGCTGCCCAAGCTGGTGGTGCAGTTCAAGGGCGGCGATACCGCCAGCGCCGCCACCATCTACGGTCTCTTCGGCACTGTCTGGGCGGCGATGCAGTTCATCTTCTCGCCGCTGCTGGGCGCCATCTCCGACCGCTACGGCCGCCGCCCCGTCATCCTCATCTCCACGCTCGGTCTCGGCCTCGACTACTTCCTGATGGCGGCGGCGCCCACGCTGGGCTGGCTGTTCGTGGGACGTACCATCTCCGGCATCACCTCGGCGAGCTACGCCACCGCCTTCGCCTACATCGCCGACGTCACGCCG
>DASTBA010000146.1:0-5222 GCA_035712285.1 Gemmatimonadales bacterium | reverse complement strand
CCGCGATCGCCTCGGCCGGCAGGAACGTGAAGAAATTGAGCCACCGCTCCGCATCCCGGTCGTCGGCATTGAGCCAGTACTGGTAGAAGCTGTACGGGCTGGTGCGCGCCGGATCGAGCCAGACATTGCCCTGCTCGCTCTTGCCGAACTTGCTGCCGCTCGCCGTCGTGAGGAGGGGAAAGACGACGCCGTGCGCCGCCGCCCCCTCCTTGCGCGAGATCAGCTCGATCCCCGCGGTGATGTTGCCCCACTGATCCGACCCGCCCATCTGCAGCTCCACGCCGCTGGTGCGGAAGAGGTGCCAGAAATCATGCGCCTGGACCAGCATGTAGGCGAATTCCGCGAAGGAGATCCCCGTCTCCATCCGGTTCCGCACCGACTCCTTCTGGAGCATCACGTTCACGGTGAAGTGCTTGCCCGTTTCGCGAAGGAACTCCATCAGGCCGATGTCCCGCAGCCAGTCGGCATTGTTGGCCACACGGGCGGCGTTCGGGCCCTCGAACCGGAGGAAGGCGCGCAACTGCCGCTCGATGGCCTCGGAGTTGCTGGCGATCTCCTCCTCGGGGAGCATCGGCCGCTCGGCGCGCTTGCCGCTCGGATCGCCCACGAGGGCGGTGCCCGCGCCCACCAGTGCCACCGGCGAGCCGCCCAGCCGCTGCAGCCACGCGAGCCCCATGATGGGGACCAGGCTTCCCACGTGAAGCGAGGACGCGGTCGGGTCGAACCCCACGTATCCCGTGATCGGCCGGTCCCTGATCCGCTCGGCGGCTCCCGGTGTGGCGTCCTGGACGAAGCCGCGCGCGGTCAGATGGTCGAGGAAGTCGCTCATAGGCGCCAACAGTAGGTGCAGGGGGAGACGGCGGCAAGCGCGCCCCGTGGCTCCCGCGTTCCCGGACTACTAGCTTCCACCCATGTCCCTTCGGTTCCGATCTCCCTTCCGGCGTCCACTCGTGGGCGACCGCTCGTCGTCCGGGTGGTGGAATGCCCGCACCCGGCGCTGGCTCCTGCTGGGCGTCGCCGGCGCGTTCGCGCTGGGCGTGGCCGTCGTCATGGCGCTCTGGTTCACCGCCTGCCTCGGCAACTCCTGCCCGTCGGTGGATACGCTCGATTCCTACGACCCGAACCAGGCCGCCAAGGTGTACGCGGCCGACGGACGCCTCCTCACCGATCTCGGGCTGGAGCGTCGCACCCTGGTGCCGCTCAGGGAGATGTCGCCGGCGGTGGTGGCGGCGTTCGTGAGCACCGAGGACAAGCGCTTCTACCGGCACCACGGCGTGGACTGGGTGCGCGTCTTCGGGGCCATGAAGGACATCGTGCTCAAGCGGCGGCTCGCGGGCGGCGCCTCCACGATCACCATGCAGCTCGCCGGGAACCTCTGGCCCGACGCCATTGACCGGCGCACCCGCTCCGGGTTTGCCGGCCTCCAGCGCAAGCTCCGGGAAGCCAAGGTGGCCCTGGAGATCGAGAAGAAGTATCCCAAGGACAAGATCCTCGAGCTCTATCTCAACCAGATCGACCTGGGCAACCGCGCCTTCGGCGTGGAAGCCGCCTCCCAGCGGTACTTCGGCAAGTCGGTCCGCGCGCTGAACGTGGCGGAAGCGGCGACGCTGGCCGCCATTCCCAAGGCGCCCTCGCGCTACAATCCGCGGAAGCACCCCGACAACAACGTCGAGCGGCGCAACGTCGTGATCGGGCTGATGCGGGAGAACGGCAAGCTGACCCGCGAGGAGGCGGAGCGCTGGAAGGCCTGGCCGCTCGAGCTCTCGGAGCACTCCGACTTCTCCACGGTGGGCGAGTACTTCGTCGAGTACGTGCGGCAGATCCTGCAGGCGCGCTTCGGCCCCGATCTCTATCGCGAGGGCTACCGGGTCTACACGACGCTGGACCTGGACATGCAGCTCACGGCGGAGCGCTCGCTCGAGGACCAGCTCCGCGCCATCGAGAAGATGCCGGGCTTCCGGCACGAGACCTACGCCGAGTACCAGGACCGGAAGCAGGACGAGCAGGCCGGTGACGAGACCGTCGCCAACTCGCCGTATCTCCAGGGGCTGCTGCTCACGCTCGACGCGAAGACCGGCGCGATCCGCGCCATGATCGGCGGGCGCGACTTCGATGACAGCAAGTTCAACCGTGCCACCCAGGCCCTCCGCCAGCCGGGGTCCACCTTCAAGCCGTTCGTCTACTCGGCGGCGCTCCGGAGCGGCATCCCGTTTTCCGAAGTGATCGTGGATGACACCTTCTCGCTGGCGGTGCCGGGGCAGGATCTCTGGACCCCGCAGAACTACGACCTCAAGTATTCCGGCGCCCATACGCTGCGCTGGCACCTCTACGAATCCCGGAACATCCCGGCGATCAAGCTGGGGATCCAGGTGGGGCCGGATGCGGTGATCGCCGAGGCCCGCCGCTTCGGCATTACCTCGCGCATCCTGCCGGTGCCGGCCATTGCCATCGGCTCCGCCGACGTGATCCCGCTGGAGATGGTCTCGGCGTACACCGCCTTCGCCAATCTCGGGGACCGGGCCGAGCCGTTCGCCATCGAGCGGGTGGAGGACCGGGACGGCAACATCGTGTGGGAGCCGAAGCCGCGGCTGATTCCGGTCATGGACCAGGACCAGGCCTGGCTCATGGTGGATGCGCTGCGTGATGTGGTGCGGAAGGGGACCGCCGCCGGCTCGGTGGGCGCGCGGATCCGCTTTCCCGCCGGCGGCAAGACCGGCACGACCAACGACTACAACGACGTCTGGTTCATCGGCTTCACGCCGGAACTCGTGACCGGCGTCTGGATGGGCTTCGACACGCCCACCAAGATCATGCCGAACGCGCAGGGCGGCCGCCTGGCCGCGCCGGCGTGGACCGCGCTCATGAACGAGATCTATGCCCGCCGGCCGGTTCCGGCACCGTGGCCCCGCCCCTCGGAGCTCAAGGCAGCGGAGATCGACAACACCACCGGATACCTCGCCACCGCATTCTGCCCGGCGGAAGTGCACGAGATCGAGTCGTTCATCCCCGGGACGGAGCCGACCGAGTACTGCCCGGTCCACACGCAGGGGATCCTGAGCCCCTTCGGCATCGGTGCCCCGGGTGCGGCGACCCAGCGGGATACGCTCACCGCGCGGCCGGCGCCCCCGCCGGCCGGCACGCCGCCCCGCCAGCCGGCGCCCCGCTAGGCACGCGGGTTGCTGTTTCCGGGGTGGCCCTTGTAGCGTACAGCGTCGCGTTCGCGACGGTCCTCAATTCGGTCGGGGAGAGTACCGTGCGCTGTCTTGCGCTCAATGCGTCGTTCGAACCGCTCACGATGGTCCCGGTGCGGCGGGCGCTCCGTCTTGTCATCGAAGGCAAGGCCGAGATCGTCGAGGCCGATCACGCCGACCTGGTCCGAAGTGCGCGGTCCGACTATCCCCGACCCGCCATCATCCGCCTCGTCCGCTTCATCCACGTTCCCCGCCGTTTCCGTCGCCAGGTCACCAACACCTTCCTCTTCGCGCGCGACGGTTACCGGTGCATGTACTGCCACCGGACCCAGCACGAGCTGCGCTCGCGCGAGTGCCTGACGCGGGATCACATGGTGCCGCTCTCGCGCGGCGGCGGGAACGACTGGGGCAACTGCGTCACGGCGTGCAGCAGCTGCAACACGCGCAAGGGGAATCGCCTGCCCTCGGAGTGTGGGATGCACCCGCTGGTGGCGCCGGTGGAGCCGCACTTCGTGCATCTCTCCTGGGCGGTGCGGCGCCTCACCGCCACGCAGGCCAAGTACATCCGGCTGTTCTACGGCGAGGCGGCGCTGCGGGCACTGGGCGGCGAATCGATCCTGGTGGCGAGCCCCGAACTCGGCGGGCATGCCGGTGCAGCACACGAAAGCACGAAAACACGAAGGGCGAATTACGGCTGAGGCGAGATTCCGTCGTCGCTAGTCACACCTCATTCGTGTTTTCGTGCTTTCGTGTGAACATCGCCGCCCGGTCCGTGCCCCACCCTGCCATCACCGCCAGCAGTCCCAGTATCCAGGCGACGCTTCCATCGCGGGCCAGCCCGAAGAGCGCCGCCATCCCCTCCAGTCCCAGCCCCATCAGCATGATGGCACCGGCACCGGTGGCCACGGCGCCGAAGCCGGCTCTTCCGGACCAGAACCCCACCAGCAGGAGCGGAACGGCAAGCCAGATTCCCGCGGTCCAATTCTGCCGCACGTCAAACGGATATCGAAGCGGCAGCACGAGCATCCATCCGGAGCCGGGGGTGAGCCGAAGCTGATTCCGGTAGCGGTGCCCGCCGACGTCGGCTTCGGTCCACAGCGTTGCGGAACCATATCCGCCGGCGAGGATGACCCGGGCGGGGTCCGCCGGGATCGCACCGCCGTAGGCGAACACGGTCGGGGTGCGCAGGCGCCACCGGGTCGCCAGGAGCCGGCGTTCGAACGCCGGCTTCTGGCCCAGCTGCCCCAGGCGGGCAACTGGATAGCGGCTCGAGTCCCGCAGTTCGACAACGGGGGCAAGCCGCTCGGTCAGTCCCGCCGTTGTGACCATCGCGGTCACTGCAAGGGTCTGCATGACCTCGGGGACGGAGTCGGGCTCCACGCGGTGTACTGTCCCCCGGAAGGTGTCGAGCAGCGGCTCCGGCGGCGCGACGAACAGCAGAGTCGGTTTGGACGCGCGGTCAGGCTGAAGTGCAATTCCTGTCACTGCCAGCAGGGCGAGCCAGGCTGCAGCACCGCCCAGGGCAAGTTGTCGAGCCCGGCTGACAGTCGGGCGCCACAGTGTCCCGAGGCAGGAGGCGAGGATGGCACCTGCCAGGGCCCCGGCGGTGTTGGTCAGGACATCGCTCAGGCTGGCGTCCCGGCCGGGTACTAACGTGGCTTGTGCCAACTCGATAGCGGCAGAAGCGAGGAGTGCGATCAGGGTGGCGCGGGAAGGCCGGACACCTCGGCATCCGAGTGCCATTCCCAATGGCACGAAGAGCGCAATATTGAGGAGCACATCCACAAGACCACGATCACCGCAGATGAGGCAGTACCACGGAGTGAGGGCCGAGGCCGCGGCCTGCTGCGGTGCCGGTACCAGGGTCAGGGCCGCGATCAGAACGATCGCTGCGCCGAGAGCGGCGTTCGAGTAGTTCGATTTGGGACGCGGAACCATGCGGCGGAAGATAGTTGTGACTCGGACCCCACACCCGCTGTTGGGCTCCCTCAGTCGAGAGCGGCTTGAGACGGCTGGAAGTGTCGAATAAAT
>DASTBA010000145.1:0-9089 GCA_035712285.1 Gemmatimonadales bacterium | reverse complement strand
GACACTCTGTTTGCGGGTGGGCGTCGCTTCAGCGACGTGGGACGGGTTGTCATTGCGAGCCCCGGAGGGGCGAAGCAATCGGGTGGTCGGCGCTGCTCTGCCCGCGAGTCGGTGGCCCGCGCGAGTCCGCGGCTCAAGCCGAGGCGGGCTGCAGCCCGCCTCTTTCGCGGGAATGACAGCACGGCCGCCGAGTCACCCCCGCTCCAGCAGGCATGACGCCGACCACGGGCGCCGGGGATTGAACCGCTCGCTTCCGGGGATCAGCGTGACGAGCCGCAAGGCCAGCGGCAGGCGATGCAGTTTCGCCGCGGTGTGCATGGCAGAACGGACTTCCAGCGGCTTCCAGCCGAACGGCTCGAAGAAGGCGGGTCCCTCCTGTGGCGCGAACTGCAGCGGTGCACCGGCCTTCCGGAGATCCTTGCCCCATCCCTTTTCGATATACGGCAGCAGGGCGGGCGACAGGAGGTCGGTGGCCCAGGCGCGGAACCCCGGTTCCGCCGCGAGCTCCTGTGCCAGCCCGGCGACCTGGTCCCCGGTGAGGTAGGGCAGCAGCCCTTCGGTCAGCACCATCACCGGCCCGGACGTGCCCGCCAGTTCCCGGAACAGCGCGCGTCTCGGCGCGATATCCGCGAGATCCATCGGCACCCGCTCGAGCACGCACGCCGGCGTCTCGCCGGCCAGCAGCCCGGCCTTCTCGGCGAGCAGTTCACCGTTGTCCACCTCGATCCATCGCAGTGCCGCGGGAAGCGCCATGCGGTACGGCCGGGCGTCGAGGCCGGCGGCGAGATTGAGCACGGTGCGGACGCCGCCCGCCACCTCGCGCGCGACGTACTGGTCGAACAGCCAGGTGCGGGCGATGAATGGCCAGTTCGTAGTGTAGGCGCGGGGCATGCTGGTGTAGATCGCCTCGCCCCGCGCGCCAGCCAGCCGCCGCGCGTACGGATCGTGGAACACCGCATCGGGCCGCTCGCTCTCGACGGCACGGTACATCGCCACCCAGCGGGCGGTGTCCCGGATGTCGCGGATGAGTGGTGGGCTCGTGTCCTGCACAGAACCTCCGCTCGAAGGTCTGGCGTCCCAATCGGTTACGCCATGAAACATATCGCACCCCTGGTGCGTACAGAGCGGTTGGGTGGCGAGCCGGTTCACCCCCGGGACCAGCGGCGCTTGCAACCTCCTGCCGCAGTGCTACCATCCATGGTTCAGCCAGAGTCCCCGGCTGGGAACGATCGCCATTTCAGGAGAAGGATCCCCATGACATTGTCAGGAACGCGCCGCGTGATCGGGACGCTCGCTCTGGCGTGCGGCGTGGCGGCGGTGGCGGTTCCGGGCCGGGTAATGGCCCAGAGCACCCCGCCGAGCGTTGCCCAGGGCGAGGCCGCCGCCATGGCACGGGCGAGGACCGACAGCCTCCGCCGGCCGTACACCAAGGCGGATATTGACTTCATGACCGGCATGATCGGCCACCACGCGCAGGCCATCATCATGGCGCGCTGGGCGGCGACCCACGGCGCCGGGCCGCAGATCCGGGTGCTCACGGGGCGCATCATCAACGCCCAGAAGGACGAGATCCGGACGATGCAGACGTGGCTCCGGGACCGCAGCCAGCCGGTGCCCGAGCCCGACACGACCGGCATGGGGATGATGGATCCCCACATGATGATGCCGGGCATGCTGAGCCACGAGCAGATGATGCAGCTGGATGCGGCGCACGGGCCGGACTTCGACAAGCTCTTCCTGCACTTCATGATCCAGCACCACCAGGGCGCCACGGCGATGGTAAGCGCACTCTTCGATACCTACGGCGCCGCCCAGGATGAGCTCACCTTCAAGCTCGCCTCCGACATCAATGCGGACCAGACGACCGAGATCGCGCGGATGCAGAAGATGCTGGTCGCCGCGACGTTCGGGATCACGCCGGAAGACACCGCTGCCGGCCAGTAAGGACCCTTTTCCGCTCCATTCAGACAGAGGAACCTGCCATGGAATGTCAGTACCGGGCTGACCGCCCGACAGTGCGGAGAGCCGTGTTCGGCCTGCTGTCCCTTTCGCTCGCCGCCGCGGTCGTCGCGGCGCCGGCCCATGCCCAGTCCATGCCGGCGCACGACATGAGCAACATGGCCGCCTCGGCGCCCCGGCCCGATCCCCGCGTCGGCCTCAAGGCCGGTCTCTGGGACGCCGGCGAGGCCAGCTGGAACCTGGACGTGCTCTCCCAGACCCCGCCCTCGGAGAAGTTCAAGGGCATCACCAACTCGGACATCGCCTTCACCGGCAAGTATGCCATCCAGGGGAGCTACAACGGCTGGCAGATCTGGGACATCTCCGATCCGAAGGCCCCGAAGCTCGAGACGGCGTACGTCTGCCCGGCGTCCCAGAGCGACGTGTCGGTGTACAAGAACCTGCTCTTCGTGTCGGGCGAGGGCCTGAGCGGCCGTCTCGACTGCGGCGCGGAGGGCGTCAAGGACACGGTGAGCAAGGAGCGGCTCCGCGGGCTCCGCATCTTCGACATCAGCGACATCGCGCACCCGAAGAACGTCGGCAACGTGCAGACCTGCCGCGGCTCGCACACCCATTCGGTGCTGGTGGATCCGAAGGATCCCGAGAACGTGTACGTGTACATCTCCGGCTCCGCCGGCGTGCGTTCGCCGAGCGAGCTGGCCGGCTGCGTCAACGCCCTGCCGGACAGCGACCCGAACTCGGCCCACTTCCGCATCGAAGTGATCAAGGTGCCGCTCAAGCACCCGGAGCAGGCCGCGATCGTCACGTCGCCCCGGATCTTCAACGACCTGGCGGCACCGCCGCAGCATGGATCGTCCGCGGCGGACAAGGAAGTGATCGCCGCCGCCAAGGCCCGCGGCGCCTTCACGGCGGACATCCTGGGCAACGAGATGGTGCTGCCCAACGGCTTCGTGAACCACATGCTGGACAGCGTGGTGAAGGCCCGCGGCGACAGCGGCGCGCCGACGGCCGCGGACAGCGCCACGCTCCGGAGTGCGCTGCCGGGGATCATCGCCAAGCTGATCGGCCAGCGTCCCGGCCAGAAGCGCACCGGCCCCGACCAGTGCCATGACATCACCCTCGATCCGTCCCTCGGCCTCGCCGGAGGCGCGTGCGGCGGCTACGGCCTGCTGCTTGACATCAGCGATCCGTCCCATCCGGCCCGGCTCGACGCGGTGGCGGACTCCAACTTCTCCTACTGGCACTCGGCCACGTTCAACAACGACGGCACCAAGATCCTGTTCTCGGACGAGTGGGGCGGCGGCGGGCAGCCCAAGTGCCGCGCCGGCGACCCGCGCGAGTGGGGCGGGGATGCCATCTTCTCGCTGACGAACCGGAAGATGGTGTTCCAGAGCTATTACAAGCTGCCGGCGGTGCAGACGGAGCAGGAGAACTGCGTCGCGCACAACGGCTCGCTCATCCCGATCCCGGGCCGCGACATCATGGTGCAGGCCTGGTACCAGGGCGGCATCTCGGTCTTCGACTGGACCGATGCCACGCACCCGTACGAGATCGCGTTCTTCGATCGCGGCCCGATCGACTCGACCCAGATGCAGAGCGGCGGGTCCTGGTCAGTGTACTGGTACAACGGCGCCATCGTGAGCTCCGAGATCGCGCGCGGGCTGGACATCTTCCAGCTCAAGCCGAGCGAGTTCCTCTCGCAGAACGAGATTGACGCCGCCCGCACCGTGCACCTCGACTACCTGAATGTGCAGGGGCAGCCGAAGTACGTCTGGCCGGCGAGCTTTGCGCTCTCGGGCGCCTACCTCGACCAGCTGGAGCGCTCGAACGGTCTCTCCGCCGCGCAGATCTCGGCGGCGCGGGCCGCGCTGGGCAGCGCCGAGAAGGCCAAGGGCGGCGCGCGGAAGTCGGCACTCAACAAGCTGGCCGCGTCGCTGGGCAAGGATGCCAGCGGGTCGAAGGATGCCGGCAAGGTGAAGCTCCTGGCGGCGTCGGTGAAGGAGCTGGCGGGGAAGTAGACTGACGGTTGCGCAGTGACAAACGAGAGCTGGGAGCCAGGGGCTGGACGCCTGACTCTCAGCTTTCGGCTCTCAGCCTGACTACAAAAGGAGGCCCGATGTCCGGCGTCCGGGTACTGGTCGGCACAAAGAAGGGCGCATTCATCCTGTCCTCGGACGGGAAGCGTGCGAAGTGGGACGTGAGCGGTCCCCACTTTGCCGGCTGGGAGATCTATCACATGAAGGGCTCGCCAGTGGATCCGGACCGGATCTACGCCTCCCAGACCAGCGGGTGGTTCGGGCAGGTCATGCAGCGCTCCGACGACGGCGGCAAGACCTGGGAAGCCGTCGGCAACGAGTTCAAGTACGAGGGCGTGCCGGGCACCCACCAGTGGTACGACGGCACGCCGCATCCGTGGGAGTTCAAGCGGGTCTGGCACCTGGAGCCGTCCCTCACCGAGCGGGACACGGTGTACGCCGGTGTCGAGGACGCGGCACTGTTCAAGAGCACCGACGGCGGGAAGTCCTGGAGTGAGCTGGCGGGCCTTCGAGGCCACGGGTCGGGGCCGCACTGGCAGCCGGGCGCCGGCGGCATGTGCCTGCACACGATCCTGCTCCACCCGACCGATCCGAAACGGATGTTCATCGCCATCTCGGCGGCGGGAGCCTTCCGCACCGACGACGGCGGCGCCACCTGGAAGCCGATCAACCAGGGGCTCCATTCCCAGTACATCCCCGACCCGAACGCCGAGGTGGGGCACTGTGTCCACCGGATCGCGATGCACCGGTCCCGGCCCGACGTGCTCTTCATGCAGAAGCACTGGGACGTGATGCGCAGCGACAACGCCGGGGATTCCTGGCACGAGGTGAGCGGCAACCTGCCGACCGACTTCGGCTTCCCGATCGACGTGCACGCGCACGAGCCGGAGACGATCTACGTGGTGCCCATCAAGAGCGATTCGGAGCACTATCCGCCCGACGGCAAGCTGCGGGTCTTCCGGAGCCGGAGCGGCGGGAACGAGTGGGAGGAGCTCACGAAGGGATTGCCGCAGAAAGACTGCTACGTGAACGTGCTGCGCGACGCGATGGCGGTGGATACCCTCGATTCGTGCGGCGTGTATTTCGGCACCACCGGCGGGCAGGTCTACGGCTCCGCCGACTCGGGCGACAGCTGGACGCCGATCGTGCGGGATCTCCCCGCCGTGCTGTCGGTCGAGGTCCAGACGCTCGCATGATCCGGGTCGTACTGCCGCCGTCGCTCCGCATCCTGGCAAAGACCGGTGGGGAGCTGGCGCTGGAGACCGCGACGCCGGCCACGCAGCGCACCGTGCTGGATGCGGTGGAAGCGCGCTATCCCATGCTCCGCGGCACCATGCGCGACCAGGCCACGCTCAGGCGCCGGGCCTACATCCGCTTCTTTGCCTGCGAGCGGGATCTGTCCCACGAGTCCCCCGACGCGCCACTGCCCGACGCCGTGGCGCGAGGGGACGAGCCCTTCCTCGTGGTCGGGGCGATCGTCGGAGGGTAGGCTCCCGGCGCAGCCCTTCTGTTCGTCCCGCTCATCCCTGCCGGGTCCCGGCTGGCCCGGTTTTCTGTGCTGCCTGTGTCATGGCGACGACGTTTCCCCCTGCCATCCCGGCAATGCTGAATGCCATGCCCGGGGGCAGGGAGCCGATCGTCATGCCTGTGCGGGTCTATGTCGCCATCTATGTGCTGATCATCCTGAGCTGCGGGAAGTTCAGCGGTGCTGCGCCGGCCGCTTTCGAGTGGCACGAGACGGCGCCGGAAAGCCAGGGGGTGAGCTCCGCAGCCCTGGCGGATGCCGTGACCTTCGCCCGCGAACACCTCGCCCTGCACAGTCTGCTGATCGTGCGTCATGGACGAATCGTGCTGGATGCCACGTTCTATCCGTTCACCCCGGGCGCCCGGCACGACTTCGCGTCGGTCACGAAGAGCGTGACCTCCCTGCTGGTCGGCGCAGCCGAGCATGCCGGGCGCCTGCGGCGCACCGATCGTCTTGATTCGCTGCTGGCGCCGGAGTTCCCGGTGCCCGATCGTCGGCATGGCGCCGTCACCGTTGCCGACCTCCTCGGGATGCAATCAGGCCTGGACTGCGGGTTCGGCGAGGGCGAACCGGAACTCGCTGCCATGACCCGGAGCAGGAACTGGATTCAGGCCGCGCTCGAACTGCCCATGCGTGCCGTACCAGGTACGAGGACAGCCTACTGCAGTGTGAACTACCACCTGCTGTCGGCCATCATCAGCCGGACAACCGGCGAGAGCGAACTGGCGTTCGCACGACGCCGGCTGTTCGGGCCTCTTGGTATCGATGATGTCTACTGGCCGGCGGATCCGCAGGGGCTGACGCACGGCTGGGGCGACCTGCAGCTCACGTCGCGGGATGCCGCTCGCGTCGGTCTGCTGATGCTCCATCATGGCCGGTGGGACGGCCGCGAAATCGTCTCGCGCGAGTGGGCCGCGTGGACCACGGCGCCTCAGGGAATGCTGGACCCGGATGATGTCTACGGCCGCGGATGGTGGACCCATCCTCACGCACCACCCGGGCTGTTCGAGGCCGTGGGCCGGGGCGGCCAGCGCATCACCGTCTGGCCGGCGAAGAACCTGGTGATCGTGGAAACCGCCGGCGGCGCGGACCCCGGCGCACTGGCGCCGTTTCTGCTCCGTGCCGTTGCCTCGGACACCGCGCTGACTCCCGACTCCGCGGCCCTGGCACGACTGCGCACCGCCATCGCACAAGCGCTCGCGCCACCGCCGGCGTATCAGGTCAACGTGCCGCCGTTCGCCCGTCGTGTCTGGGGCTGGCGCTACCGGATGTCGCCCAACGCCATCGCCATGCACCTGTTTTCACTGAGCTTCGATTCGGCGTCCGGCACCGCCCGCGCAACCCTTGACCTCCTTGGCCACCGGCTCACATTGCCGGTGGGGCTCGATGGCCGGTACCGGTTCTCGCCCGACAGTATCGAGGCAACGCATCCCGCCGCGCGCGGGAGCTGGACGTCGCCCGGAACCTTCGTGCTGGATCTCAACCTGATGGGCAAGATCAATCGCTACGCGATGACCTTCCGGTTCAGCCAGGACGGAGCCCGGGTGGCCGTGCACGTGGCCGAGGCGACCGGCACCGTAACGGCGGATGCCCGCGGCACACGATTGCCATGACGCGAATCCCTCGGCCCGGCGTGACGAGCCGGGCGGGCTGGCTGCTGGCGACGGCGGCGACCGTGGTCGGGTTGCTGGAGTTCGCCTACAAGTACCTGGACAAGGTGGCGGCCGGATCCTGGCCGTCGCCCGTACCGGCGCTGGTGGAGGAGCTGACTGCGGCGTATGGCGCCGCCCTCCTTCTGGGCGCCGGACTGCCGCTGGTCCGCCGATTCCCGCTCCGCACCGGCGGCCTGGTCCGGGTGGCCGGGGTGCTCGTGCCGCTGATGCTGTTCGGGTCGGTCCTCCATACATCCCTCAACTGGCTGAGCCGCACGCTCATCTACGCCGCCCTGGGCGGACACTACAATTACGGGGCCATGCCGGCGAGGTACCTGATGGAGCTGCCCATGGATCTCATGGTGTTCTCCATCTTCATCGGCGCGGTCACCGCGTGGGATCACCGGAAGGTGATGAACGCCCGCGAACTGGGGGCGGCGCGCCTGCATGAACGCCTCGCACGGGCCGAACTCCGTCACCTGCGCGGGCAGCTCGAGCCGCACTTCCTGTTCAATGCCCTGAATGCCATTTCCGAGCGGATGTACACCGATGTCGCGGGTGCCGATGACATGATCGGCCACCTCGCCGCCCTGCTGCGCTGCTCGCTCGGCAGCGGCGAAGCCAGCCTGGTGCCGCTCCGGATGGAGCGTGCGCTGGTGGGCCACTACATCGCCCTGTTGCAAGCCCGGTTCGGCGATGCCATTCAGGTCCAGATGAACTTCACCAGGGAATCCCTCGACGTGCTCGTACCGCCCATGCTGCTGCAGCCGCTGATCGAGAATGCGGTGCGGCACGGCGGCGTCGGCGCGCGCGGCAGCGGATGCGTCCTGGTGCGTGCCTGGTGCACGCCGGATCGCCTCCGGGTTGAGGTTCGGGATGACGGGGGCGGCATGCGGCCCGGCAGCGACCCCTTCCGGAGCGGTATCGGGCTCAGCACCGCGCGCGAGCGGTTGCGCCTGCTGTACGGTGACGAACAGCGCTTGGAGGCCGGGAATGTACCGGGCGGCGGCTTCCAGGTACTGATCGAGTGCCCGATCCGGACCGGCGGGCCCGGCAAAGCGGAGCGCATCGCGACCAGGCCGGAAGCGGAGGCCTCCGCGTGACTCAGAACCGGGTGCTTCTGGTGGATGACGAACCACCTGCCCGCGCGAAGCTGCGTCGCCTGCTGGCCGGCGAAGCGGATTTCATGGTGATCGGCGAGGCGGCATCGGGGCCGGCCGCGATCGAGGCGATCGCCGATCTCCGTCCCGATCTCGTCTTTCTGGATGTGCAGATGCCGGGCTGTGACGGCTTCGAGGTGGTGTCGCGGCTTGCGCCGGAAACGATGCCGCATGTGGTCTTCGTCACGGCGTACGCCGAACACGCGCTCCGGGCCTTCGAGGTGCGAGCGGTTGACTATCTGCTCAAGCCCGTGACGCCCGGGCGCCTGCAGGCCGCGCTGGCCAGAATACGGGATGCACGCCGTCAGGGACAACCCACCATCGAGATGGCCCAGCAGCTCAAGCAGCTCGCCGAGATGCTCGCTGCCCGGCCGCGGTCCGTGGCCCGGCTGCTGGTCCACACGGCCACCAGCGCGCTCTTCATCACGGCGAACCGGATCGACTGGGTGGATTCCTCGGCGAATTACGTGGAAATCCACGTGGGACACGACACCTACCGGGAGCGAGGCACTCTTGCCGCACTCGCCGAGCGGCTCGATCCCGACAAGTTCCTGCGCATCAACCGGTCCCAGATCGTCCGCCTGGATGCGGTGAAGCAACTGCACCCATGGTCCCATGGCGACTATCAGGTAGTACTCGTGGACGGAACCACGCTGATGTGGAGCCGCCGGTACCGGGCCCGCACCGCGGACGGGTTCCGGCTCTGAGCCGTCCGGCTTCAAGGAGATGGCAATCTCATGACCGAACCATTCCGCAT
>DASTBA010000144.1:0-4016 GCA_035712285.1 Gemmatimonadales bacterium | reverse complement strand
GGGAGTAATCGGTGAGCGTGGTGCCGTCCCTGATGGAGCCATGGCGGCGGCTGGAACCGGAGACGAACGCCAGGGCATCCACGAGCGAGGTCTTGCCGCTGGCGCCGTGACCCACGAAGGCCACGTTCCTGATTGCGTCGGAGCCATAGACCTTCATGGCCGGTACCTCCTGCGCTTGGGTCATCCTGAACCTGCGCGCCGGAATCCCGGCTGTCAAATCAGCCACGGCCATGGCGTCCCGCCCGGGCTCCGCTCAGCTTCCAGCATCGTTCCGGCATCGGCCGGTCATCCTTCCCCGGGGGCCTTCGCATGTCCACAGGGCTGCACGACTTCGTCACCAACCTCCTGCAGTTCGGCACCGGCACCGACCACGTCTCGCTGGCCGAGAAGATCGTCCGGCCCATCGTGGTCTACCTGCTGCTGGTGGTGACCCTCAAGCTCATCGGCCGGCGGGTGCTGGCGCAGTTCAGCGCCTTCGATTTCGTGGTCCTGCTCCTCATCTCCAACACGGTGCAGAACGCCATCATCGGCAACGACACCTCGCTCGCGGGCGGGCTGATCGGGGGCGCAACACTATTGCTCTTCAACGGCCTGCTGGTGCGGATCCTCTGGCGCGGCCCCAACCGCCCGCTCAAGGGGGAGGGCGCGGAGGTGGCGCTCTGGCAGTTCGGCGAGCAGGTGGACACGGCGCTCAACCAGTTCCACGTGACGGTGCCGGAACTCCAGATCAAGGCGCACGAGCGCGGCTTCGATTCGCTCGCGGAAGTGAACGAAGTGAAGATGGCGCCCAACGGCAGCCTGATCTTCACCGGCCAGGAATCCGACTCGGGCGGCTCCCGCCACCGCGAACTGCTCGAGCGGCTGGACGCGCTGCAGCGGGAAGTCGCGCAATTGGGCCGCCGGCTCTGAGCGCCCGCGCCCCGCATGCCGCTAGTTTTCCCCCATGACCAAATCACAGACCGCCCTCGTCACCGGCGCGACCGAGGGCATCGGCCGCGCCATCGCGCTCGCCCTGGCCGAGGCCGGCTACCGGGTGGGCATCTGCGCCCGTACCGCCGCCAAGGTGGATGCGCTGGTCGCCGAACTTCGCGCCTCCGGCGCCGAGACCTCCGGCTGCCCGGCCGACGTGTCGAGTCCCGAGGATGTTCACGCGCTGGTCACCCAGGTTGAACGAGACCTGGGCCCCGTGGACGTGCTGGTCAACAATGCCGGCATCGCCCGCATCCGCCCCATCGCGGAGCTCACGCTCGACGACTGGGACGCCACCATGGCCACCAACGTCCGCGGCATGTTCCTCATGACCCAGGCGGTTCTTCCCGGCATGCGCGCGCGGCGCCGGGGCGCCATCGTCAACATCGCGAGTCTCGCCGGCCGGAACGGGATCGTCGGCGGCGCCGCCTATACCGCCTCCAAGCATGCGGTCCTCGGCTTCAGCAAGTCGCTCATGATGGAGGTCCGGAAGGACGACGTGCGGGTGATTGCCATCTGCCCCGGCAGCGTGGATACCGCGCTCATCCGCAAGGAGCCGACCATGTACTCGGCGGACCGGAAGATCCTGGCGCCGGAGGACGTGGCCGACGTGGTGCTGGCGACCCTCCGCCTGCCGCCGCGGGCGCTGGTGAGCGAACTGGACATCCGGCCCTCGAACCCGTGACCCCGGCGCCATCAGGCATCACGGTGGACCGGTGCCTCTGCCGGGGCGTGGCCTTTGCCGACCTGCTCCCCGCGGCGCGGGCCGCCCGATGGTCGCTCGCCCAGCTGGTGGCGGAGACCGGCTGCGGCGACCAGTGCGGCCTCTGCCGGCCGTACCTCCGCCGGATGCTGGCCACCGGCGAGACCGTCTTTCATGAGCTCCTGACCGATGCCCCGTGAGTGATCGCACGCTGATCGAACGGCTCTATACCGTCCGGCCGCTCGCCACGCTGACCGTGGCACTGTGGCTCGGGGCGCTCTGGGGCGCGCTCAACCAGCGGGATGGCGTGACGCTGGTGCTCGCCGTCGCGGCGGCGGTGGTGACGATCATGGCGGTGCGCCGCGGACGCCGGCTGGCCGAGCGCCAGCGGGATGCCCTCCGGGCCGCGCTGGTCTCCGCCGACGCCCGGAACCGAGAGCTGGAGCGCCTTCGCCAGATCGGCCAGACGCTGCTCTCCAACCGGAGCCTGGGCGACCTGCAGCAGGAGGTGGCCTTCGCCGCCGCGGATCTGCTGGAGGCGGAGAGCGGTGGTGTGACCATCGTGGTGGAGGAAGGCAGGTTCCTCAAGGTAGTCGCTGCCTGTGGCCCGCTCACCACCACCAAGGGCAAGCTGCTGCCGGTGGACGGCTCGCTCCTGGGCTGGGTGCTCACCCACGACAAGCCGCTGCTCGCCAACGACATCGATCACGACGCGCGGAGTTACAAGGATGCCGCCCTGCCGGTGCGGCTCAGCACGGCGGCGATCGTCCCGCTCCGCGCCTCCGGCGTCGCCGTCGGCACCGTCGCCGCGTACAACCACCGGGACGGCCATGCCTTCACGGAGCATGACCTGCAGCTCCTGCAGGTGCTGGGCGACCAGGTCATCGTGGCGCTCGACCGCGCCGCCGGCCTCGAGGCCAGCCGGCAGAACGAGAACGCGCTCGCGGTGAAGAACCGGGAGCTGGTGCGGGTCACGCAGCTCAAGAGCGAATTCCTGGCCAACATGAGCCACGAACTCCGCACGCCGCTCAATGCCATCATCGGCTTCAGCGACCTGCTGCGCTCCGGCCAGGTGGGCGCCGTCAACGAGACCCAGCAGGATTTCCTCGAGTCGGTGCTGCGGAACGGCCGTCACCTGCTCGGGCTCATCAACAGCGTCCTGGATCTCTCGAAGATCGAGGCCGGCCGGATGACGCTGGATCTCGCCCCCACCGACATGCGCGCCGCCATCGAGGGCGCCGTGGCGGACACCGCGAGCCTCCGCGCCGCCAAGTCACAGGCCTGTACCGTGGACCTGGACCGCCAGGCCGACTTCCTGATCCAGGCCGACAGCGTGCGGGTGCGCCAGGTGCTGTTCAACCTGCTGGCCAACGCCTCCAAGTTCACCCGCGAGGGGGGCGAGATCGCCGTGCAGGCGGTGCGCACCCGCGCGCCGCTGCCGGTGCCGGCGGAGCGGGCACGTGATGCGCAGCGCTTCATGTCCCGCGACGTGGTGTGGGTCTCGGTCCTCGACAACGGCATCGGGATCCGGCCCGAAGACCGGGAGAAGCTCTTCAAGGAATTCAGCCAGGTGGACAGCGCGCTCAGCCGCCAGCAGCAGGGCACCGGGCTCGGCCTGGCACTCTGCCGCAACTTCGTCGAGATGCACGGCGGGACCATCGGCGTGGATTCCATTCCCGGGCGCGGCAGCACCTTCTGGTTCCTGCTCCCCGCCGAGGGGCCGATCCGCCGTCCCGCATCCGAGGACTTGTGAACCTGCGTGACCACGCGCATCCTCCCGGGCGATGATGCGCGCCAGCTGGATGGCCCGGCTCAATGCCCTGGTGCTGGGGTTCCTCCTCGTCGGGGGCGGCAGTGGCCTGCCCCTGGTGGACGCGGCACTCTATCACCTGCATGGCCGGGTTCACGCTGCCGGGATCCATCTCTCCGACCCCGCGTCGGGCTCCCACGGCGAGCGCTGCACCCTCGGATCTCCCGCGCAGCTCCTCTCGCCCGCGGCGGATGTCCGGCCCTCAGAGCAATTCAGCAATCTTGCCTTCTTCGCCCTTCCGCACCGCGAACCGGCCGTGCTGCTGGGCACCGCCCATCGCGGCACTTGCCTCGCCCGCGCACCACCCGCGTCACTCGCCTGATCCGGATCTGACAACCGCGACGCGATAGCGCGCCCCCACGGGCGGCGCTGTCGCACGGCTTCCATTCATCAGGGAGTGTGCGCCCATGATTTCCCTCATGCTGGCGCTGGCGCTGCATGCCGGAGCGCCGGTGCATCATGCCGTCCACGTCGAGGCCGCTGCCATCCAGGGCACCGTCACCGACGACAAATCCGTTCCGCTCGCCGGCGTCC
>DASTBA010000143.1:0-4642 GCA_035712285.1 Gemmatimonadales bacterium | reverse complement strand
GCGCCTCGTCCTCGGTCTTCGTGGGATCCTTGAGCAGCGTGTTGCGCACGAGCATCGACTCGGCGCGACCCGACGGCAGGAACACGTAGACCTTGTTGATCTCGGCGGCGCGCAGCTTCTTCACGACCGCGTCGGTGAGCGTCTCGCCCAGCTCGGCGATGACTTCACCGGTCTTGGCGTCGACGACATCCTGCGCGATCGTGCGACGCACGGGGCGCTCGCCGCGATCGACGGCGTCCATCTCGTCACGCACGTCGACGAGCGTGTACGACGCGAACACCTTGACGTGATCGATGTTGAGGCGGCGGAGGCGGTTGTACACCTCTTCCGTCAGCTCGTCGCCTTCCTTGACGAGCAGCTCGGACTCGTCGCGCTCGCGCTGCGCGCGTGCCTTCTTGGTCTTGAGCTTCGGCGCTTCCGGATCGTGTGCCTCACCGGCGAGCGCGATGTCCTCGGCGACGATCGCGCCGATGACCTCACGCAGCTCGGTCCGGGTCTCACGCACTTTCGAGATGTCGAGCTCCCGAACGGCGAAGAAGAGACGCAGGATGTCGGAATTGGAGCCGTACCCGAGCGCGCGCAGGAGCGCGGTTGCCGGGAACTTCTTCTTCTTGTCGATGTGGACGTAGATCACGTCGTGGATGTCGATCGTGAACTCCACCCACGAGCCCCGGAACGGGATGATCCGCGCGCTGAACAGCCGCTGGCCGTTGGGGTGGGTGCTCTCCTCGAACACCACGCCCGGCGAGCGGTGCAGCTGGCTCACCACCACGCGCTCCGCGCCGTTGATCACGAACGTGCCGAGCGGCGTCATGATGGGCAGCTCGCCCAGGTAGACTTCCTTCTCGATCGCGTTCTTGAGCCGCTGCTGGCCTTCCACCTCCTCGAACACGTCGAGGCGGAGCCGCGCCTTGAGCGGGGCCGCGTAGGTCATGTCCCGCTCGATGCACTCCTCCACGGAGTACTTGGCCTCGCCCAGCGCGTAGCCGAGGAACTCGAGGCTGTACTTCCCGTTCACGTCCTGGATCGGGAAGATCTCGCGGAACACGCGCTCCAGGGACACGTCCTGCCGCTCGCCGTTCACGTCGTCGGGAACGAGCAGGGACTGGAACGCCGCGGTCTGGATATCGAGGAGATTCGGCATCGGCATGCCGCTCTCCCGCTTGCTGAACGTGATGACAGGTCGGGTATGCGTCATCAGACTCTCTCACAGGCATCGCAAAGGGCCCCAGCACGGATTCCCCGCCGGGGGCGGGGTGTCCTGGGGCTCGGCACCATCAACAACCGGATTGAACGTCGAGCGTGCATGCCGTCTCGCTGAAATAGGTTGAAGCCGCAGATCCCGTCGCCGGGCGCGGGGCGCCCGGCTCGGGATAGCGCTTCGCGCTACTTCAGTTCGACGGTGGCACCCTGCTCTTCGAGCTTCTTCTTGATTTCCTCTGCCTCCGCCTTGGACACGCCTTCCTTCAGCACGCTGGGCGTGTTGTCCACGGCATCCTTGGCCTCCTTGAGGCCCAGGCTGGTGATCTCGCGCACCACCTTGATGACCTGGATCTTCTTGGCGCCGCCGGCCGTGAGCACCACCGAGAACTCGGTCTGCTCCTCGACCGCCGGGGCCGCGGCCCCGCCGGCGGCGCCGCCGGCCGGCGCGGCCGCCACGGTCACGTTGAACTTCGTCTTGAACGCGTCGATCAGGTCGGCGAGTTCCACCACCGTCTTGCCCCCGATCGCCTCGAGGATCTCGTCATTGCTCAGCGTCGTTGCCATTTCACTCTCTCCCCACGGTTAAGCAGCGGACGACTGCCGCTGGTCGCGAAGCGCCTCGAGGGCCGCGACGAACGAATACAGGACATTGTTGAGCGTGCCGGCGAACTGCGACAGCAGGACGTCGCGCGGCGGGATCTCGCCCAGCCGCTTGATGTACGCCGGGGCCACGGCGGCGCCGTCCACGAACCCGGCCTTCACCGTGGGCTTCTCGAACTCCCGCGCGAACTCGGTGATCACCTTGGCCGCGGCCAGCGGGTCCTTCGCCAGGACCAGCCCGGTCGGGCCCTTCAGGTGCTGGTCCAGCACCGTGATGTCGCTGGCCGCCAGCGCCCGCTTCGCGAGCGTGTTCTTGACCACGACGTAGGTGACGCCGGCCTGCCGCATCCGCCGGCGGAGCTCGGTCATCCGCAGCACGTTGAGGCCGCTGAAGTCGGTCACGTACACGTTGGGCGCGTCCTTGAGCTGCGCCGTCAGCGCGTCGATCTCGGTCTGTCGTTCCGTCTTGCTCATTTGTACCCCGCCGTATCCAGCCGGACCCCCGGCCCCATGGTGCTGGAGATCGTTGCCGAGCGCAGGTAGACACCCTTCGCCGCGCTGGGCTTGGCCCGCATGATGGTGTCCATGAACGCCTGGACGTTCTGCGCCAGCTGCTCGGCCGTGAACGACGCCTTGCCGACCGGGGCATGCACGTTGCCGGTCTTGTCCACCCGGAACTCGATCTTGCCCGCCTTGATCTCCCTGACCGCCCTGGTCACGTCCATCGTGACCGTGCCGGCCTTGGGATTGGGCATGAGGCCGCGGGGGCCCAGGATCCGGCCCAGCGCGCCGAGCTGGCCCATCATGTCCGGCGTCGCGACGATCACGTCGCAGTCGAGCCAGCCGTCCTTCAGCTTCTGCAGGTACTCGGGGCCCACGAAGTCGGCGCCCGCGGCCTGGGCCTCGGCGGCCCGGTCGCCCTGGGCGATCACCAGCACGCGCACCGGCTTGCCGGTGCCGTGCGGCAGCACGACCGTGCCGCGAACTACCTGGTCGGCATGGCGCGGGTCCACGCCGAGGCGGACGGCGACGTCCACCGTTTCATTGAACTTGGCCGTCGCGGCGCCCTTGACGAGCTGCACCGCGTCCGGCACCGAGTACTCGCGCGCGCGATCCACCGTGGCGGTGGCGGCGCGGAACCGCTTGCCGTGGCTCGCCATCAGTCGGTCACCTCCAGGCCCATCGAGCGCGCCGTGCCGGCCATCATCCGCATCGCACTGTCGATGTCCGACGCGTTGAGGTCCTGCATCTTGAGCTCCGCGATCTTGCGCAGCTGGGCGCGGGTGACAGTGCCCACCTTGGTCCGGTTGGGCGAGCCGCTTCCCTTCTCGATCGCCGCCTCCTTCATCAGGAGGTTGGCCGCCGGGGGCGTCTTGGTGATGAACGTGAACGTGCGATCGGCGTAGATCGTCACGACGACGGGGATCACCATGCCGGCCTGGCTCTGCGTGCGGGCGTTGAACTGCTTGCAGAACTCCATGATGTTGACACCATGGGGGCCGAGCGCGGTGCCCACCGGGGGCGCGGGGTTGGCCGCGCCAGCCGGGCACTGCAGCTTCACCAGTGCGGTGATTTTCTTGGCCATCTCATTCCCTTCCTGTCGGTTCGCCGGGCGCACGATCGTGCGCCCCTACCTGCCGCGATGACCCGCGCGGTCGCGGGGGGGGGGGCACGGCCGTGCGCTCCCGTAAGGGCGCACGGCCGTGCGCCCCTACATCAGTGCCCCCTCAACTGCAGATAATCCAGCTCCACCGTCGTCGGCCGCCCGAACAGGCTCACCGACACCTTCACCTTCCCCTTGTCCGGCAGCACCTCTTCCACCGTGCCGCTGAAGTCCGCGAAGGGCCCCTCGGTGATCTCCACCACCTGGCCCATCATGAACGGGATCTCCTCCCGCGGCTCGGCCGAGGTCGTCTCGACCACCACACCCAGGAGGCGGTTCACCTCGTCCTGGCGCAGCGGCTGCGGCAGCCGCCCGGTCCCGACGAACTTGATGACGCCCTGGATGCTGTTCACCAGGTGGAGCGCCTCCTGCGACATCCCCATCTCGACCAGGACATAGCCGGGATAGAGCTTCCGCTCCACGGCGACCTTCTTGCCGTTCTTGATCTCGACCGCTTCCTGCACCGGCACCAGGGCCTGGCGCACGAGCTTCCCGTCCTCCGGCCGCGGGTCGTCCGCGATCCGCTTCTGGAGGAGGCCCCGGACCTTGTTCTCGTGACCGGCCGTGGTCTGGATGGCGTACCAGCGATAGTCCATGGCCTACCGCGCCAGGATCGCGATGCCGTCCACCAGCAGCTTCTGCAGGACCACGTCCAGCAGGCCGATCGTCACGCCCAGGATGAGGGACAGCAGCACGATCATGCGCGAGGCCTTGACCAGCTCATCCTTCGAGGGCCAGGTCACCTTGCGCATCTCGACCCGCGTCTGGCGCAGGAAATCCGCCGAGCGCGCCAGCGCGCCCGGCGCCCGCTCGGCCAGTTCCGTGTCCGTCATCCCTACTTCGATTCCTTGTGCGCCACGTGCTTGTTGCAGCGCGGGCAGTACTTCCGCATCTCCACGCGCTCCGGATGCTTCCGCTTGTTCTTGTCCAGAAAGAAGTTGCGGTTCCGGCAGTCGGTGCATTCCAGGATGATCTTGTCTCTCGGCATCTATGTGCTCGCTGTCGCTCGCGTCACGGGTCGCGCGTCGGCCGTGCGCCGTATGGGCGCACGGCCGTGCGCCCCTATTTCAGGATCTTGGTCACCACGCCGGCGCCCACGGTGCGCCCGCCCTCGCGGATCGCGAACCGCAGCCCCTCGTCCATCGCGATCGGCGTGATCAGCTCGATCGTCATCTG
>DASTBA010000142.1:0-15289 GCA_035712285.1 Gemmatimonadales bacterium | reverse complement strand
TCGAGGAAAGTCCGAGCTCCCGAGGGCAGACTGCCAGGTAACGCCTGGGCGCCGCAAGGCGACGGACAGGGCCACAGAGAACAGACCGCCATGTGCGCAAGCATGTGGTAAGGGTGAAACGGTGGGGTAAGAGCCCACCGCCCCGAGCGCAAGCAAGGGGGCACGGCAACCCCCAGTCGGAGCAAGGCCAAATAAGCGGCGAGGTGCGGCCCGCACCGACCATCCCCAACCCGCGCAAGCGGTTACCGGGAAGCCGCGGGTAGGCTGCTTGAGGCGTCCGGCGACGGCCGTCCCAGAGAGATGACCATCTCCCGCAAGGGAAACAGAACTCGGCTTACGGCCTGGCCCAGCGGCCCCGGATCGCCCTCCGGGGCCGCTTTGTTGTGCGCCCTAGCACCGCGCCGGACCCCCGTTCTACCTTAGACTCCGAGCGCTCGACCCCCGACGCTCGACCAATGACCTGAGGGTTACATGACGCGCCCCTTCTCGTTCGCCCTGCTCGCGTTCCTGGTCCTGCCGGCCACCGGCGCCGCGCCCAGCACGCTCAGGTTCAAGATCAGCCAGAATTTTTCCCAGACCATCGATGCGACGTCGGCCGGCGGTGGGGTGCAGTCGCTGGAGGCGACCTTCGATCTCTACACCACCGTGAAGAGCACCGACAGCGCCGGCGGCCGGGCCATCACGGTCACCGTGGATTCGGTGGTCGCAGGGACGGGAGTTGACCCGCAGATCATGGGCATGATCGCCGGTACGCTGAAGGGCGCCTCCGGCAGCGGCGCCATCACGACCGACGGCAAGGTGACCGGATTCAGTTCCGGCAATCTCCAGCAGGATGCGCAGCTCAAGCAGATTGCCCGGCTGGCCTTCCCCGAGATGAAGAAGGGCGCCAAGGCCGGGGACAGCTGGACTGACACGCTGTCCACCACCGATTCCGCCGCGGGCGGCGGCGCCATCACGCGGAAGGCGATCACCTCGCACACCGCCGCCGCGGGCGATGCCATGGCCGGCAAGCCCACTCTCCGCGTCACGACCGCCACGGCCTACACCGTGGCCGGGATGGCGCAGGGCGGGGTGCAGATCGAAGGCACCGGCAAGTCCAACGCGGTGCTCGATGTGACCGCCGAGGGTGACCTGGCCAAGGGTCAGGTGTCGGACGAATCGAGCCTCAGCGCCACACCGCCGGGCTCGGGCGAGGCACTGCCGATCAGCAACAAGACTTCGTCGGTCATCACCCGGCTCCCATGATCGGCCATTGCGCCCGCTGGGCCGGGCTCGCGCTGATGTCGCTCGCCTGCGCGGGCTCCGGCACGAGTGGCACCACGCCGCGGACCACGCCGGCTCCGCGGACGGCAGCGCCATCGGCACCGGGTGCGGCCGCACCGGCCGCCGCTGAACATGGGAAGGCGGTCATGCTCGCGCCGCCGCCCTTCGCGCGCTACGTCCTCCGGCGGTCCGATTCGGTCGGGGTGCAGCTGCCGGACAGCTCGACCAGGACCCAGGTGTTCGAGCGGGACGCCTGGCTCGACACCCGCGCCTCGAACGAGACGGGTGGCTTCAAGCTGGTCATCACCCTGGATTCGATCGCGGTGACCGGCCCGATGCTCCCGCCCCAGGCGGCGCTCGACAGCGCCCGCGGCGTGCGCTGGACGGCGCACCTCTCGACGGAGGGGAAGCTGTCCAGCGTCGAGGCCGATCGTCCGAGCAGCATCGCGAGCCAGTTCGCGGCGATGTTCCCGTACCTGTACCCGTCGCTGCCCGATCCCGACATCCGGGCCGGTGCCGCGTGGACCGATTCCGCCACGACGCCGACCCGCGCCGACAATTTCGACGTGACCGAACGGGCCCAGTTGCACTACGTCGTGACCGGCCCCGTGGTCCACGGCAACGGCACGGTGCTGGTGATCTCGGGGACCGGCACGTTCGCCAGGACCGGCACCGCCACCCAGTTCGGCCAGCCGATGCAACTCGAATCCGGCGGCAACCGCACCGTCACGCACTACCTGTCGATGGATGGTGTGCCGGCCGGCCTGGAGGGAAGCGAGACCAGCAAGGCGACGATCACGGTGCCGGCGGTGGGCCAGTCGCTCAACGTGACCCAGGCCAGCCATTTCACGGTCGGCATCGAAGCCACGCCCTGACCTGACGTGCGGCTGCTGCGACGAATGCTGCTGGTTATCGCGGGAGGAGCCGGGCTCTTCGTGGCCTGGCTCTTTGCCGTCTGGCCCCCACCAGTCTGGTACGCGACCCACTTCCCCAGCCGCACCGCCTTCATGGCCATGCGCGAGCGCAGCGGTATCGAACCGGTGGCGTACAGACCGGTTCCGCTCGACAGCGTCACGCCACTGTTTGCTCAAGCGGTGATCACCAGCGAAGACAACCGATTCTGGAGTCACGACGGGGTGGACTTCGTGGAACTCCGCCACGCCATCGGCTACCGGCGCGACGAGTTCTCCCTGATGAGTGCGTCCGACGTGCGGGACCTGGGGCGGGCGCTGACCCACGTCTGGGACCGGCGGGAGGACCTGCGGGGGGCCAGCACCATCACCCAGCAGCTGGCCAAGAACCTCTATCTCTCCCCCTCGCGCAATCCGCTGCGGAAGCTCAAGGAGGCGGTGACGGCGTTCCGGCTGGAGCTGGCGCTGGGCAAGCGCCGGATCCTGGAACTGTACATGAACGTGGTGGAACTGGGCCCCGGCATCTGGGGCGTGGATGCCGCGAGCGAGTACTACTACGGCCGGTCGCCTCGGCGGCTCTCGAGGGAGCAGGCGGCGGCGCTGGCGGGGTCGCTGCCGTTTCCGCTGCTGTCGAATCCGAAGTCGCATCCGGGGCGGATGCGGTGGCGCCAGGCGCTGATCCTGAGACGGATGCGGGGAGAGCCGGTGACGGTGCCGAAGGTGGCGGACGAGGCGCCGCCAGCCGCGGCGATGGATTCGGTGGTGCCGGATTCGGTGCCGGTCCCGGACACCGTGCCCGCGGATTCGGGGGCCCTGTGAACGTATGGGCGCACGGCCGTGCGCCCATACACCTCAATCCACCAACCGCAACGGCATCACCAGCGCGAGGAAGCTGGCCGGATCGTCCCATCCCACCGGTTCGCAGGTGGCGGCCCGTTCCGGCGCCTTGAATGTCAGCCGCACCTCGTCGGTGGGCATGAACTTGAGGATCTCCAGCAGGTACGCCGCGTTGAAGCCGATTTCCAGCGGGTCTCCCTCATAGCTCACCGTCACCTCTTCCTGGGCCTCGCCCAGGTCGGGGGTGGTCACCGAGAGCTTGCAGGAACCGTTCGCGAACGCCATCCGGATCCGGTGGGTCTGGTCGCTCGCCACGATGCTCATGCGGCGGAGCGCCGAGGTGAGCGCCGCCTTGTCGGCGGTGGCGACCTTGTCGTTCTCCCGCGGGATCACCTGCTCGTAGTTCGGGTACGGCCCCTCGATCAGCCGGGTGAAGATCTGGGTGCTCGGGCTCCGGAAGGCGAGGTGGTTCTCGCTCCGGGCGATCTCCACCTGCTCGTCGGAGCCGAAGAGCCGCCGGATCTGCTCCAGTGCCTTGGGCGGAACGATGAGATCCGCCTCCGCCCCGCCGCCGGCCGTGGCCGGCACGTCCATCTTGGCCAGCCGGTGACCGTTGGTGGCCACCATCCGCATCCGCTCCGGCCGGAGCTCCCAGAGCACGCCGTTCAGGATCGGGCGGCTCTCCTCGGTGCTTGCGGCGAAGGCCACGTGCGAGATCAGCTTCTGCAGGTCGCCCGAGGTGGCACGCCAGGCCTTGTCGAACTTGACCGCGGGAAAGGCGGGGAACTCCTCCTTGGGCAGCCCCAGGAGCTTGAACCGGGACCGGCCGCACTCGATACTGACCCGCTGTTCCCCCGACGCGGTGAGCCGGATGGACGCACTCGGCAGCTCCCGGACGATCTCCACCAGCTTCCTGGCCGGCAGGGTGATGGCCCCCTCCTGGTCCACCGAGGCGCTCGCCGTGGTGCTCACGGCGATGTCGAGATCGGTACCGCTCAGGCGGATGCCATCCTTCGACGCTTCAAGGAGGATGTTGGCGAGCACGGGAAGCGTCGTCTTGGAGGGCACCGCCGCGGCCACGGCGACGAGCCCTTCCTGCAGCTGTTCCCGCGTGATGGTCAACTTCATGCGCGTCCTCGATGTGCTCTGATAGTTACTGCTCTACCCATATTTAAATACTCGTAGCAGCAGTAGAGTCGCCGGAAATGTGGACTGCCGCCCGAACTCGCGCTTCTGCAACGGCATGTCACGATCACTTCCTGTTGAACCTCTGTGGCGGTGGTGGAAGATAGATGATGCGCCGCCGGCTTTTCGACTGTCATCCAGATTGCCCACACCGGTGCTTTTCCACGCGTGGACAGCGCTGGGGACAGCGTGATGTCTACTCCGCGGCCACCAGCTCCTGGCGCGCGTGCTCCACCCGTTCGCGGAACGAACGGTCCCGCTGCATCTGTCGCTGCACTTTGTCGACACTGTGAATCACTGTCGAATGGTCCCGCCCGCCGAAGGCGTGGCCGATCTCCACCAGCTGCATCTGCAGGACGTCCCGCGCGAGGTACATGGCGATCTGGCGCGGCACGGTCAGCGTCTTGATGCGGGCCTTGCTCCGGAGCCCTTCGGGCGTCACCCCCCAGCGCCGGGCGACGACCTCCTGCACCCGGTTGATGGTGGGGCGGGCCGATGGCTCGGCCGGCTCGTCCGCCGGCCGGATCTTGTCTGCCAGGGCCTCGCGGGCGAGCTCGATCGAGATCTCCCGGTGCTTGAGCGAGGCGTAGAGCAGCATCTTGATGATGCACCCCTCCAGCTCCCGCACGCTCGACCGGACGTGCTCGGCGATGAACCGCAGCACATCATCCGGGATGGTGAGCTCCAGGTGATCCTGCTCCTGCTTCTTCTGCAGGATGGCGATCCGGTGCTCCAGGTCCGGCTGGCCGATGTCCGCCACCATCCCCCACTCGAACCGGCTCACCAGCCGGGCCTCGAGGTTCGGGATTTCCTTGGGCGGCCGGTCCGAGGTCAGCACGATCTGCTTGTTGGCCTCGTACAACGCGTTGAAGGTGTGGAAGAACTCTTCCTGGGTCATCTCCTTGCCTTCCAGGAAGTGCACGTCGTCCACCAGGAAGAGATCGGCATCGGCCCGGTAGCGTCGGCGGAACTCCGGCATGGTCCGGCCGTGGATGCTCTCGATCACTTCGTTAATGAATTGCTCCGCACCAACATAGAGCACCCGGGTGGCCGGGTTCTTCTGCAGCACCTTGTGGGCGATGGCCTGCATCAGGTGGGTCTTGCCCAGGCCGGTCGCGCCGTAGATGAAAAGGGGGTTGTAGGTCTTGCCGGGGGTCTCGGCCACGGCGTGGGCCGCCGCGGCCGCCAGTTCGTTGGACTTGCCGATGACGAAGTGCTCGAACGAGTAGCGCTCGTTGAGCGGCTGGGTGGTCGAGCTGGTGGCGGCCGAGGGGGCCGCCGGTGCCGGGGCCGGAGCCACGAAGAAGTCCATCTGGGGCCGCTTCTGGCGGTCCTCTTGCACCCGGAAGACCACATTCACGCTCTCGCCCAGGACATTCTCCGCGATCCGGGCGAGGATGGGCGCGTGCTTGGTCTCGTTCCATTCGACGGCGAACTGGTCCGGCGCACCCACGACCAGGCGGCCCCCCTCGAGCGAAATCGCCTCGGTGGGCTCGAGCCAGGTACGGATCGTGTGGTCGGGAAGTTCACGCGTGGCGGTATCGAGAATCCGCTTCCACGCGTCCCGTGCGGACAACTGCATTGACACTCGAAAAGCTGAGGGTGATCCAAGGGCGAGGGATGTTACGGAGCGAGTGTGGAAAAGTCAAATGGGTCGTCGGGCGCCAGTGATATCCGCCAGAGTGGTGTCACTCTGAGGCCGCGGAGCGGCCGAAGAGGCGGAGCTCGGCCCGAGTTCTGCCCCTTCGCTTCGCTCAGGGTGACAACGAGAATCACCCCCGCCCTGACCTCCCTCTCCTTGACCCAAACCCGCCCCCCGGGCTAACTTCCCCGGCTCACTGGAGGAGCCGTTCAATGAAGCCGTCGTATCGTCCGCGCAACAAGCGCCGGATTGCCAAGCATGGATTCCGTGCCCGGATGGCCACGCGCTGGGGCCGGGCGGTGCTGTCGCGCCGCCGCAAGAAGGGGCGGAAGCGCCTGACGGTTTCCCTCCCGTCCAAGCACGGGAGCGCCTGACGGGATCAGAGCGTCTCGCCCGGGCCGGACGGCTCGCGCGGGCCGCTGAGTTCCGCCGGTGCCTGGAGCAGGGGCGGCGCCGCCGGTTCGAGCACCTCGAGATGATCTGGGCTGACAATTCAACGGGCCACCCGCGTCTGGGTCTCATCGTTCCGAAGCATGGAGCGAACGCGGTGGCCCGTAATCGTTTGCGGCGCCGGCTCCGGGAGATCTGGCGCAGAGAGGTACAGCCGGTGCAGCCTGCGTGGGATCTGGTGATCCGGGCGCGACGCGAAGCGTACGGTCAGGCGTTCGGTGACCTCCGGCGCCAGCTCCTCGCCTGGCGGGACACCGTCGCCGTCCGGTGAAGCGTGACCGCCCTGCTCGCCCTGCCGCGCCGAGGCCTGGCGCTCCTGATCCGCGGCTATCAGCTGGTGATATCGCCGGCGTTGCCGGCCGCCTGCCGCTTCACGCCCACCTGCTCGCAGTACGCCCTGGAGGCGGTCGAGCGGTACGGTGTGCTCAAGGGATCGTGGCTCGCCGCCCGGCGGCTGGCCCGCTGCCACCCGTTTCATCCGGGCGGCACCGATCCCGTTCCGTGAACCCCTGACCTGATCCGCCATGGACCGACGAGTCATCTGGGCCATCGTGCTCATGATGGTGGTGGCGATTCTGCCGACCTTCTTCATGAAGCGCCCGCCGGTGCGAAATGTCCCGCGAGCCGATACCGCGCGCGCCGTGACCTCCCGGCCCGCCGATACGGCGGGCCTCAAGCGGGTGACGCCCGCTGCCTCGGATACCGTCGCCGGCGCGGCGACCGGCAAGATCGAGGGGGACAGGGCGGACACGGTTGTCGTCAGCTCGCCGCTCGTGACCTACCGCCTCTCGACCAGGGGCGCGGTGCTGGTGGGTGCGCGGCTCTCTCAATACCGGGACATGGCGGACGGGGGCAGCACCACCTCGGAGCTGATCCCCGATGGCGAGCAGATGTACGGGCTCCAGGTGGTGAGCGGCGCCGACACCATCTCGCTCCGGGACTGGGACTTCACCGCGAGCGCCACCGCGCTCACGGTGGGTGATGCGCCTTCGACCGTCACCTTCACCGGCACGAATGGCGGGCGGCACGCCACCGTCACCTGGACCTTCGAGCCGGGATACCGGTTTGACGTGACCGCCCAGCTGGACGGCGTGGGCCCCACCGGCGGTCTCGCCCTGGTGGACCTCGGCCACGGGCTCCGGAATACCGAGACGGACTCGAGCCAGAACTATCTCAAATATGCGGTGGTGGTGAAGAGCAGCGGCGCCGACCGCACCGACTTCCGCTCCTTCGACCCGGGCGAGCGGAAGATCCTGCCGGGCCCCTTCGAGTGGGCGGCGGTCAAGTCGAAGTACTTCGTCGCCAGTCTCTTCGCCTTCGACAGCGCCTCCACCGCCGGCCGCCTGAGCGGCGTGACGGCGGTCGCGCCCGATTCGGCGGGGAAGCATCCGCACACCGTCGCGGTGCGGGCCACGCTGCCGGTGCCCTCCGCCGGGACGATCGCCTTCTCCGGGTACGTCGGGCCGATGGAATACGACCGGCTCGCGAAGATCGGGCACGGGTTCGACGACGTGAACCCGTACGGCTGGCCCGGGGTGCGCACGGTGATCCGCTTCTTCGCGGTGCCGGTGCGCTGGCTGCTGGTGCAGATGCACACCCAGCTCAACCTCGCCTACGGGCTGGTGCTGATCCTCTTCGGCGTCCTGGTGCGGGTGCTGCTCTGGCCCCTCAACCAGAAGGCGATGCGCGCCAACATGCGGATGCAGGAGCTGCAGCCGGTGCTCAAGGCGGCGCAGGAGCGGCACAAGGACAATCCGCAGCAGCTGCAGCAGGAGATGCTGAAGCTGTACAAGGAGTACGGCGTCAACCCGATGAGCGGCTGCTGGCCGATGCTGCTGCCGATGCCGATCCTCTTCGCGCTGTTCTTCGTCTTCGAGAACGCCATCGAGCTCCGGGGCCAGTCGTTCCTCTGGCTCACCGACCTCTCGCAGGCCGACCCGTACTACATCATCCCCATCGTGATGGGGCTCTCGATGTACGTGGTGAGCAAGGTGGGGCAGATGGGGATGCCGCCCAACCCGCAGATGAAGATGATGCTGTACCTGATGCCGGCGATGATGACCTTCTTCTTCCTGCGATTCGCGTCGGGGCTCAACCTGTACTACGCGATCAGCAACATCGCGAGCATCCCCCAGCAGTGGCTCCTCGGCCGCGAGCGGAAGAGGCGCACCGCGCTGGCCATTGCGAACGTCGTGACGGAAGACGCGAAGACGGGAGGCGGGAAGGGGACACGGGACACGAGACGCGGGCCGCGAGGCTGACGCGTCCTGCGTCCCGGGTCTCGCGTCCATGCTCTCCGACCCCATCGCCGCCCTCGCGACGCCGCCTGGCCGATCGGCGCTGGCGGTGGTGCGGCTGGCGGGGACGGGGGCCTTCGAGATCGCCGCCCGCGTCGTCGCTGATTTCCGGCCGGATCCCCGCCGGGCAACGCTCGGTACCTTCCTCGACAGCACCGGCCAGCCGATCGATCGTGGCATCTACATCGTCTTTCCAGCTCCCCACAGCTTCAGCGGCGATGACACCGTGGAGTTCTCCTGCCACGGTGGTCTCACCGCGCCCAGCCGCCTGCTCGCGGCGCTCCACGCAGCGGGTGCCCGTCCGGCCGCGCCCGGCGAGTTCACCCGCCGAGCGCTCATGAACGGCAAGATGGACCTGCTGCAGGCGGAGGCGGTGGGCGATCTCGTGGATGCCACCGCGCCGGCACAGGCGCGCGCGGCACTGGCGCAGCTCGAGGGCAATCTCTCGCGCCGCATCGGCCGGCTCCGGGAGGCGCTGGTGGAGGTCGAGGCGCTGCTGGCTTACGAGATCGATTTCCCCGGCGAAGACGACGGACCGGTGGCGCCGGAACGCATCAGCGCGGCACTCGAACGGGCGGCGACGGACACCGACCGCCTGCTCGCTACCGCACCCCTGGGCGAACGGCTCCGGGATGGCGCTTTGGTGGTGATTGCCGGGCGTCCCAATGCCGGCAAGTCTTCCCTCTTCAACGCCCTCCTCGGCACCGAGCGGGCCATCGTCACCGAGATCGCCGGCACCACGCGGGACGCCATCGAGGCGCACCTGAGTTTCCTCGACTGGCCGGTGCGCCTGGTGGACACCGCCGGCATCCGCGACACGGCGGACCGGGTGGAGGCGATGGGCGTCGAGGTGAGCCGGCGCTGGCTGGCGGCGGCGGACCTGGTGCTGCTCTGCGTCGAATCGGGTGTCGAGCGGTCAGCGCAAGAGCGCGACCTGCTTGCGACCTACCCGGCGCTCGAGGTACGTACCAAGTCCGATCTGGTGCCGATGCGTGGCGGCGTGTCGGTGGTGACGGGTGAGGGACTGGATCAGCTGCGCGCGCAGGTTGCCGAACGGCTCTTTGGTGCTCAGGTGCGTCTGGCGGATCTGGAGCCGGGGCTCACCCGTGAGCGGCACCGCGTGGCGCTGGCGCAGGCAGTGGACGAACTTCGGGCAGCCCGTCCGTTTCTCGGTCGTGACGGTGACGCGACGCTGGCATCGCATCATGTACGGCGTGCGATCCTGGCGCTGGACGAGCTGATCGGTGCAGTGGATGTGGAGGAGGTACTGGGGCGGGTGTTCGGGAGCTTCTGTATCGGGAAGTAGGGGGCGGGTCAGAGGGGCGGGTCTAAGACCCGCCCTTACACCCACCCCTACGCCCACCCATCACGCCGTCTGGATCCCCCGCGCCGTCTCCTCCGCGGCGCTGACCTCCTCGGCGCTGGCGCGCAGCGCCGCGGCGATGCCGCGCTCCTGCACGATCGCATCAGCCATGCGCCAGCCGAGGTAGTAGCCGGAGCGCTCCGGCAGGACCCGCCCGTTGACCAGCCGCGCGGTCGGACTCATGCCGCCGGTGAGGTAGCGGAGTCTCAGGCCCAGGCCACGGAGACCGAGCTCGGGTGCGGTGACGCGCCGGAGCAGCGCTTCCATCTCCCTGAGCCTACGATACTGCCGCCTGGGATAGCCGAAGTAGTCCGCCGCATCGAAACCGGGCGCCACCACCTCGGCCGCGTGCACGGCGAGCCCCTCATTCACCAGCAGTTCCCGAAGTGTGGCCCGGCTTCCGGTCATCCAGAAGTCGTAGTAGCCGGCGTTCTCGTCCACCAGGCGGCGCAACTCGCTGGCGCTTCCGGGTGAGGTGTAGCGGACCGCGTGCGCCAGCTCGTGGGCAATCCAGACCGGGATCAGGTCGGGCGAGAGCCCCATGCCGTAGGTGCCGGCATTGGGCTTCCCGGTGAAGTGCTCCACGCAGATGAACGCCGCCCCGCGGCCATCGAGCACCAGCTCGCCGGCGTTGGCGGCGCCCATGCCCACCATGAGATAGACGTCAGTCGGACGGTCGAGATGGAAGGTGCGGGCCGCGAGGGCGGCGGCATCCTCCGCGATGCGGGCGATGTCGTGCGAGGCAAGCAGGGCGCGCAGGTCGGCGCGATCGGCGCTCAGCGCGTTCCGGACGACCTCGCCGGCCTGCGCCGAGTCGGGATCGAGGACGTAGTTCCGCCAGTAGGCGTCCAGCATGGGCCGGTGCGCCTCGCGATAGCGGGCGTAGGCGGCTTCCGGTTCGTCGGCATCAATGACGGAGAGAAATTCGGGCAGGAGGTTGATGAGCACGCGCCATGATAGGACAGAGATGTTGATGGCGCAAGACGGGAATCAGTGACCCGCCTGCCTGCGGCGCGACATCTCGTCGAGGAAATGGCGCTCGGTGGGCGTGAGACTGCCCATGCCGGTGGCGCTGATCTTGTCGAGCAGGCGGTTGAGTTCCGCTGACGATGCGTCCGGCTCCGCGCGGGCGCCCGCCCGCACCGCAGGCGGCGACGGCCGGCGGCCCGAGACGTCATGCGAAACCGGTGGCATGCGTACCGCATGCTCGAGGAGGCGCGGTTCCGGAGCGGCGGGTTGCGCAAGCCGCTGCATCCGGAAGAAGAGGTAGCCGAAGATCGCGCCGCCCACGTGCGCCACATGGGCGATCCCGTCACCCGGCGCCATCAGGGCGAGCGTGACATCCAGCCCCACGTAGGCGATGACCAGCGTGCGGGCGCGGATGGGTACGGGAATCGGGAAGACGAAGAGCCGCGCATCGGGCCAGAGCAGGGCGAACGCCACGGCCACACCCAGGATGGCCCCCGAGGCACCGATGATCGGTCCCACGGTCATGACCCGGCTCAGCGCCCAGCAGAAGACCGCGGCGCCGACACCGGCATACAGGTAGTAGAGGAGGAACCTGCGGCTGCCGAGTCGCTCTTCCACCGGGCAGCCGAAGACGTAGAGCGCCAGCGAATTGCCGAGCAGGTGGAGGAGGCCGCCGTGCACGAAGAGGTAGGTGACCACCCCCCAAGGCTGGCTGGCGACATGCGCCGGATCGAAGGCGAGCGCGCCCCGGATGCCGGGGGCGGTGAAGACCGTCTCCAGCAGCAGCAACACCACGGCGTTGGCCAGGATCAGGCGGCCAACCCATGGTGTCAGGCGGGGATAGGACAGCTGGGTCATGGTCGCTCGTGCCGCTCCCTCATCCACTGGCCCCGCTCCGGAGCGCGCACTGGCAGATGCGCTCGCAGAGCTCGGCGAACTCGATCCCCACCGCGGCCGCCGACTGCGGCATCAGGCTGGTGGCCGTCATGCCGGGGAGGGTGTTCACCTCTAAACAGAAGAGCCGGCCCTCGGGTGTCAAGCGAAAATCCACCCGTGAATAGCCGCCCAGCTTGAGGGCCTCGTGGGCCAGGACCCCGAGCCGCCCGCACTCCCGGGCCAGCTCCACCGGGAGGTCGGCGGGGAAGGTCTCGACCGACATTCCGGGGGTGTACTTGCACTCGTAGTCGAAAGTATCGTGCCGCGGGACAATCTCCCCCACCGCCAGCGCCCGGCCCTCCAGTACCCCTACCGTGAGCTCCCGGCCGGGCACGAAGCGCTCGATCATGACCTCGTCGTCGTACTGTGCTGCGAACGCCACAGCGGCGTCGAAGTCCTGCCGCTGGTGGACCACTGTCAGCCCCACCGTGGAACCCTGCTTGGAGGGCTTCACCACCACCGGCCAGCCGAATTCCTGCTCCACCCGTCCCGCCGGCACCGGCGCCATGCACCATTCCGCCGTCGGCACCCCGGCGTCCCGGAAGAGCCGCTTGGAGATGTCCTTGTCCATGGCCATGCCGCTGCCCAGGCGCCCACTCCCGGTGTACGGCACCCCCACCATCTCGAGCAGGGTCTGGAGCGTGCCATCCTCACCGTGGCCGCCGTGCAGGGCCAGGAAGAGGACGTCGGCGTCACGGACCGCGCGAAGATCGGCGAGCCCGGACAGGAGCAGCCCGCGTTCGAGTTCCGTCAGCCGGTCGAGCTTCGGCGGCTCGGCGCCGACCATGAGGCCGAGCAGCGCGGGCTCGTCTGATTCGGGGACGTAACCAAGGGCCGTGTCCACCACGGCCACGCTGTGCCCCCGGCTTCGGAGCGCGCTCACCACCTGGCGCGCGGAGGCGAGCGCGACATCACGTTCGGAGGAGGTGCCGCCGGTGAGAACGGTGATCTTCATTTCCCGATCATCCGCTGCAGCAGGTCATACCGGCTCACGATCCCCACCAGCCTGCCGCCGTCCTTGACCAGGGCGGCGGGGCTCTCGCGGGTGAGCGCCGGGGCCAGGCGGTCCACCGGGAAACTCACGTCCACATCCGGGAAGGGTGCATCCATCACTTCCTTCACCGGCCGGTCCAGGAGGGCCGGCTGGGCGAGCGCCCGGGTCATGAGGGTGTTCTCGATCAGCCCGCCGACACAGGTCTCGTCGTCAATGACGGGGATCTGGCTCACGCCGTAGGAGCTCATCAGGTTCAGCGCCTGGCGCACCGCGGCGCTCGGCGCCACCTGCACCAGCGCCGGCGCACTCGCCGTCCGGGCGCGGAGCACGTCACCCACCGTGACCGGCGCGCGGTCCAGCAGCTGGTTCTCCTCCATCCAGTCGTCGTTGAAGACCTTGGAGAGGTAGCGCTCGCCGGTGTCGCAGAGAATGGTGACGATACAGGCCGCCGGGTCGTCCACCTCGCGGGCCACGTCCAGCGCGATCGCCACGTTGAGGCCGGCCGACCCGCCCACCAGGATCCCCTCTTCCCGCGCGATGCGGCGGGCCATCGCCATGCTGGTCTTGTCGGGGAGCTGGCGCCATTCGTCAATGTGATCGAACCAGACCGTCGTGGGAATCTTGTCGCCGCCGATGCCCTCGACCTTGTACGGATGACCGCTGCCCATCTGGCGGGTGGCGGCATAGCCGGTATAGAGCGAGCCGACCGGGTCCCCGGCGATGACCCGGATCTTCGGGTTCTTCTCCTTGAGATACTTGCCGGCACCGCTCACGGTGCCGCCGGTGCCGGCGCCGGCCACGAAATGAGTGACCTTCCCGCCGGTCTGCTCCCAGATCTCGGGGCCGGTGGTGCGGTAATGGCTTTCGGGATTCTGCTGATTGTAGAACTGGTTGGCCAGCACCGCGCCGGGCGTGTCATGCACGATCTGCTTGGCCTTCATCACGTAGTTGTCGGGATGGTCGGGCGGCACCGCCGTGGGAGTGATGACGACCTCGGCGCCGTAGGCCTTGAGGAGCCGGACCTTCTCCTGCGACATCTTGTCGGGCATCGTGAAGATGCAGCGATAGCCCTTGAGCGCCGCCGCCAGGGCGAGCCCGACGCCGGTGTTGCCGCTGGTGCCTTCCACGATGGTCCCGCCGGCGCGCAGGTCACCGGCGCGTTCCGCCGCCTCGATGATCGCGAGGCCGATCCGGTCCTTCACCGAGCCGCCCGGGTTCACGTATTCCGCCTTGCCGTACACCGGCGTCCGGATGCCCCCGCCCACGCGGGAGAGGCGGATGAGTGGCGTCCAGCCGATGGTGTCGAGGACGGAATCGTAGGGACGGGGATGCGGATGGCTCATGGAAGGTCCTGGCCGCCGGGATTGCGGAAATGCACCGGCTGGATGAAGACAGTGGAAGCAGGGACGCCGTGCCGGAGCGCGGGAGTGAATCGCATGGCCGGCACCGCGGCGAGGGCCGCGGAGTCGAGCGCCGGATAGCCGCTCGATTCGGCCACCTTGGTGGAGTCCGGCGCCAGGTGCCCGGTGGAGTCGGCAAAAAGCCGGAGCAGCACGGTGCCCTCGATGCCTTCCCGGGCGAGGAGCGGCGGGTACATCACCGGGGAGAGCGGGTTGATGGCCACCGGCGGCTCGTTGCCGCGCTCCACCACCGGTGTCGCGGCGGCGGGGAGTGCGGCCGATGTGTCCGGCCGTGCCCGGCAGCCGAGCAGCAGCAGGCCGGTGAAGACGATGGCGCGCATCGGGGAAAGCTAGGCGGGATGGGCGGGATGGGCTACTTCATCTCCTCATCCTGAGCGAAGCGAAGGATCTGCCTCGGGTGCGCGCGGACGTCACACCCGATCGTTGATCCTTGGTTGAGTCCTGGCGAGCATCATTCAAACTCGTGTATTTCGAGGGCACGCCGCTGGCGTGAGCTGCATTCGCGTGTGAGAAACAGATCAAGGGCTGGACCCGGGCCAGGAAAATTGCACTCATCGAAAGCGTCAATGCGGGGTGGCACGATCTGGCGCGGGACTGGTTCCCGGATCAGGGGGAGTAGATCCTTCGCTACGCTCAGGATGAGGAGAATGGGTGCTCGGGACGAGGAGAATGGGTGCTCGGGATGAGGAGGATGAATGCTCAGGATGAGGAGACGAGGCGCAAGGCCACCCGCTCCAACTCCATCACTGAGCCCACCGTTCCCTGCGCCGCCCTGGGCGACCCGCCGCCTCGGCCACCGACCTCTGCCAGCGCGGCCTTGAGCACCGCCCCGGCGTCCCAGCCGGAACCGGGGCCGGCCGCGATGAAGATCATCGGCGGATCCTCGATCGTGGCGACGAAGCGCACACCGGCGTGCGCGCTCATCGCCTGCGACAGTGCCCGGAGCTCATCGGCGGAATAGTCGTGGGATGCCAGTGTCACCTTCCGCACACCATGCGCGTCCGCTTCCGCCGCACCTGCG
>DASTBA010000141.1:0-3316 GCA_035712285.1 Gemmatimonadales bacterium | reverse complement strand
GACACCACGCCGGCGCTCGCCGCCCACGCCGCCTCGGCGGCGGCGAGATTCGCGTCGGTGCTCCGGCTGTCGAGGGCCGCGAGCTCGCGCGCCTGCCTGAGGCGGAGGCGGGCCTCGTCCACGTCGGCCCGTGCCGCCTGCCGTGCGCCGGCGAGGCGGCCGCCGGTGAAGAGCGGCACCGACACGCCGAGCGACACCGTCCAGTCACTCACGAAATCGCTCCACGACGGGAACAGGTCGTCGGGATAGCCGAGCCGCGCGTAGGTCGAAGTGAGCCGGACCGCCGGAAGGGCGTCGGCACGGGCGGCCTTCGCACGACCCTCCTGCGCGGTGACGGCCTCGCTCGCGAGCCGCACGTTCGCGCGCCCCTCCACGCCGGTGTCGGCATGGGTAGCGGCCAGCGGCGGCGGCGGGAGCGTGTCGCCGGCATCCCCCAGCGGCGTTTCCAGCATCAGCGAATCGGCGAGCGGAATCTCCAGCAGCTGCTTGAGGCGCAGGTACGCCACGTCCCGCTGCGAGCGCCGCGCGATCACGGCAGGCCGAGCGTTGTCGCGCGCCACCTGCGCGCGCAGCAGGTCGAACTCGGCGACATTCCCGACTTCCTTGCCGAGACGGGTGTTCTGGTAGGTGCGCTCCGCCTGCGCGAGCGTGGAGTCGGCGATGAGCGCCAGCCGGTCGGCGAGCACCGCATCGTAGTACGCCTGGGTGACTTCGAGCGCCGTCTGCGCTTCCGCGCTGGCGAGGCCGATCTGGGCGGAGCGGACCCCCGCCGCCGCCGCCGCGGACAGTCCGGCAATGCGGCCGCCCGCGAAGAGCGTCTGCGAGGCCTGGAGGCCGAGGTTGTACTGGTTCTTGCGACCGAAGGGCAGGTCCTTGAACGCCGCGAAGGGACTCTCGCGGGAGGCGCAGGCGACCGCGCTCTCCAGCGAGTCCAGCCGCTCCCCGATCGGGAGCGTGGGGTCGGCGGTGAAGCGGCGGCACTGCTCCGACGGCTCGGTGCTGTTCGAGTCGGCGTTCACCGCCTTCGAGAACTGCGAGGCGAGGGTGCGGGTGTAGCTCGCGGTACCGGTGAGCTGGGGAAACAGCTCGCTCCGCGCCTGCGTCAGCTGGCCACGGGCGCGTTCCACGCCGGCGCGCGCGATGCCGGTGCGCTCGCTCGCCGCCTTGCCCAGGGTGAGCGCCTCCGGCAGCGAGAGCGACCGGGTGGCCGGTGCCTGGGCGCGCGCCGTCCCCGCCACCAGGCACAGCAGCAGCACCGGCAGGAGTCGCGTCGTGGTCATGCGGTCACTCCGATGCCGCGGAGGAAGATGCGGACATAGCCGCGGATATCGTCATCCGGATGCGCGCCGAACATCTCGCGCAACCCCTCGCGGGTCACCGCGTCGGCAAAGAGGGTCCCGATCAGCATCGCCGCCGCGCGCCGCGGATCCACGTCGGCGCGCACCTTGCCGGCCTGCTGCAGCCGGGTGAGGTAGGCGGCCAGCATCGCGGCGGTGCGCGCCGGCGGCGAGCCGGCACTGGGAATGATTTCAGGATGTTCCTGGAATTCGCCGAGGCGTGTGCGGATGAAGGCGGCGCAATCGTTATGATGGCTGTAGTACGCCAGCGCCCACGTGAGAATCTCCTCCGCGGCGTGGTCGGTGTGATCGGGCAGCGGCAGGAGTTCGAGCTTCTGCCACCCCATCGCGATCACCTCGCGGAGCAGTGCTTCCTTCGAGCCGAAGTGACGGAAGAGGGTGACTTCGTTGACCCCGGCCTCGGCGGCCACGCGGCGCGTGGTGGTACCCCGGAACCCGCTGGTTCCGTAGATGGCAGCCGCCGCCTCGAGGATTCGTTCACGCACGTCCATGGGGCGGAGAACTTAGTGAAGCGATTCACGAATGCAAGTGGGTACTTGCTTGCAGATAGGAACGCAGGTGCGATCTGACGTGTCCTCATCCTGAGGTCGCGCAGCGACCGAAGGATCTACTGGGCTGGTTCGGAATCCGGCGTAGCAGGTCCTTCGCTTCGCTCAGGACGAGGTGGCTGATATGAAATTTTCACAATATGTAATTTATCGACTAATAAATTATCTTGCCTTATCATTCGCTGCGCCAGGTGCCGCAACACCCCAAGCTCATGATTCGTAAGCATGGAGACCGATTGCCGGGCGGCAATGGCCGCATCCTCGGCCAGCCGGCTCACCAGCACGCGACCCTCATCGGTCAGGGCGCATCGTACCTGCCGCCGATCCCGGTCGCCCCGATCCCGCCGCACCACCCCCCGGCGCTCCAGGCGGTCCAGCAATCCGGTGATCCCCGGCGCGCGCTCGACAAGTCGCGCCGCAATTTCGAGGGTCGGCAGTCCATCACCACCAGCTGAGGCCAGGACTCGAAGCACCATGTACTGCTGGAAGGTGATCCCCTGCTGCTCCGCGACGGCCCCCACCCGGGCTCGGCTCACGTCCGCCGCCCGCCAAAGCGCCCCAAGCAGCTCGTCGTGTTCAGTCGCCATGATTAACACTGCATACAATTCATCAATCAGTCAAGTAAATCTGCATTCCGGACCATTCCCGTCCGCCTTGCCCGTCCTGTCCGCCCTGTCCACCTAGATTACCACCCATGCTCCCCGAACCGCATCTCTTTCTCGACGAAACGGCCAGACCGCCCCGGCGGACCTGGGTGCCGCTCGTCCTGAGTGCGGTGCTTCATCTCCTCGTCCTGGGTACGGCAATGGAGCTGACGCGGGCAAGGACTGATGTCGTGAGAACCGGCGACGACACGGTCGCGACACCTTCCGAGCAGCGCGTAGCCATGGTGACGCTGCCCCCCTACCCGAAGGCCGAGCCGAAGCCACTGCCCCGCCGAGCCGCCGAGCCGCCGCCACCGGTGCCTCCTCGCCAGATGCCGAGGCCACAGGTTGAGCGCGGACAGAAGCTGCCTGAGGACGTCACCGTCGCACCCGAGCGCCCGCCGGACACGGGCCCGCTAACGGAGGCCCCGGCGGAGCGCGCTCCTGATGCAAGTCGCAGCGCGCCGCCCCGGACGGTCGAGGATCCGGCCGCTGCGCCGGCACCGACCATGGAGAGCGAGGCGGAGCGCCTCTTTGGCCGGAAGCAGACGGGGGTTGCCTATGCGTCGGGACCCGAGCCCTTCGCCCGCTGGGTCCAGGTGATGACCGACGATCGCGCCAACGATTGCCGGCCGAAGCAGCTTCCGGTGCGCCCGCCAGGCACGCCGCCGGAGCTGGGATACGTGTCGGGACAGGTCTTCCGGGAAGGAACCCGCATTCCGTTGAGCGGCGCGTTCCTCCAGATCCTGGGCACGCCGTACAGCAC
>DASTBA010000140.1:0-7446 GCA_035712285.1 Gemmatimonadales bacterium | reverse complement strand
TACGGCACCCAGCCGCGGTCGACCGACGCCGACCCGGCGGTCTACGAGGAGCTGGACCAGCTCCGGCGCGAGGTTGGCGAACTGGCCGAACGGCTGGATTTCGCGGAGCGGATGCTCTCGCAGCAGGCCGAGACGCGGGCGCTGGGCAACGGGGGGGCGGGCGACTCATGAATCCCGACCAGCAGTTCGCGCTGATCATGGCGTTCATGTTCGGGCTGGTGCTGCCGATCGCGCTGGCGATCGTGATTCCCTGGGCCAGGGCGCGGAGCCGGAAGAGTTCCGGCCTTCCGCAACTCGATGAGCAGTCCATCCGGGACCTGGACATGTTGAAGGATCGCGTGGCCGACCTGGAAGAGCGGCTGGACTTCACCGAACGATTGCTCGCGGAGGCGCGGGACCGGATTCCCCTCGCACCCGCGCATGGAGCTGACCGATGAGTCGCGAGAAGCAGGAGTGGATTGGCTCGGCCTTTGTCGGCATCGGGCTGGGCGCCATGGGGCTTTTCGGTGCGCTGGCGGCGGCCTCCGCCACGCTCGGCGCTGTGTCGGTGCCGATCTGGGGCATCGCCGCATTCATTGTCGTCATGTTGCTGAGGTCGCCCATGGGCAAGGCGTTCGCGGACCGTCTCGCCGGGCGCGCGGTGGATGCCGGCGATCCGGTCCCGCCCGAGCTCTACGCCGAACTCGACGAACTCCGGACTCGCCTCGCAGAGATGGAAGAGCGCCAGGACTTTGCCGAACGGCTGCTGGCGCAGCCCAAGGAGACCTGAGCATGCTGCAAGTGGTGACGCCGCCGCCGGCGCCGGAAGCGCTCCCGCCCTGGGTCTTCAACTCGGGGCCGTCGCCGGTGGTGTTCCTGATCCCGATCGTGGCGATCATCGTGACCGGCATCGTGCTCTATCCCCTGCTGCGCGCCTGGGCGCGGCGGCTGGAGGGGAAGTCGGTCGGTTCTGCCGAACTCGACGAGCTGCGGGCCCGGGTGGCAAGTCTCGAGGAGCAGGCCATGCGGGTGCCGGAACTGGAAGAGCGGCTTGACTTCGCCGAGCGCCTGCTGGCCAATGCCCGGGAATCCGGGCGACTGAAGGGGGGCTGACGGGTGAGCTGGCGCAGCGTGTTCGGGCTGGATGCCGTGGAGTTCGTCATCTTCTGGGCGTCGGCCATCACCGCGTCGCTGACGCTCGGAGTCCTGATGGACAAGCCCGAGCTCACCTTTCTCCTGCTGGCCACGGCGGCCATCGGATACGGCTTCCTGCGGCGGCGGGCGCTCCGCCACCTGCCGGCGGGGGAGCAGGTCTCCGGCGGGAAGCTGCTCCAGCAGGTGCAGGACGACCAGGCGGCCGCGACGGATTATTTTGAGCGCAGGATCCAGGAGCTGGAGGAACGGCTGGATTTCGCGGAGCGATTGCTGGCCCGCGGGCAGGAGGAAAGACCGAAGGCGGGGAATGCGTAACCGGTCGACCGTCAACCGTCGACCGCCGACTAACTGCGGAGTCCTACATGGTCACACGTGACGATATCCAGACCTGGCTCGACCGGCTGGACGGCGGCAACCTGGCGGTGCAGGAGCTGGAGCCCAACATCTGGATGGCCCGGAACGCCGAGGGCGCCGAGGTGGTGGTGAGCTACGCGCCGCCGGTGGCGGTGCTCCGGGTCCGGGTCATGGAGCTGCCGGCGGAGGAACCGCGCCGGTCGGAGCTCTACCGCCAGCTGCTCGGCTTCAATGCCCAGGACCTGGTGCACGGCTCCTACGGCCTGGAGGGCGACCACGTGGTGCTGACCGACACCCTGGAACTCGAGGACCTGGATTATTCCGAGTTCGAAGCCAGCTTCGACTCGATGACACTGGCCCTGGCGTCGCACCTCACGGTGCTGGCGCCCTACCGCGACCGCTGAGAGACCACGATGGGAATCTTTGACCGTTTCTCGACCCTGCTCCGGTCGAACATCAACGACCTCATCTCCCGGGCGGAAGACCCGGAGAAGATGCTGAACCAGCTGATCATCGACATGCGGACCCAGCTGGCCAAGGCCAAGCAGCAGGTGGCGAGCGCCATCGCGGACGAAAAGAAGCTGGAAGCCGACGCCCAGGCCATGAAGAAGCAGGCCGAGGAGTGGGAGCGGCGCGCCATGCTCGCGGTGCAGGAAGGGCGGGACGACCTCGCCAAGCAGGCACTCGGGCGCTACAACGAGAATCTCCAGGGCGCACAGCAGCTGCACGAGACCTGGGTCAAGAGCAAGCAGGAGACCGAGGCGCTCAAGCTCTCGCTGCGCCAGCTCAACGACAAGATCGAGGAGGCGAAGCGCAAGAAGAACATCCTCATCGCCCGGGCCCGCCGGGCGGAGGCGCAGCAGCGCATCCAGCAGACCATGGCGGGGATGTCCGACAAGAGCGCCTTCGAGTCGTTCGAGCGGATGGCGGAGAAGATCGAGTCCAACGAGCGGAAGGCCATCGCCGCGGCGGAACTGCACGAGGAATTCTCCGGCGATGCCCTCGCCCGGCAGTTCGAGGTGCTGGAATACCACGGCAATGCCGACCAGCAGCTGCTCGAGCTCAAGCAGAAGATGGGACTCCTGGGCTCCGGTTCCGCCAAGGATACCAAGCGCCTCGGCAAGGGCGAGGACGTCGTGCATGATGCGGAGGTGGAGGAGGAGGGCGGTACATAATCAACCGTCGTCACCCCCGCGAACGCGGGGGTCCAGGTGGCTAGGCTCTGGTCATAAATGGATTCCCGCTTGCGCGGGAATGACCGTCTCGACGGGCGTCGAAGTATTACTATTCGGCGCTCGATTTTTGTGGCCACGACCCACGACCCACGACCCACGCGACCCATGCCCACACCCCGCTTCCTCATCCTTGCCGACGGCGACTTCGGCCCCATGACTTCCAAGACCGCCAACTCGGTGATCCGCTTCCAGCCGGACCGGGTGGTGGGAGTGCTCGACCGCAGCCAGGCGGGGAAGACGGTGGAGCAGGTCCTGGGTTTCGGTGGCGCTGCTCCGGTGGTGGGGAGTATCGAGGAGGGGCTGGCGCTCGGGCCCAACGCGGTGCTGATCGGCATTGCCCCGCAGGGCGGGCAGCTGCCGCCCGAATGGCGCAGCTGGCTGGCCGATGCGCTGGATGCCGGCTGCGACATCTGGAGCGGGCTCCATACCTTTCTGTCCGATGATCCGCTGCTGGTGGAGCGGGCGCGGGCCGGCAAGCGCCGGCTGCTCGACCTCCGGCGCCCGCCAGCCAATCTCCCGATTGCGAGCGGCGCCGCCAAGGACACGGCAGCCTTCCGCGTGCTCGCCGTGGGAACCGACTGCAACGTCGGCAAGATGACGGCGCAGCTCCGCCTGGTGGATCAGCTCAACCGGCGCGGGGCCCGGACCCGGTTCGTCGCGACCGGGCAGACCGGCATCATGATCGAAGGCTGGGGAATCGCGGTGGACGCGGTGGTGGCGGACTTCATCGCCGGCGCGGCGGAGAAGATCACCATCGAGGGAGCCGAGGGTGCGGATGTGGTGCTGGTGGAGGGGCAGGGAAGCATCAATCACCCGGGGTATTCGGGGGTGACACTCGGCCTGCTGCACGGCAGCTGCCCCGACGCGATGATCCTCTGCCACCAGGCCACCCGCCAGTACATCGGCGACTATCGCAACGCTTCGTGGCTGAAGATGCCGCCGCTTGCGGAGTACGTGCGGCTGTACGAGACGATCGCCGCGACCGTGCATCCGTCGCGGGTGGTGGGGATCGCCCTCAATACCTATGACCTGGATGATGCCGCGGCGCGGGACGCCTGCGCCACGGCATCGAGGGAGACCGGGTTGCCGGCCACCGACCCGGTACGGTTCGACGCCGCGCCGCTGGTGGAGGCGATCCTGGCGGCGCGTGCCGGACGCGCCGGCGTGAACTAGCGCAGATCTGCGCGCCGATGCGCGCGACATTGGTTGTTCTCCCGTTGACGCGGGCGCGTAATGTGGATGCATGCGCGCGCCCTATTCCGCCGTCACGCCGGATCTCCCGCTGCTCGCCGCCGCCACCATGGCCTCGCCGCTGGCCCTCTGCGGGGTCTGGCTGGCGGACGCTCCCTCGCTCCAGCCGCTCCCGGTACGGCTCCATGCCGCCGGAGGCTGGCGCACCCTCCTCCTCGGCTCCGACCTGGGCCGCCTCCTGACGCTGGTGGACGAGGCCCTGGTGGACGATGGCCTCGGGCCGGTCCGCCTGCCGGCTTCCGTACTCGTCGCCCGGCGCAAGGTGGTTCATGTGCGGGAAGACGAGGGCCCGGAACGCACCATCATCCGCTACCTCGGTTGACGCCCTCGCCTCGGCGTCCGTAGGTTTCGGCCCGTCGCCCAACCTTCGGTCCGTCAGGGAGTTGCCGTGCTGCTGGTGGTCCTCTTCCCGCGCTGGCTCGAGAACTTCGCGGCGCTCTTCGGCTCCGACGCGAAGGCCGTCCTGGCCTCCGGCCTCCGGGTGCTCGGCATCTGGCTGCTGGCGTGGCTGGCGCTCTGGACCGTGCGGCTCATCGCCCGCCGCATCGAGCAGCGGGTGGATGACGGCAACGACCTCGTCACCACCGCGCGGGAGAAGCGGGGACGCACCCTCTCCCAGCTCATCCGCGGGGCCGGGCGGGTCATCGTGGTCGGCGGCGCCCTGCTCCTCACGCTGCGCGTCTTCATGGATATCGGCCCCATTCTCGCCGCCGCCGGAATCCTCGGGCTCGCGGTCTCCTTTGGCGCCCAGAGCCTGGTCAAGGACATCATCAGCGGCTTCTTCATGCTGCTGGAGGATCAGTTCGGCGTCGGCGACGTGATCGAGGCCGCCGGGCTCTCCGGCACGGTGGAGCAGCTGACGCTCCGCGTGGTGATGCTGCGCTCGCTCGATGGGACGCTGCACATCATTCCCAACGGCGAGATCACCACGGTCAGCAACAAGACCCGGAGCTGGTCCCGCGCGGTGGTGGACGTGGGCATCGGGTACGAGGCGGATCTCGACCACGCCCTCGCCATATTCAATGACGAGGCGGCGCGGTTCTCGAAGGATCCGGCGTGGGCGCAGCGGCTGGATTCGCCGCTCGAGGTGCCGGGCGTGGAGCGGCTCGACAATAGCGCGGTGATCATCCGGGTGCTGGCGCGCACCCAGCCCGGCTCGCAGTGGGAAGTGGCGCGGGCCTTTCGCCTGGCCATCAAGAAGCGGCTGGACGCGGAGGGGATCAGCATCCCGTTCCCGCAGATGACGGTGCACCTGGTCCGGGACGGGGACGGCGCATGAGCCTCCATCTCTTCAATACCATGTCGCGGGCGGTCGAGCCCTTCACGCCGGTCGAGCCGGGACGCGTCGCGATCTACGCCTGCGGCCCCACCGTCTACAACTACGCCCACGTCGGGAATTTCCGGACCTTCCTGTTCGAGGACCTGCTGCGCCGCTGGCTGGAGGCGAGCGGGCTCGACGTCTTCCACGTCATGAACCTCACCGACGTGGACGACAAGACCATCAAGGGCGCGGGTGCCGCGGGCCGGCCGCTCCGGGCGCACGTGGAACAGTTCATCCGGGCCTTCCACGAGGACCGCGCCTATCTCCGGATCCGGGATGCGTCCGCCTATCCCCGGGCCACCGAGTTCATCGGGCCGATGATCGCCCTGGTGCAGTCGCTGCTGGACAAGGGGATCGCCTACCGGGGCGACGACGGCTCGGTGTACTTCGCCATCGCCCGGTTTCCGGCGTACGGGAAGCTCTCGCGGCTCGATACGCGCGAGCTGAAGAGCGGCGCCAGCGAGCGGGTGAGTGCCGACGAATACGCCAAGGAGGACGCGCGGGATTTTGTGCTCTGGAAGGCGGCGAAGCCGGAAGACGAGGCGGTGGGTGCCGCATGGGATGCGCCGTTCGGCCGCGGCCGTCCCGGCTGGCACCTCGAGTGCTCGGCGATGGCGCTCGCGCTGCTGGGCGAGAAATGGAACCGCCAGGTGCTCGACATCCATGCCGGTGGCGTGGACCTGATCTTCCCGCATCACGAGGACGAGATTGCCCAGAGCTGCGCGCACACGGGGCTGGAGGCATTCGCCAACGTCTGGATGCATGGCGAATTCCTCACGCTTTCGGGCACCAAGATGTCCAAGCGCTATGGCAACATCCTCACGGCGCGGGATCTCCGGGAGGAGGGGGTGGACGCCGGCAGCGTACGACTCCTGATCTACAACACCCACTACCGCCAGCCGCTGGACTGGAGCGACGAGTCATTGGCGCATGCCCGCGAAGGCTCCCGGCGGCTGGGCGAGATGGCGGTGCGGCTCCGCCAGGCGGCCACCGGGTCGGACGCCGACGATCCGGCCTTCGCCGAGGCCGCCGGCCTGTTCCGGCGGGATCTGGCGGCGGCTCTGGATGATGACCTCAACTCACCCCGGGCCCTGGCGGCGCTCTTCGTCTTCGGCCGGGAGGCCAACCGGTTGCTGGATGAAGGGCGGAAAGCTGGCGCGGCGGCCCGGGGTGCGCTGGAACTGGCCGAGGCAGTGCTGGATGTCTTTCCGGCCGGTTCGGGCCTCGTGGCTGCCGATGACGGCGGGGCGGAAGTCGTTCTCTCGGAAGCGGTTCCGGCGTCGTCCGAGGCGGCGGACCGCTGGGCAATGGCCTGGGCCCGGCGCCGAGCCGAGGCTCGGCTCAACCGACAGTTCCAGGAGGCGGACCGGATCCGCGGGCTGGTGGAGGCGGCCGGTTACGAGATCCGGGACACCCGGGGCGAGCCGGAGGTGCGCCGTCGGACGTAAGCCTTTCCCCCGTTGACTCTTGCCTGACCCCCAGCTATTCTACAAGTCTGTCTTTTTCAGCCTTCTGGCTGACGTAGCTCAATCGGTAGAGCAGCGGTTTTGTAAACCGCCGGTTCGGGGTTCGAGTCCCCGCGTCAGCTCGGTTGTGGCGTGGCAGGCCGGGAGACGGGCGCAGCGCGGTGGGGTGGCCGAGTGGCTAATGGCAGCAGACTGTAAATCTGCCGGGCTCTGCCCTACGTAGGTTCGAATCCTACCCCCACCATCTGGTCGCGGGACGCGGGACGCGGGCCTGATGGAGGCGGGATCGGAGTGCGCGACCCGAGACTCGGGACCGTATACGCGGGTGTAGCTCAGTTGGTAGAGCATCAGCCTTCCAAGCTGAGGGTCGCGGGTTCGAGTCCCGTCGCCCGCTTGAACATTGGGGACGCTCGCGTAGCTCAGTCGGTAGAGCGCATCCTTGGTAAGGATGAGGTCATCGGTTCAATCCCGATCGCGAGCTCTTGAAGAGAGTCGACGGTCGACAGTCGACCCGGCAGCGAGACGACACAGGATCAAGGAGTCAGGGCATCATGGCAAAGGCGAAGTTCGAGCGGACGAAGCCGCACGTGAACGTGGGGACGATCGGGCACGTGGACCACGGGAAGACGACGACGACGGCGGCGTTGACGAAGATCTCGGCGGACAAGGGGTACGGGACGAAGTA